>JBNKVZ010000130.1:0-13729 GCA_050299455.1 Thalassospira sp.
TTCGCGCAGTTTCTTGCGAAATTTCTGGCGCGTCTCGGCCGAGGCATTATCACCCACCAGGCTATCAAGGATACGTTCCTCGGCCTGAAGTTCCGCCTTGGCGGTAACTTTGCGTTTCATCATCGAGCGGGTCAGATCGATGGAAACTTCCAGAAGGTCGCGAATGATCTGTTCGACATCGCGCCCGACATAACCAACCTCGGTGAATTTGGTGGCTTCCACCTTCAGGAAAGGGGCATCGGCCAGCTTGGCAAGGCGGCGGGCGATTTCGGTTTTACCCACCCCGGTCGGGCCGATCATAAGAATATTTTTGGGCAGAACTTCGCCGCGCATCGGCTCGGTCAGTTGCTGGCGGCGCCAGCGATTGCGCAGGGCCACCGCAACGGCGCGCTTGGCCTCTTTTTGTCCGATGATGTGGCGATCAAGTTCTGAAACAATTTCGCGCGGGCTGAATTGCTGTGTCATTTATTTTGGTCCGGTTTGTAACGCGATAATCCCCTTAATGGGCAATTATGGCGCAGATGACAGACGTCTCGCTCAGGCGACGTCCTTTGCCTCATCGATTTTTTCAAGCGTGACATTGCCATTTGTGTAAACACAAATTTCGCCGGCAATCTTCATGGCCCGGCGGGCAATTTCCTCGGCATCCATGTCCTGGTCAATCAGGGCGCGGGCCGCCGACAGGGCATAATTCCCGCCCGAGCCAATGGCAATAATGCCATCTTCGGGTTCAAGCACATCGCCCATACCGGTCAGAACCAGCGAAATATCACGGTCAACAACGGCCATCATGGCCTCAAGACGGCGCAGGTAACGATCGGTCCGCCAGTCTTTTGCCAGTTCGACACAGGCGCGCATGGTTTGCCCGGGATGGCGTTCCAGTTTGGCTTCCAGCCGTTCTAGCAGGGTAAAGGCATCGGCGGTGGCCCCGGCAAAGCCGACAATAATGTCCTGCTTTGCGCCAATACGGCGCACCTTGCGGGCGTTGCCCTTGATCACGGTCTGGCCAAGGGACACCTGTCCGTCCCCGGCAATCACCACCTGATTACCCTTGCGAACGGAAAGAATCGTCGTCCCGTGCCAGCTTTGCTGCGATTGATCGCTCATGAAAACTTCCTGAAATTGGCCTTTACGTGTTCGGGTCAAGAGTTAGCACGTAAAAAGTCAGGGTCAAGGGGCGGGACAAGGCAGCGGGCCAACAGTGTGCAGTTTTTAACCCTTTATGATTTTTGCGGCCATTAGGTATGCAGTTAAACTGGCAATTATGGTGTGATGTTGCTAAATAACCTGCTGACAGACGCATTGATTTTGCAGGAAAGGAGCCTTTGCATGCGCAAGGCCCGCGTAGAGCGCAACACCAACGAAACCCAGATCACCGCCGAGGTCAATCTTGACGGCACCGGTGTTTATGACATCGAAACCGGTGTGGGTTTTCTGGATCACATGCTTGAACAGCTTTCACGCCACAGCCTGATGGACCTGACGGTTCGCGCCAAAGGCGACCTGCATATCGATTTCCATCATACCACCGAAGATTCCGGCATCGCGATCGGGCAGGCCTTTGCCAAGGCCCTTGGCGATAAAAAGGGCATTACCCGCTACGGAAGTTGCCTTCTGCCAATGGACGAAGCCCTGACCCGGGTGGCCCTGGATATTTCCAGCCGTCCTTACCTGATCTGGAATGTGACTTTCACCCGTGACAAGATCGGCGATATGGATACCGAACTGTTTCGGGAATGGTTCCAGGGCTTTGCCCAGGCGGCCGGGATTACGCTGCATGTCGAAAATCTGTATGGTGAAAATAATCACCATATTATCGAAAGCAGCTTCAAGGCACTGGCCCGGTCTTTGCGCGATGCCATCGAAATTGATCCGCGCAAATCCGATGCCATTCCGTCAACAAAGGGTGTTCTGGGCGGGTCACTGTAAACACCCTGTTTCCCAGCCTGGAAACCAGGCCAATCCATCCCGGAGCTAATAAAACGGTTCCAGGGCGAAAGTCTGAATTTCGATGAAGGTTTATACCGTTCATATCCACCCCGGCCATGCCGATCCGATCGAGGATGCGGTTCTGGTCCGCGAAGGTTTCAATTTCTGGGCCTTTTTGTTAACCGGCCTTTGGGCGCTGTTTCACCGGCAATGGCTGGCCTTTATCGGCCTTTTGGTGACATCCGGGCTGGTTAATCTGATGATTCATCTGGCCAATGGCGGCCCGGAAATGGACTTTTTGCTTAATCTGGTGGTTTCCATCGGCTTTGGCCTGATCGCCAACGACCTGCGCCGCCGCAAGCTGGCAAAGCAGGGCTGGAAAATGGTTGATATCATTGCCAGCAACAGCGAAAAAAACGCCCTGTACCAGTATGTGCACCGGGCGGTGAAAAATACCGCCATCACCCCGACCCCTGTTTCGTCCTATTACGGGAGCATCCCCACCCCATGACCGTCGCGATTATTGATTACGGTTCAGGCAATCTGCGTTCTTGCGCCAAGGCATTCGAGCGTGCTGCCCGCGAAAACAACCTTGCCATCGATGTCATCGTCACCGATGACCCGCATCATGTCCGCGATGCCAGCCATATCGTCTTGCCCGGTGTGGGCGCCTTTGCCGATTGCCGGGCGGGCCTGGATGCCGTAAGCGGCATGGTGGACATGCTTGAAGAACAGGTCATCAAAGGCGGCAAACCCTTTATGGGCATTTGCGTGGGCATGCAGCTCATGGCAAAGGTTGGCCGCGAATTTGCCAATACCGACGGGCTGGGCTGGATTGATGGGGAAGTGGTCGCCATTGAACCCAACGACCCGTCGCTGAAAATTCCGCATATGGGCTGGAACGAATTGATGCTCGATGATGCCGGGGAAAACCACCCGGTTCTCGCGGGCATTTCCAGTGGTGATCACGCCTATTTTGTCCATAGTTTTCACATGCGCATCACGAGCCCGTCACAGCGTCTCGCCCGCGTTGATTACGGAAGCGAAATCACCGCGATTGTGGGCCGTGACAATATGATCGGCACGCAGTTTCACCCGGAAAAAAGCCAAAAAACAGGATTGACCCTGATCGGGAATTTCCTGGGATGGAAACCATGAGCGGACCCAGCGTCACCATGAACCCGAATGTCTTTGCCGAATATGTGACCGAGCTTTCGCCCGGTGACCTGTCGGACATTGTTGATGCCTGTATCCAGGCAATTGTCGAAGGCGGCGGCTTTGGCTGGTTAACACCGCCGGGTCGCCCGGAAATGGAAAAATACTGGCGCGGTGTTTTGCTCATGCCGGGGCGGCATTTGTTTGTCTCGCGCGTGGACGGGGTTATTTCCGGGGCGGCACAACTTATCGAAACGCCATCCAATTTGGAATCCCAGCGCCATTCTGCCCAGATCAGCGGCCATTTTGTTGCCCCCTGGGCACGGGGTGGTGGCAATGGCAAGGCCATTGTCCGTGCGATTGAATATTTCGCCCGCCAAAAAGGGTACAGCGTATTGAAACTGGATTTACGCGAAACCCAAACGGCAGCCATCGCCCTTTATCACAACATGGGATATGTGCGCTGGGGCATTAATCCCTATTACGCCATGATCGACGGCAAAATGGTCGAAGGCTATTACTACACCAAAAAAATACAGGAATCCGAACAGTGAACCTTTATCCGGCAATTGACCTGAAAGATGGTGCCTGTGTTCGCCTGTTGCGCGGCGACATGGACAAAGCCACGGTTTTTAATAACGATCCCGGCAGCCAGGCTGGCGAATTTGTCGATAAAGGATGTCATTGGGTCCATGTGGTTGACTTAAACGGCGCCTTTGCCGGCGAACCGGTCAATGGGGCGGCAGTTGATTCCATTCTGGCCGCCGTTGGCACACGCGCCAAGGTGCAGTTGGGCGGCGGCATCCGTAATATGGAAACCGTTGATTACTGGCTTAATAAAGGGGTGCATCGCGTCATTTTGGGCACCATTGCCCTGCGCAACCCGGACCTGGTGAAAGAGGCCTGTGCCAAATGGCCGGGCCGCATTGCGGTTGGCATTGATGCCCGCGATGGTTTTGTCGCCGTTGAAGGCTGGGCCGAAACATCGGAAATCACCGCACTGGAACTGGCGCAAAAATTTGAAGATTGCGGTGTAGCTGCCATCATCTTTACCGACATTGACCGCGATGGGGCCATGGGTGGCCCCAATATCGTTTCCACCGTGGCGCTGGCCGAAGCCATTTCCACGCCGGTCATTGCCTCGGGCGGGGTTTCATCCCTGGAAGACCTTTTGGCGATCAAAGCCCAGGCCGATGCCGGAATTGACGGCGCCATTTCGGGCCGTGCCCTGTATGATGGCCGTATTGACCTGACCAAAGCCATTGCCGCACTGGCATAACGACAGGAAGACGACATGCTGAAAACCCGTGTAATACCCTGCCTGGACGTCAAGGATGGCCGCGTGGTCAAAGGGGTCAATTTTGTCGATCTGATCGATGCGGGCGACCCGGTTGAACAGGCCCGCATCTATGATGCCGAAGGGGCGGACGAGCTTTGCTTTCTCGACATTACCGCGTCCAGCGATAACCGCGACACCATTTTTGATGTGGTTGCCCGCACCGCTGAAGCCTGCTTTATGCCGGTAACAGTAGGGGGCGGTGTACGCACCCTGGAAGACATTCGCAAATTATTGCTGGCCGGGGCGGATAAGGTCTCGATCAATACCGCGGCGGTCAAAAATCCGGACTTTGTCCGCGAGGCTGCCCGCAAATTTGGCTCGCAATGTATTGTGGTATCGATCGATGCCAAATCGACCGGGCCGGACAAGTTTGAAATTTTCACACATGGCGGTCGTAACGAAACCGGAATAGATGCCGTTTCTTTTGCGAAACAAATGACGGAATATGGCGCGGGTGAATTGCTGGTCACCTCGATGGACCGCGATGGCACCCAGTCGGGCTTTAACATTCCGCTTACCCGCACCATTGCCGATGCGGTGCAAGTGCCGGTCATTGCCTCGGGCGGTGTTGGTACACTTGACCATATGGTTCAAGGGGTTACCGAGGGTCATGCCTCGGCTGTGCTGGCGGCATCGATCTTCCATTTTGGCACCTATCGCATTCGCGATGTCAAAGATCACATGAAGGCGGCAGGTATTCCGGTGCGCGACGCATAACATTTCGAAAATGAAACAATTTTCGGAGAATGTCGTTTATCGACCGTTTGCCAAGGGCAAGACAGAAAGCAGGACGGGAAAATGACCACAGCACTTAACGGCGATATTCTCGACCGTTTGTATGAAACCGTGGCCGCGCGCAAGGGGGCCAACCCCGAAGAAAGCTATACGGCCAAACTGTTTAGCAAGGGCACACGCAAAATCGCCCAGAAAGTGGGCGAAGAAGGCGTTGAAACCGTGATTGCCGCCCTGGCCGAAGGCCCGGAAAACGTGGCGTCCGAAAGTGCCGACCTGCTATATCACCTAATGGTATTATGGGCCGACCAGGGGGTGAAACCCGATGATGTCTGGGCCATTCTTGCCAAGCGCGAAGGCATTTCCGGTATTGCCGAAAAGGCATCGCGTAGCAAATAATCCGGGTCATATCCCGTCTGTTTCAGGAGAGTTCCGATGGCCGTAAAACCGTATGATCCCGAAAATATCTTCGCCAAAATTCTGCGCGGCGACATTCCGTGCAACAAGATTTTTGAAGATGACCATGTGCTGGCCTTTCACGACATTGCACCGCAGGCCCCAACCCATATTCTGGTGATTCCCAAGGGGGCCTATACCTCCTATGACGATTTTGCCATGAATGCCTCGGACGAAGAAATTGTCGCCTATACCCGCGCGATTGGCAAAATCTCGGCTGCGGCCGGTGTGGTCGAGGATGGCTATCGCCTGATCGCCAATACCCGCGAGCACGGCCGTCAGGATGTGCCGCATCTTCATGTTCATATCATTGGCGGCAAAAAACTGGGCCTGATGCTGCCCAAGGATTAATCCGATTGGGTTATCGATCTGGCAATATCTGTTTTTGCCGCAATCCTCTTGTTAAATGGCATGTCGCTGATGAAAAATCAGACATGCCATTTTGATATCGAAATAAAATCACCATCCCGATGGATATGCCAACGCCCCGCCTTCCCGCCCATGAAAGCCCGTTATGGCCCTAAAACCCGAACATCCCGCCCACCGCGTTTTTAACAGCCTGCAAGGCGAATGGCGCCTTGAGCGCAATATGGGGGATATGGGGCATTTCACCGGAACAGCCCGGTTTTTTAATGCTGTCGATAGTGCCGCAAACAGCCTGCGCTATCGTGAAGAGGGTGTTTTGCACCGTTTTGACGGACAAAAATTTGACGGCTACCGGGAATATGATTTCGTCTTGCACGAAGATGCCATCGAATTGCTGTTTCGTGATCCGGTCAGTTTTGGCAATCGCTATGTATTACTGCATTTCAGCCCGCAAGCAAATGACGCCCGCAACAATGAGGCGGAAAACGGCCTTTCTGCCCAGGATCATCACCCATGTGGCGACGATATATATCATCACCGCATGTTCTGGCAGGACACTGATCATTTCGAAACCAAAATTAAAGTGGTCGGCCCGAACAAGGATTATGAATTACACAGCCTCTATCGCCGCATCACAGGGCAGACTTAAACCGCGTTAAGCAGGCCGAAGCTGACAAAAGCAATGTTTGGCGGGCGGAAAACGGGGTGGGGCCAATTTCCGGCTTTGTTGCTGTTATCATTCTGATTTACAGTAACAAACAGCGATGCTCCTTCATTTTCCGGACAGTAACAATATGAATATCCCGCCCTTTCATCTGGCCTTTCCGATCAAATCCATTGCCGATACCCGGACTTTCTATATCGATATTCTGGGCTGTGCCGAAGGACGCTCGACCGAAAACTGGATCGATTTTGACTTTTTCGGCCATCAGCTTTCGGCCCATGTCCGCCCCGATGCCGGTCAGAATGCCGGTCTTGGCAGTGTTGATGGCGATGCTGTGCCGATCCCGCATTTTGGTGCAGTGCTGGAATGGCAGCAATGGCACGACCTGGCCGACCGCCTGAAAAATGCCGGTGTCGCCTTTCTGCTGGAACCGAAAATCCGTTTTGTCGGCGAACCGGGCGAGCAGGGTACGTTCTTTGTCACCGACCCGGCAGGCAATGGCCTGGAATTTAAAACCTTCCGCGATCCGGCAATGATTTTTGCCCACTGATATGCCCTTACCCCCGGCAAACATCCGGCAAACATATGGGGCAAATATATGGGGCCGGGGAACGCTCGGCATACATTTGCGTTATAGAAACACACCCCAACAAACAAAATAGGGCCTATACCCTAAACCAAAAAAGGAGAGCAGCCATGCCTGCGTCTGCGCCACGCAAAATTCTTATCGCCTCGCAAGGCGACGAACCCCGCTGGAAAGAGGCGATGACGACCCGGCTGCCCGACGACATCATTTACACTCAGGACGAGGATTATAACCCGGCCGATATTGATTACGCCCTGTTATGGAAACAACCCCAGGGCATGATCAAGAACCTGGAAAATGTCCGTGCGATTTTCTCGCTGGGTGCCGGGGTTGAACATGTGCTGTCTGCCCCGTCATTACCCGATGATGTGCCGATCATTCGCCTGGAAGATGCCGGCATGGCCCAGCAGATGATTGAATATCACATCTATGCCACCCTGCATTTCATGCGCGATTTTGACCATTACCTGCGCCATGAAAAAGAAGGTGAATGGCACCCGCATGATGTGGCCGAAATCAGCACATTTCGCGTTGGCGTGATGGGGCTTGGCGCGCTTGGGGCGGCTGTTGCCACCCGGCTGTCCGATCTTGGTTTTCATGTTTCCGGCTGGAGCCGCCGCATGAAAGCCATCGAGGGTGTTGCCACCTTTGCTGGCGATGAAACCCTGGATGAGTTTTTAGGCCAAAGCGATATTCTGATTTGCCTGCTGCCGCGCACCCGCCAGACCGAAGGTTTGCTTGATAGTGCCCGCCTGTCCAAGCTGCCGGCCAATGCGGCCATTATCAATGCGTCCCGCGGCACCGCCATTATCGAAGAGGATCTTTTGCGCCTGGTTGATACCGGCCATCTGCGCGGGGCGTTTTTGGATGTGGCCCGCAACGAACCCTTGCCCAAAGGGCACCCGTTCTGGAATCATCCGAAAATAAGATTAACCCCGCATATTGCCGCCGCCACCCGGATCGGCCCGGCCGTGGATCAGATTGCCGATAATATTGCCCGGCTTGAAAACGGCGAAACACCCGCCGGTTTAGTGGATCGGGATATTGGCTATTAAATATCGGCCTTAAGCAAAATCACGGCGACGTTTTCTGCCAGGGTTCGTGCAACATTTACTGTCAAATTCCCTGCCAATTATTCTGTGGCGGGGAATTTGGCGCAGGGCCTTGATCATCGCATTGCTCAAACTACCAAACCCGTTTTCCCGTTTCGGAGACTGCCCATGACCGACCTGGTTTTTCGCTATGCCAACCGAACGGACCTTCCTGCCATCGTTGCCCTTTTGGCCGATGATGAAAAAGGCAAAACCCGCGAACAACTCGCCGATCCGCTGCCCGATTGTTATTACCGTGCCTTTGACCAGATGGAATTAACAAGCAGCGATGACCTGCCCAATAAATATCTGCTTGCCTGTCTTACATCCGAAATTGTCGGGTGCCTGCAACTTACCCTGATCCCCGGCCTGTCGCGCCAGGGACGTTTACGCGCGCAGATCGAGGGAGTGCGGGTCTCCTCGCACCATCGTAGTCAAAAAATTGGCGAAGCCCTGATCCTGCGGGCAATTGATATTTCCCGCGATCTGGGTGCCAGCCTGGTCCAATTTACCACCGACAAAAGCCGCAAGGATGCCCACCGTTTTTACGAAAGGCTGGGGTTTGTTGCCAGCCACGAGGGCATGAAACGCGAAATCTGAGCCAAAACCCGTAAAATCCCCGGCAAAAGCAGGCTCTCATACCAACCCGCACGAATCAAAACCGATCAATGCCGCCCTCAATCAGCAGGCGGGCTTCTGTGAAGCCCTTGCCAATCGCTCTTAAGCCGCGCGCACCGTCGCGCGAGCCCGTTCGCAACGCGTTTTACGCATAGAGAACGGGAACAAGCTGGTTTCATGGAAGGTTTTTTTGACATTGCTGACAGGGGAATGCCACATTTACCCGTCACACTGCCTTTCAAAGCGCGTCAACCACTATCGGGAACACACGGCACGCTATCGCGTTATAAACACACAATAACCAGCCGAGGAGAGCGTTATGAACCTGTCAGAGTTACAGGATAATGCCGTTAAACACGGTTTCACCCACAATTTTGTCTGTACCGATCAAGGTGTACAGCGTGATGGGGACGGCCCTGTCTACCCGGTCAAGGATTTGCGGATTGTTCATAGCCGAAGTGTCGATGCCGGAACCGATCCTGGCGACGATGCCACGATTTACATGATTGAAGCCAAAGATGGCTGCAAAGGCACCCTGATTGTCCCGGCAAGCTTTTATGCCGACCAGAGCAAGGCCGAAATCATCGATCAATTGCTGAACCGGCACTAGGTTGAAAACCATGATCTTTTGCCCAATAGCATGGGGAAAAACCGGGCAGCGATGTCGGCAAAAACTGGCAAATTTGCCGCAAAATCACCACCTTCTATCGACCATATAAGAGCGCCTTACAACAAACGCCAAGCGGTTCCCGCCGCTTTCCGAAGGATGGAAACCCAATGTCCGATCTTTTGCCATTTTTGCGCGCCTGGGTCGCTGATCCCAAACGTGTTGCCGCCATCAGCCCCTCTGGCCCGGCCCTGACTGAACTTATGACCCGCGAAGTAAGCCCGGAAAATGGCCCGGTGCTGGAACTTGGTCCGGGAACGGGTGTGTTTACCCGTGGCCTGCTGGCGCGCGGCCTTGATCAGCACGACCTGACATTGATCGAAGCCGGGCAGGATTTTGCCAACACCCTTGCCAATCGCTTCCCGCAAGCGCGTGTTGTCTGCATGGATGCCACCCGGCTGGGCAAAGCCAACCTTTACCCCGAACAAAATCTTGGCACGGTGATTAGCGGCCTGCCGCTGCTTTCGATGAATCCGCGTCAGGTGATGGGGGTTCTTGACGGGGCATTTCGCTATCTCAGGCGGGGTGGATGTTTTTATCAATTCACCTACAGCCCTCGCTGCCCGGTCCATGCCAGCATTTTGCGCCGCCTCGGCCTGAAAGCGGCACGCGTGGGCCATACCATGCGTAATGTGCCGCCGTCAGGTGTTTACCGGTTTTCCCGCCTTGAAGATGAAGAAACCTGGTTTGGCTGATTTTCTTTTTGCCCATTCCCTTAATGACATCGCGTCATCCGTCTTGCCTGCCCCTGCCTGACCAATCCCTTCCCCGTGCTGCCTGTCGCCTTTTCAAATCAATCCCCGCTTTATCCGCGACGATACATCATCTGACGATACATCAAGGCTTCGGCAATATGTGTTCGCCGGACAATATCGGTTTCGGCAAGGTCGGCAATGGTGCGGGCCACCCGTAAAATACGGTGATAGCCGCGTGCCGACAGACGCAATCGCCGTGTTGCATCCTGCAACAGGCTGCGGCCTTCGTCATCGGGTGTGGCATGGCGGGTTAAAAGGTCGCCATCGGCCATGGCATTGCAACTGACCTGGCGATCTTCGCGATAACGGTCCTGCTGGCGCGCACGGGCTGCCAGCACACGACTGCGCACAATGGCTGTGGTTTCGCCATTCGCCGGAGCATCCAGTTCCTCGGCACTGACGGCGGGAACCTCGATTTGAATGTCAAAACGGTCAATCAGCGGGCCGGAAAGACGGTTTTGATAATCCTCGCCACAGCGCGGTGCCCGGCTGCACGACATGTTTTCATCGCCCAAATAACCACAACGGCACGGATTCATTGCCGCCACCAGTTGCACCCGGGCCGGATAGGTCACATGGGCATTGGCCCGCGCAACCGATACCTGCCCGGTTTCCAGCGGCTGACGCAGCGCATCGAGCACATTGCGCTGAAATTCCGGCAATTCATCCAAAAACAATACCCCGTGATGGGCCAGCGAAATTTCACCGGGCCGAACCTTATGCCCACCGCCCACCAGGGCCGGCATGCTGGCCGAATGATGCGGGGTGCGATAAGGCCGGCGACGGACCAGCCCGCCTTCGGGCAAAATACCGGACACCGAATGGATCACGGTACTTTCCAGCGCTTCGCTTGCGGACAAATCAGGCAACAGGCCGGGCAGGCGTGCGGCCAACATCGACTTCCCCGATCCGGGCGGCCCGTTCATCAGTAAATTATGCCCACCTGCCGCCGCAATTTCGAGCGCGCGTTTGGCACTTTCCTGGCCCTTGATGTCGCGCAGATCCGGCAGGTCCTGCAATAATGCCGGGGCCTTTAACGCAACGGGGCGGGGTAAAATCTGGCTGCCTTTGAAATGATTGATCAGCGAAATCAGGCTGGGTGCAGCCAGAATATCCAGCTCGCCCGCCCATAGGGCTTCGGTACCGTTTATTTTGGGGCAAATGATGCCAAAGTCACGGCCCGCGGCCTCCATTGCAGCAGGCAAAACACCCCCCACCGGCGAGATCGAACCATCCAGCCCCAATTCCCCCAACACCACCCAGGAAGAAACATCTTCCAGGCTGATCACATCCATCACCGCCAACAGGCCCAGGGCAATTGGCAAATCAAAATGCGAGCCTTCCTTTTGCAAATCGGCCGGAGCAAGATTGATGGTGATGCGTTTGGGCGGCAATGAAAGCCCCATCGCCGAAAGGGCCGAACGCACCCTTTCGCGGGCTTCGGACACCGCCTTGTCGGGCAGGCCAACAATGGTAAAGGCAGGCAAGCCACTGGCCATTTGAACCTGAACATCCACCGCAATGGTTTCAATGCCGGCAAAGGCCACGGTTGTTACATGTGCGGTCATGATGCTGCCTGTTTAATCCCCCAAGGCGCCTACTTTGGCGGCAAAAGCAATAACAGGCAACCAAGACGTGCAATTTTGAAATACTTTACAAGAATCTCCGTTATCAACGGTAAATCCTACATCACATCAGAATATCTCTAAAATATCTAAAGTGACGATAGTTTATTCATTTGATAAGCAAAATCACATATCAGGATTAATGAAAAAATCCTGATCAGGTATTTTTCTCATTTTCTGCATTTACGGATTCATCATCGATGCTGGCATCGTCTTCCGCTGCGCCATCCTCTGCCGATGCTTCGGCCTGCGGCTGCAGGAATTCCTTGCGGCATGGCACGGCTTTGCCTTCCACCACGGTCCAGCCAAAATTGCGCATTTTACCGAAACTTTCACGTTTCATGGTGATGCCACTGGCCTTGTGCACCCGCACTTCATCGGGGTTTTCCCCCTTGATCCGTCGTGCCTTCGCCCAAGCGCGTTCACGCATGGCGCGGGAAATCTTCTCAGTCATCTGATCGCAATCCAATCATCGCATATGGCAACGTTCCGGCCCTCTGTATAACCGATTTTAACGATATGACAACGCGGCCCGTCAAATTTCCAGATCCGGCCCTAGGCCAGAGGTCTCCAGCTGCCAATTTGCCCGCCAGCATGATTTTTGCCGGGTCAGCAGCAGATAGTTGCGTTCCGCCACATAAACACTGTTCTGACCAGGTAACGGGCGTAACCGTGTCGGCCGGCCTGGCAACGGATTTTCCCCCAGCCAGGCCAGAAACCCAAGGCAGCGGGCAAAAAGACCCGGTGGGGCCTGATGGGCAATGCCCGATGCCACCAATTGATGAATGATCCGTGATCGGACATTAAAAATGCCCCGTGTCGCCAAATGAATTTCCCCCGAAAGCAGGGTGATGTCGTGATCATGATTATTGGCAACATCTTCAAGTACTTCCAAAAACCGGCACCATTCCCGCCGATGTTTGCGACTTTGCCACTGATCACGCAGGTCATCTTCATATTTCTGGGCGTGCGGAATGATGCCTAATGCCGCCTCAACCACCGACAGGCGCGGTCCGATCACAGGCACACTCGACATCAGCAGGATGCGATTACCATCTGGCACATTGCCCAGCATCTTTTCCGTTACCTGCCAGCCGATGGGGCCCATCACGGCATCACGACGACGTTCAGAGCGCAAATCCGGGGCGATTATCGTAAAACCGGGATAATCATAGCGCCAGCCAAAGAAACGGGCCGTGCGGTCATACTGGCCATCGGGCATATCCGTGCCATCGGGTGCGATACATAATTGCATCAGCATGAAAGCATAACGGGCGGCCTGAAACATGCCCTGAGGCACCGCCATTTCCTGAAACCCGCCAGGATGGCTGCCCCAGCCATCAAAAATATCGTGGTCATCCCACATCATCAAAGAGGGCACACGCGCCATCAGATAGGCAATTTCGGGCAGGGAATAGATGGTCAGATAATGATCAAGGTAAAACTGCAAAACCGCATCGGCCATATCATCGCTAAAGCCCGCGGCCTTTTTTTCCTGATGGGAGGCCTCCTGCCAGGCGGCAATATCGGGGTGACAGTCCCAGACATGGTCGGCATAAATCTGGTCCCCGCCATGCAGCAGCAGGGAAAACGGCTGTGCATCATGGCGATCACATAAATCGGCCCACAGGGCATTGCGTTCCGCAATCGGCCGGTCAAGATCACCATCCTCCTGCCCATTGCAGGAGACAAAAGCCAGGCGAAGATCATCGTCAAAATCGGTGCAGACCGGAAAGTGACAATCAT
>JBNKVZ010000131.1:0-13484 GCA_050299455.1 Thalassospira sp.
ATGCCGTCTTGTGGTACCAGACCTCGGTTGAATATAAAACCACGGCAAAGTCGGTTTATGCCGGGGCAGAGCGCCTGCTGGGTGCCGCGATTGGCGACCATAGCTGGACCGCCGCCCTGGAGCAGGGTGACAATTATATGTCCAAGCCGCCGGCGATTATTCTCGATGTGGATGAAACCGTGCTCGATAACTCGGCTTATCAGTCCTGGGTGGTGACGAAGGATACGTCATACAGTTCCAAAACCTGGGCAGAGTTTGTAAATGCCGAAATTTCCACCCCCACCCCCGGTGCGCTGGAGCTGACCAAGGCCGCCGCGGAAAAAGGTGTTGCCGTTTATTACGTCACCAATCGTAAAGCGCCGGAAGAGGCCGCCACCATTGCCAACCTGAAAAAATATGGCTTCCCCTATGCCGATGCGGAACATGTTATGCTGCGCGGCGAAAAGAAAGATTGGGGTTCTGCCAAGGGCACGCGCCGTATGGCGGTTGCCGCGGATCATCGCATCATCATGATGTTTGGCGATAACTTTGGCGATTTTGTCGACGATATGGGCGGCGATATTAAAGGCCGTCTGGCAAAGATGGACGATTATTCCGCTTATTGGGGTGAACGCTGGTTCATGTTGCCGAACCCGACTTATGGATCATGGGAATCCGCTGCCTTTGGCGATAACTGGAAGCTTTCTCCCGAGGAACGCCGCCAGATGAAATATGACTCCCTGACTGACTGGAACGGCCCGAAATAATCCGCCGCGATTTTCGGACTTTCATTAAAAAGGGGCCGGGCGTTTTGCCTGGCCCCTTGTTTGTTTGGGCATAATAACGCGATAGATGGCCGGGGCCGTTACACCCAGGAAAAGGCGCGTTTGAGTTCGGCAACGGCATTTTTTTCATACCAGCGCCCATGCGCGATAACGACCCGTTCCGGGTTCCAGGCAATCATTTGCTCAACCGCCTTGCGCAGGCCGGGCTTGTGCCCCATGAAGGTGGCGCGCATATCGCGCGGGGCGGCGCCATGCGGGTCCATCGTGCCAAACAGGCGCACCATAAATCGCCAGATCGGGCTTTTGATTTTGTGGGCCTCGAAATTTTCGATCAGGTCGGTCAGGATCAGGGTGCGTGATGCGCGATGAAAAAATACCGCTTCGGTCAAATAACCGCCCTGGACGACCACCTGTTCAATCTCGCCCGTCCAGCCCGGGTCGGCCACGTCGCCCAGGATATGATCCAGGCGAATGTTAATCCCGTTATCTTTGGCGCGCTTGGCAATGCCCTCAACACCAAAACTTTCCGCTGCCGGATAGGCCTGCATCCATTCCGGGATGCTGGCATAATGGATGGTATTGGGCGCGATCAGATAGCGTACCGGCCCCAGGGCATCAATTTGTGCGGTAAGTTCCGGCGAGATTTTAATGGGTGAATGAAGCCATATATCGCCATTTTCCTGGCGAATAACCGTCATTCGGGTCGGAAAGGGCAGGCTTAGCCCCATATAGCGAAAACCGATCACCGGGCCATCTACCAGCCAGATGTTCTCGTCAATCTGTTTTAAGACATTCAGCGGCTGATAGGTGTCGATCTTAAACATGTATACCCGGCAAATATTAGTGAAAATACATATTTAGTTATGCGAGACAATCTTACCGGGATTCAAGATATTTTCCGGGTCAATCGCCTTTTTAATGGTTTTTAACAGGCGAATCTTGGTTGGGTCGGCATAATGTGCCAGTTCTTCCACCTTCAGGCGGCCAATGCCGTGTTCCGCACTGATCGACCCGCCAAGTGCGGCGACGATATCGTGGATGTCGCGGTTTAAATCTTCCCATTGGGCAAGAAAGTCCGCCTTCGCCATGTTTTCGGGCTGGCTGAAATTGAAATGGATATTGCCATCCCCGACATGGCCAAACGGGCAGGGGCGAATGCCGGGAATGCGTTTTTGTGCTTGTTCAATGCCCCGTTCGATCAGGGCGGGAACCTTGGAGACCGGCACGGAAACATCATGTTTGATGCTACCACCCTCGCGGGTTTGGGCCTCGGGTATGCCTTCGCGAATGGCCCATAAATTGGCGCGCTGCTTTTCGGACTGGGCAATGGTGCCATCCAGAATGAACCCGCCCTCAAGTGCGCGTTCCAGCACGCCTTCCAGCACCGATGTCAGGTCGTCATTCGGTCTTGATGACGAAATCTCGATCATCGCATACCAGGGGGCTTGGGTTGCCAGCGGGGCAACACAATTTGAAATATGGCTAAGGCATAAATCCTGGGCAAACTGGCTCATCAGTTCGAAGGCGGCAATGGCATCGCCGGTTTCGCGCCGGGCCAGGGCCAAAAGGTCCAGGGCGGCATCCACGCCAGGCAGGGCAACCCAGGCGGTGGCAAGGTGGCGCGGACGCGGAAACAGCTTCAATGTGCAGGCGGTGATAATGCCCAGCGTACCCTCGGCCCCGATAAACAGATCGCGCACATCATAGCCGGTATTATCCTTGCGCAATTTTGAAAGCCCGTGCCAGATGGTGCCATCGGCCAGCACAACTTCAAGGCCCAAAACCAGATCGCGGGTATTGCCATAGCGAATAACATTCAGCCCGCCGGCATTGGTGGCGATGTTACCGCCAATCTGGCAGGTGCCCTGCGCGCCCAGGCTGAGGGGAAAAAGCAGATCATGCTGCTCGGCAGCGTCCTGAATGCTGTGCAGGATCGCCCCGGCCTGTACCGTCATGGTGAAATCCCGCGCATCAGTTTCCAGGATTTTATCCATCCGCGCCAGATTGATCAAAACCTGCCCCTGATCCGCAACCGCGCCACCACAGCGCCCGGTATTGCCGCCCTGTGGCACCAGGGCAATGCCGGCTGCGTGGCACAGTTTGACACATTGGGCCACGTCATCCGTGCTGGACGGATAAAGGACCATCTCTGCCACGCCGCGAAATTTGTTGCGGGCCTCGCTGTTATGCTTTTCCAGCACATCTTGCTCCATGCTCCAGCCGCGTGGCCCCAAAACGGCCTGTAAATCGGCCACCAGCCCGGCGGGCAACGAGGTGACAACACTGGATGAACCGGCAGGTGTAACCGTGGATGGCATGAAAGGCCCCGTAAGGTAAGAGAGAGTTTGTCTTCTGGAAAATGATCGTGATTGGTGCGTGATGCTTGATGGCAGCGTGATGCGCGAAAATTAATGTCCGTCCTGCACGGGCTGGCGCGGGGCGGCGGCCCGTTTCATCCGGTCATTAATCGCAATGCCCAGCCCGTGATTGGGGATGGGCGCGACGGCAATGCCCTTGACCCGGCATTGGTCCGCCTGATGCAGCAGGGCAAACAGGTTGGCCGCAGCCTCGCGGTCATCGCCGGTTTTGGACAGCCATAACACCGTGGCAAAGCCCTTGGTCGCGCATTCCGGACCAAAGGCCAGCAGGACTTCATCGCCAATCGTTGCGTCGGGGGCGGTTGCATTCAGGCGTACCGGCAGGCCCGGTGCATAATGGCTGGTCATCATGCCGGGTGATTTGGGGGCATTGTCGTCGGTTTCGGCCATCACGACATCGCAATCCAGCACGGCTTTGATCTGTTCAGCCGTAATGCCGCCCGGGCGCAGTATGACAACACGGTCGGTTGTCAAATCGACAACCGTACTTTCAACGCCAACCCCGCAGGGCCCACCATCGAGGATCATGGAAACCGCATCGCCCAGCGATGCCGCAACATGCCCGGCCGTGGTCGGACTGATGCGGCCTGACCGATTGGCCGAGGGCGCGGCAATGGGCCGACCGGCAGCGCGAAGCAGGGCGCGGGCCATATCATGGGCCGGCACACGCACGGCAATGCTGGGCAGGCCTGCGGTGGTGAGTTCGCAAATCGTGCTGTCATCGCGTTTGGGCAATACCAGCGACAGCGCGCCGGGCCAAAAGGCCGCGGCCAGCTTATCGGCCCGTTCATCAAATACGGCTTGGCACGCGGCGGCATCGCGGTCGGGAAAATGGCTGATTAACGGGTTGAAGGACGGGCGCTGCTTGGCGGCAAAAATACCGGCAACCGCATCTTTGTTGGTGGCATCCGCGCCCAGGCCATAAACCGTTTCGGTGGGAAAAGCCACCAATTCACCCGCCCGCAATTTGCCCGCAGCCTGGGCAAGGGCACCTTCGGAATAGGGACGTATGGTCAGGGCGGGGGACATGGCAGCACCATTGATGAAATTACAATCTGCTCAAATACCTAGCGACCCGGCTGTTCCATGACAAGGTTTTAGACGGTTTCGGATGCAGGAACTTTCTCGTGAAGACGCGGCAAATTTCGTCGAAACTCGTTTGCCGTTACTGTTTGAAGTTCTTTTGCGGCCAAACTGAATGAGGGTAGGCACCCCCAAAGTGATTTGTCGCCGATGATATAGATACGCTGCTTGGCGCGTGTAAGGGCCACATTAAGCAAATTGGGTTTGGATGAGGCCCAATTGGCACCGCCCGCGCTATTTTTGCTACAACCCAGCACAAATATAACGATGTTGGCTTCTTTGCCCTGGAATGTATGTACAGTGCCGATGTTTTTACTGCACCATTTATCAGGGGCGGTAATCTTGAAATCCTGGCGATTGCGAATTTTGTCTTGAACCCGGCGATGCAGGTCCCGTTTGATTTCTTTAAACGGAGTAATCACGAAAACATCGTCGGGTAGTTTGTTCTCTGCCACAAGCTCCATCAGGATATCTGAAACAAAATCGTTTTGGGCGGGAACGGTTTGTTTGTTTTCAACATCACCGCGAATGTCGATCCAGCAGCTTTTTTGTTTGAGCAACAAGTCCTTTTCACTGCTATGATTTTTTTTGCCAAAAACCATTGTGTTCTGATAGGCGATTTTGTTGGCAAGACTGAACATCGGATCAATACAGCGGCGATGAACACGAAGCGGGCTTCCGATCCAGATATTTTGTCCCTGATCATCGCCAACAATTGCGCCAAGCGGATTTCCCTTGTCGGACAATTCCTGTACCGAGGCGCGGTTAGGAGCAAATTCGCCGCCTGCGGTGTATGGTGACTGGTCGCAAATCGCGGTGATCAGGCGTTCAGGCACGGTAAAGACCGGTTCGATCTGGCGCGGGTCCCCGACGGCAACAACCCGTTTGCCACGTAGAACAGCACCAACTGCGGATTGTGGTGTGGCCTGCCCGGCCTCATCGACAAAGATCCATCCCAGGGCATTTTCACCCAGCGATTTGAATTGTCTTCCAAAGGAAGCAAAGGTTGTCGAAACAACCGGAACGATCATGAAAAAGCTTTGCCATAGTGCATGAATGTCGGCTGATTTCATGATGCCATCTGGCGATTGCAAAAGCGTGGACAGCATAAACAAATGTCGACGCAGGGGCTGTCCTTTTGCTCCTGCTTCAGCTAGCCATGCCTGATGAAGGGCCAGGGCCGCGCTAAACAATTCTGATCGTGCAACGGCCAAAGATTGTGTTTGCCAAAGCCCCTTGAGCTGGAAGGTTTCCCGTTCGAGATACGTGTTGTCTAACGGGACTTGAATATCCGGATGTTGTTGTTTGAAAATTGACAGCTGTTCTTCAAGCTCTTTACGTTTCCGCGTGTTTTCCTCGATCCGTTGGCGGCATTGTGTATCTTGCCGCACCGCTTCGGCTAGCGCAGGTTCGATTTCTTTCGAAATCTTTTTGGTTTGCGCGTTCTTTTCCGTGTGCCAGCTTTGCTGCTGATTGGCATTATGCCGGACTTTGACTTTGTGCCGTCTGGCGTGTGCGGTCGCAAAGAGCCGTTCCCACCATGCGGGTGCCTGACGGTCAAGCAGGCGTTCTTCTTCTTTTAAATTGGTAATTTCCCGTTCAATGTTTTTTAGCGTATCTGTGGCCGTGTCCCGTTCCTGTCGCAGCTTCTGAACGTTATTTTCAGCCTGTTGCAGGTTTTGTTGCAGGTTGTCGAGAAAGGCGGTGTTGGATATTTCCTGATAGGTGGCATGGGTGTTGGCATATTGCTGAAGGGCTTGGGTTTCGTCCTCAACCTGCAGAAGTTTCGCAAGGAAGTTTTGTCGAGCCTCGTCAAAGGAAATGCCGTTATAATTATCGATCCATGTATAGATGTTTTGGGCAAGCTCCTGCTGTCCGAATGGTTTTTCATTTGCGGGAAGTGCGAACGAGAATTTTTGAAGAAAGTTATTCCGGTTCTTTTTGTTGCCAAGCACACATGAAATTAACCCCCAGGGCCTTTCGCTGTCTTTCAATTTTCTAAATGCGTTTTTGGGCTTCTGTGCGGCGATTTTGTAGGCAATCGGACGCAGATATTCGGGGGGAGCGTCGTCGCGCCATACCCCGCTAAGGGCACCTGTTTGCGGTAGTTCCCTGGAGATGTTTTCAACGGCCGCATTGTTTGAAGACACCACCACCATTTCAAACCCGGCCAGTTCATCGCGAATTTTTTGGTAAGAATGGAACTTTGCGCCCGGCAGGGAAACAGGATGTTTTTTGGATGTGAATGCGCTGGCGGCCGTATGGCACTGGGCGAGAATTTCTGCCCGCCGGACAATGTTTTCGGCGAATATTTCTTTTAACAGGGTTGTTTTGCCGGTTCCCGGCGGTCCATTGACCGAGAAAATGCCGCCGTCTTTTATTTCTTCAAAAGCCGCATTGATCGCAAATTGCTGCATCAGGCTCATAAAGCGGTCTGGTGCATCAAACCAGCGGCCTTTTACGTTTCGGTTCGGTGCCAGTCGAGCGGTCAGTTCTTTTTTGCCGTGATCTTCAAAGAGATTGATTCGATCATCGGGCTGGATTTGTGAAACATAGCGCTGAAGGTTGTCCGGGGCGGTTGTCCTTGTATGACATATGGCCCGTTCCAGGTCATCGATGTAAAAACTGTTTAGAATGCCAATTTCGGTTTGGGCTGCGGTATCATCTTCTTCCTCCTGTTCTTCCTCGGTTTTTTCCGTTTCTGATGGGGAAGCAGAGGCTTTATTGGATGCGTTGTCTGCCGGAGCTTTATCGTTTTTTTCTTTGACCCACATTTCAACAAACGCAACGGGTTCTTCTTTTTTCGGGGAAAAATCAGCCCAAGCCCTTAACAGATCAACCAGAGTAATGATTTCGTCAAAAGTTAGTGGGTTGGGGATAGTTTGGCTTGCGTCTTCAATATCTTTGGAGGTGACATCCGTTTGCAGGTTGCCCTCTTGCTCCAGTCTGAATTGACTGTTTCTCTCGGCCTCGAAATTGAAAATCTGTGTTTCAAGTTTTTCCCAGTCTGACTGAAACCTGTCCGAGGAAAGATAATCGATGCCGTGTTTATGGCTTTTTCCTAGTGCCCAGGGCAGGGTTGATGCTTGCATTCCCTCAAACAAAGGTTCCCCCGTTGCTGAAAGCCTTAATTCAGCAAAGCAGGTTTCGCCTTCAATATCGCCACGTTCTTTGTCGTCCTGGGCTTTGATCGGGTCTTGTGGTTCGGGAAAAAGCGTGTTGCAAAGAGATACCACCTCGCCCTTGTCAAAGACGCCGAGAAACAGGGTGAAACCGCCTATTTCCTTGTTTTCCGGAAGGTCCTGGCTTTTCAGTCTTTCAAAGTCTTTTACTCCGTGGATGGCATCAAGATAAAAACCGTTTTTTTCAGCTTGGGCACGATCAGCACGTTCTCTTAAATCGAAAGGAATAAAAAATTCGATTTTGTGCCAGTGTTCCAAAATGGCCAAAAGGCGTTCTTGTTCCTCGGTAATCTGGTCGTTAGTCATTGGCATCCGTGGCTTGGCTGATGTGCTGGTTTTTATGAGGTCGATGCAACCTTAAAGATAAATCCGGTTACGTGGATACAAAAAAATCATCTGTTTCTGCATCGGGATTATCGCAGGATATATTGCGCCCCTGATTTTCCCGGTTTAGGCTGTGAGGGACAGGAAGAATTATCTGGTTGAGGATGGTTCGCGCGTGGTGCGTGTGAAGGCCTGTATCACTTTTGTTTTCGGCCTGTTGCAAACACCCGCTCAGGTCCCCGAACGGTGCATTCCATCGCACGGAGGGCCATTTTGTTCCTGCGCAGGCCAATTTTGCCGAAATTTACCGGTTTTCCCGCCCCTGTTACCGTGCCCTTGGCGCTGGTTAATCTGGCGTCTTTTGTATCGCAAATCATTCAGATTGGCGTGATTGATACGCTGTTGCCGCTGGCCCTGACCAATGCCGGGCTGGGGGAGCGACATGGCGGCATGATGTTGTCGCTATACTGGCTGGCGGATTTGATTGGCGGTTTTTTTGTTGCGGCAATGTTGCGCAAAACCCGTCCCGTTATTCCGCTTTTGATCAGTGGTGTGTCGTTTTTTACCCTGATTGTGGTGGTGATGGTTGCTCCGCAATCGGTTTGGGTTCTTCCCGCAACCGTGTTTGCCGGGTTGGGGTTGATATTGCGCTGGGTGGTGTGTGATGGTCTGATTATGCAATTGGCCCCGGCGGATAAAATCGGCCGGGTTGTCGGTTTTCATGAAACCCTGATGGGCCTCGGCATTGTTTTGGGGCCGATCCTGATGGGCTGGTATGGCGAGGATGCCATGATGATGTCGGGCCTGGCACTGACGGCGGCGATCATTGCGGTTTTATGCGGTTTTGCCTTTCCGCGCCTTGAAATGACCTCAACGAAAAAGGGGGCCGGCGCGACAGTGCGGCGCTGGTTCGATCACTGGGATTTGGTCCTGATTGCCTTTGTCGCGGGTTTTATCGAGATTTGCTTCTTGTCGGTATTGCCGCTTCAGGCGCAGCGCGATACCGGCCTTGCCGATGCTGGCCTGTGGCTGGCGGCAATTTTTGTCTTTGGTGGCACCATCTGCCAGCCTTTAATCGGTTATCTATCCGATAAAGGCGGGCCGGTAAAACTGGCCTGGCTGTGTTTTGCCCTGATGCTGGCGGGTGCCATGCCGCTTGCACTGGCCGGTTATGGCGCTTTTGCCGCAATCGTGCAATTTGGCATCGGTGCTGCGGTGGCTGGCCTTTATACCGCCGCTGTTCTGATGGCGGCCAGCGGACGGGGGAAGGGCGGTTATCAGGTGGGGGTGCTGGTGCTGGTGTCGCAAAGCTATACGCTGGGTGCCATTGTTGGTCCGTCAGCGGGAACGGCCCTTTTGGTCACGATTGGCAGTTGGGCCCTGCCGCTGCTGGTGTTGGGGGCCGGTGGTATCGCTGTATTGTTGCTAGGGGGCGGCATATGCTGCATCAATCGCCTGTTTAGGCCCAAACAGCGCAGAGCCGCCAGTAAATGGCGGCTCTATTTTACGCTCTAGTTCGGTATCGCTCCGCGGTAGTGATCCGAACCGCGTCGCCGTGATTCCGGCGGCTATTTACGTCACCTACAACAATGTGTGGCGATGGAAATATGATGCGTCATATTTGTGTAAAAGTCAAGTTTTCTGCGGGTTTTGGTCTGTTTTTATTGTGCCCGGATCTTGCTGCATCGCCAACCTGACAGGCGCATGATTATGATGTGAAATTTTGCTGTTTTGCGGCGGTGCAGCAAGGTTCTGTCATTGGGCGATTACAAATTTGTGCACGATGCTGCAGATATTTGCAGTGTTGTTACGATGACAGCATCGATTTTGAGGATGGCGGTGGCAGGCGTTGGGGCTGGCTGGCCAGTTGTGTGATGGTTAATCCCAGCAGGATCATTGCAACACCCGAAATGCGCCACAGTGTCACCGGTTTTACCGGTAAGCCGACCAGCCCGAAATGGTCAATCAGCAGGGAGGCCATCATTTGACCGGCAATCACGGCAATGATGAAGTTGGTCACGCCAAGCTTGGGGGCCAGCAATAATGCGGCGGTAATATAAATAACCCCCGCCGCACCGCCCTGCCATATCCACCACGGACCTTTAAGGGTGCCGGAAAATGTGGGGGCGGATATTTTGAAGGCCATCATCACCGGAATAATGATTGCAATACTGACCGCAAGCGAAACCAGTGTTGCCCATAATGGATGGCCCAGCATGCGGCCAAGCGTTGCATTGGCACCGGCCTGAAAGGGTACAAAGGACCCGGCCAGAATGGCAAAGGCCAACAGCAAGAAAGACGAGATATTCTGCATGACGGTATTTCCTGATCGTGAAAAGCCTATGCAGGATTTTATTCATCATTCAAACTATGAATGGAAATTCGTATTTTGCACCTATATTATATGATCTATGAATAATCTTGCGTCGATTGACCTTAATCTTCTGGTGGTGCTGGATGCGCTTTTGGCGGAACAACATGTTTCGCGCGCGGCCTTGCGCCTGAATAAAAGCCAGCCTGCCGTGAGCCATGCGTTGGGCCGCTTGCGTGTGTTGCTAGATGATCCCTTGCTGGTGCGTCGGGGCGGAAAGCTTGAGGTGACACCCTTTGCCCGAAATCTTGCGCCGGAACTGGCCGCGATTTTGGGGCAGTTGCAGGAATTGCTTAAAACACCGGGTTTTGATCCGGCACATGCCCGACGTACCTTTCGGCTGGCCATGTCCGATTATGGGGCAGCCCTGTTATTGCCCCGTCTGATAAAGGTGCTGCGTCAGGAAGCCCCGCAGAGCGACCTTGTTGTCAGCCAGGCGGGGCGCGAAGTCATGCAGTCTCAGGTGATCGAGGGCGAGATTGATTTGGCCCTGGGGGTGTTTCCCGAACGGCGCATGGATGTGTGCGATCAGGTCCTGTTTTGCGAAGAATTTGTTTGTGTGGCAGATAAAACCCACTTCCCCGATAGCGCGACCTGCAGTCTGGAACGCTATGTGGCAAGTTCGCATATTCTGGTGTCCTTGCACGCCGATCATGCCAGTGCCAATGAAATTGACGTTGCCCTGGAACAGGTGGGCGCATTTCGCCGCAATGTGCTGATTGTGCCGCATTGGAGCATTGCGGTCGATCTGGTGCGGAGAACCGATTTGATTTTGACGGTGGCGCGCCGCATCGTACCCGCGCAAGACCGTTTGGACGGGCTTGTTATGTTTGACCCGCCGGTGGATATTCCGAAATTTGCCTTTCGCCAGATTTGGCACCGCCGGCGTGATAGCGATCCGGCGCATATATGGTTGCGCCAAACGGTGGCCCGCCTGCTGGCCGCACCATAAATTCCATGTCAGCAGCAATATTGCCGATATTCGACAGGGCGTTATGGCCCCGTCAAATACCGGAACATCTGCGTTTTAACCCTGATATGTCACCGGGACAGAGGGGCTGCGCGCAATGAAAAACGGGTTGGCGAAACCATCCTTGCCATAGATAAACGGGCTGCCATCCAGGTTTTCAACCACGCCACCGGCGGCACTCAGCACGGCATGACCAGCCCCGATATCCCATTCCATCGTCCGCCCCAGGCGGGGGTAAAGGTCCGCCTCGCCCTGGGCCACCAGGCAGAGCTTAAGCGAGCTTCCCGCCGGGCGCATTTCCTGAACCTTGAGGTCGCCCAAAAAGGCCTTCATGGCCTCGGGATCACCATGCGAGCGCGAACCGACAACCACCACGCCGGCAGTGGGCATGGGGCGGACAATAATGTCGGTGGTTTTGGGATCAATATCATCTTCAATCAGCTTGGCGCCATCCGGCCCGCCGAAATAAAGTTTTTCGATGGCCGGGGCATAAACAACGCCCATTATCGGCACACCCCGGGCGATTAGCGCAATATTGACGGTAAATTCGCCATTTCGCTTGATAAATTCCTTGGTGCCATCCAGCGGGTCTACCAGCCAGAAGAAATCCGTTTCGGCGGATACATCGGGGACATTGCCTGCCGCAACGCTTTCCTCGGAAACGATTTTGACATCGGGTGTCAAGGCACGCAGGCCGGGCAGAATGATCGCTTCGGCAGCTTCGTCGGCCTCCGTGACGGGCGAGGCATCTTCCTTGGCGCGAATTTCAAATTCGGTTTTGTAAATTTCCATGATCGCGGCACCGGCCCGGCGGGCAATCTCGATCAGGCCGTTTTCAAGGGCATGGGCATCAGCGGGGAGGCCGTTGGTCATCGGAAATCCTTTATTTGCAATGCGGTTCTTTTACTTTATGTGGGGATGACCTAGGCAATTTTCAGGCAAAGGTCCAGTTTCTATTCTACCTGGATTTATGCCCACAGGCTTTCGCCGGGAAAAATCGTGCTGCTTTCAATGCCACGGGTGACAAAACGCTGGGCGCGCAAAGTGTCGGACCAATAATCCATCGGCAGGCCGGCCTTGCGTTTTAAATGGCGCAGAAAATCCTCTGGCTTGGGCAATTGATCCCAGACTTGCGGTAAAAACAGGCCACGTCGCGGACCGTCGCTCAGGATGATGCCATCTTCAAACGGGGTGAGGCGGGCAATCAAATCTGCCTCGTCATCAAACGGGAAGGGGTGGGGCTTTGATAACACGGAAATCGACAGGGAAAGATCCCCTCTAAGCTCCGCTGGGCTGAGTCTGGCAAAGCGTGGATCGCCAAAGGCGGCCTTGAACGCGTTTTCACAAATATCCTGCCCCAAGGGCCGATGCGCAAGGATGGAGCCAATGCAGCCGCGCAAATTGCCCTGTTGCTTCAGGGTGACAAAACACGCCCCTTCTTCGCGCAGGGCGGGCGGAAGTGTGGTCATATCCGGTACCAGTGGCGCGCCGTTCGCAAGGCCGTGCTGAATGGACGCACTGGCAAGGCCCAGCATGTCGCGCCCATGCTGATTTATGATGGCCTCTGTGCCATGCGCAAAATCTGATTCCGCTTCATTTATGTGGCTAGCTTTGACGGCGGGTTTGTTCTCAAAAAACGCCCACGCGCCATAGCCGACAACACGCGATGTATCGCCGCTGGCCGTACTGGAATTTTGCATGGAAAGTGTTTTGGCTTTCATCCCCCGTTTGTGTGCCGCGCGCAGCAAACCCATAATCGGCAGGCAACCGCAGGCATCGTCAAACCCCAATTCTTCGGCGGTGAAATTTTCAATCAATTGCCGTGTGCGGTCATCCATTTTGCGGGCGGTGGCATCATCATGGAAATGCGACAGGTCGGACGAAATCACAATCAGGGTTTCTGGCCCGCCCCACAGCTGTTCAACCACGTCCTCTACCTGATGTGCGGCACAGCGGCTGACCAGCAGGGGGACGATGGTGACGTCGGGCTGATTTGCAAAAACATTCTGGATAAAGGGCAGCTCAATTTCCAGCCCGTGTTCCTGCACATGTGCGGCATTTAACCGTTGTACCTGCGGCAGGGCCAAAAGGGCATTTATCGCCTCTTCATCCACCGGCACAGTCCCCAGCGGGGTGGCAAAGGCCGTGGCATCGGCAACGGCAATGCCCTGAAACGCCATGCGATGGGCCGGACCGATAATAACGATGCGGCGAATGGTGCCTGCCGCGGGCAGGATGGTGGCAAAACCATCGGCCGCAATGGCGCCAGAATAAACCAGCCCGGCATGGGGCACGATAATCGCCTTGGGAATGGCGGCATCCGCGCCCGGCTGCCCGGCCTTCGCCATCAGGCTGGCAATGGTGCGGCGCAGGGTTGGGGCATCGGCGGGGTAAAAACTACCGGCGATGGCG
>JBNKVZ010000132.1:0-13098 GCA_050299455.1 Thalassospira sp.
AAGGGCACGATCCCCAGTGTCAGGGTGTGCCCCGTCAAGTCCTGATCAACGGTGCTGTTCAAACTCAGACTATCAAGACTGAACGAAACAGCAGACGCTTCGCTTGCCGCCCCCGGATCAACTGTCAGGGTAAAACCGATATCGAAGGTCAAATTCATATGACCCTGGCTATCAAGCGAAATGTTATAATCGTTTATGGGATCATCTGCACCGATGGTGAAGTCGCGGTCAATTTCCTGCGACATGACAACCTTGTAAACGTCTTTGCCGTCTACCTCGGAATGATCAATCGTTAGCGTGCTATCAGCGGCATCGTAATAGCCGGATTTCTCGAAAAAGGCCTTCCAGTCCGTTTGCAGATTGGAAAGATCGCCATCCTCACTATTCTCAATAGCTGCAGCTATATTGTCCAGGGGGTCCACCAAGTTCTGGTGGAAGATGTCACTGATATCGGCAATGGCACCCGCGCCAGAAGAAGCCTCCGTCCCGAGTACCATCGGTAACGGGTCCGCAAACAGATCGTGTCCTTCAAGGTTATCAAGAAGGTTTTCAACCTGGGTCAGAGCCGCGCTGATATCGTCGGTATATTTTGCTTCCAAAGGGTCTGCCGACAACAAAACACGCGGTTCAATCGGCTCCACATGCAGACGCCGGGTGGCACGAACGGGAGCGGCCAGCAATGCTGCATGGCTAACCCTTGCATCGCGGTCATGTTTACGCTTGCCCGAAATCCAATTCCGAAATGTCCGCATCTAATGACGCCTTTTCTCAAATGTCACGGAGACCCCCGCATCTGCACCCCAAATGCAGACACAACTATACCATAGTGGTACGTGGACAAAGGAATACAATAAAAGCGATGTAAACTGGAATCGAAAATTCTGACAAATCCTGACAAAATTGATCTGCCCACATTATGGGTGACCTTGCCGAATCCCGATCTGAAAATTATTAAGACATTGAAATATAAAATTTTTATTGTTTTTTCTATGGATCTCAACACCATCAGGATCAACGGCTTCCAGCATAAAAAATCTGCATTGTCGGAACCGCCAAGTATAGGCTTAGGACCACCCCTGAAAATATACCTTTGGAAATAGTATGTTATTACGAAGCCACTACTATGGGTTACATCATGTGATGTCGCGACAAAAAAGCGGGCATGAAAAAATCATGCCCGCCTGATAATGAGAGAATGACGTTAAGGGTCAGTCGCGTACGACAAGCACCGAACAGGATGCATGGCGCACAACCCGGGCGGCATTGGGTCCCAAAAGATAATCTTTCAGTTCCGGGCGATGCGCGCCCATAACGATCAGGTCACATTTGGTTTTTTTGGCGATTTGCAAAATCACTTCATAAACCGTGCCCTGCCCCACAATGTGCTGCACCTTAATTTCCGCCGGAACATTGGCGGCAACAAATTCGTGCAGGCGTTCATTATAGGCTTCAAGAACCTTTTTCTCATATCCCTTGGGAAAGAACTGCCCGACCATCGACATGCCTACCGTTGGCACAACGGTTAACACATGCAGCCGAGCACCTTCGTTCTGGGCCTCGCGGATCGCCACAGGCAAGGCCTTCTTCCATGAGGAATCATGGTCCAGATCGATGGTAACAAGGATATCCTTATACATCTTCAGCCCTCCTTAAGCTTTTGCATCGGGGCGATGGCGGCGACGTTGCAGGAAGATGATCAGTCCCAGCAACAAAAATGCGGGGGCAAAAAACACTTCCTTGGGCATCCGTTCCGCTTCGAGCTTGATGGCGGTGATTTCATAGTCAAAATCGATCCCCACCTTTTCGGCCGGGCCGCCAAAGACCACGTCATCAACATAGATACGGCCATCTTCATTGCGCACCGCAATGCCGGCATTATACAGGCGATCTTCACCCGATGCCTTTGGCCCAAGCGGCAACATGACCGATTTTTTGACCTCATCGCCTTCCAGGCTGATCCCCTCCACATCAAGGCGCAAATTGGCATTGGCTGGCAGGGTGGCAACCTTTTCGACAATTTCGGCCGGGTTGACGTTGTTATATGGCGGTTCCACCAGATCCAGCCAAAACCCGGGACGGAAAAGTGTGAAGGCAATCAAAAGCAATGCCGCACTTTCCCACAGGCGCGACCGGGTAAAGAAATATCCCATTGTTGCCGCGGCAAAAACCAGCATGGCGATGATCGCCACCACAATCACCCATATTGCCTCGAACACATGGTCAATACCGATCATCAAAAGCTGGGTATTGAACAGGAACAGGAACGGCAAAACGGCAGTTCGCATGCTGTAGAAAAACGCCACAAAACCGGTTTTCATCGGATCTGCGCCAGATATCGCCGCCGCCGCAAAGGATGCCAGCCCCACCGGCGGTGTCACATCGGCCATGATGCCGAAATAGAACACAAACAGATGCACCGCAATCAAGGGCACGATCAGGCCATTTTGGGCACCCAGTTCAACAATCACCGGCGCCATCAGGCTGGAAACCACAATATAGTTGGCCGTGGTCGGCAGCCCCATGCCAAGGATCAGGCTGATAATGGCCGTCATGATCAAAATCAGCATCAGGTTGCCACCCGAAATGATTTCGACAAATTCAACCATCACCTGACCAATCCCAGTCAGCGAGACCGTGCCAACAATAATACCGGCAGCAGCGGTTGCCACACCAATGCCGATCATGTTGCGCGCGCCCGTGGCAAAACCGTCAATGACGTCAATAAGCCCGGTGCGGAACAGCGACATATAATCCGGCTGTTTACGGAAAAAAGCCTTAACCGGTTTTTGCGTGAGCATGATGAAAATCATCAAAACCGTCGCCCAAAAGGCCGACAAGCCAGGTGATTTCAATTCGATCATCAAAAACCAGACCAACACAACCACCGGCAGCAAATAATGCAAACCGGCCTTGGCCGTTTCACCCAAAGCGGGCAATTCAACAACCGGCTGGTTAGGGTCATCCATTTCCAGATCGGGATATTTCGAGGCGTAATAAAGGCCTGCAAAATAGATCAGCGCGCATTCAACCGATACAATCCAGCCAACGCCGTCGCCAAACAACTTCATCTGCCATTCCAGGGCATAATAGACAAGCCCGGACACAATCACCAGCGAGCAAACGAAAATCAGAGAGCGCAAAAGAGTGCGCTTCATATTTGGCTCTTCACGGCGCGGCAGGCCCTGCATATTGGCCTTCAGGGCCTCAAGATGCACGATATAGATCAGCGCAAGATAGGAAATCGTTGCTGGCAAAAAGGCATGTTTGATGACTTCGGGATACGGAATACCAACATATTCCACCATCAGGAAGGCCGCAGCCCCCATCACCGGCGGCATGATCTGCCCATTAACCGAGGAGGCAACTTCAACCGCCCCGGCCTTTTCGCCCGGAAAACCCACACGTTTCATCAAAGGAATGGTGAAAGTCCCGGTCGTAACCACGTTCGCGATGGAAGAGCCGGAAATAAGACCGGTCATGGCGGATGACAGCACAGCAGCCTTTGCAGGCCCCCCGCGCATATGACCCAGGGCAGCAAAAGCCACCTTGATAAAATAGTTACCGGCCCCGGCCTTATCGAGCAACGAGCCAAACAGCACAAACAAAAACACAAAGCTGGTCGAAACACCCAGCGCGATCCCGAAAACCCCTTCGGTCGTCAGCCATTGGTGCGACATTGCCTTGGAAAAACTTGCCCCGCGCCACTGCAACACATCAGGCACCCAGGCCGCGTTGCCAAAAAAGACATAGGCCAAAAATACCAGCGCCACACACATCAGGGGCGGGCCAAGGGCACGGCGGGTTGCCTCAAGCAACATGACCAGGCCAACACCGGCAACGACCAGATCCATCGTGGTCGGCAAGCCGGGACGGCTGGAAAGTTCAGCATAGGCAATAAAGATGTAAGCCGCGCAATAGGCCCCCACCAATGCCTGAACCCAATCCTGGATCGGAATATAGGTGCGGGGTGAACTTTTAAATGCCGGATAGGCCATGAAGGCCAAAAACACGGCAAAAGCCAGATGGATGGAACGGGCTTCGGTCGAGTTAAAAACGCCGAAATGAAAAATATAGGGCAAGGGCGATGCCAGCCACAACTGGAACAGTGACCACGCCACGGCCACCAAAAGCAGAATGCGGGCCGTCATACCACCCGGCTGTCGCGCACCAGTGTCGGATTCAGCAATCAGGTCCTGGAGGTCCCGATCATTGCCATCCGCTGCACGTTTTTCGTTTGTCATGCTATTTCCCCGGTCAAAACGGCGATGCCGTTTTAGTTACACCCAGAACCTGATTGATCCCTGCCAGGAAAGGTCAGGGATCACTTGCGGACACATTATTGGTTTGATTGAGTTTTTATGCCCGCGCAGGAAAGGATAGACAGGCAAAACGGGAGGCCCGAAGACCTCCCGTTCAAAGCGGCCTTACATCAGGCCGGCTTCCTTGTAATATTTGACAGCACCGTCATGCAGCGGTGCAGACAGACCGTCTTTGATCATTTCTTCTTTTTTCAGAATTGCAAAAGCCGGGTGCAGCTTTTTGAAATCGTCGAAATTTTCAAAGACCGCTTTGACAACATGATAAACGATGTCGCTATCGGTATTGGTCGAAGAAACGAAGGTTGCGCCAACACCAAAGGTTTTCACATCTTCCGGGTTGCCGCGATACATACCACCGGGGATGGTGGCGACACGGTAATAGGGGTTATCAGCAACCAGCTTGTCGATTTCCGGACCGGAAACATCAACCAGAACGGAATCACATGCCGTGGTTGCTTCCTGGATCGAACCGGCCGGATGGCCAACGGTGTAGATCATGGCGTCGATCTTGTTATCGCAAAGCGCCTGGGACTGTTCAGCCGGCTTAAGTTCGGAAGCAAGCGCGAAGTCATCAACAGACCAGCCTTTGGCGGCCATGACAACATCCATCGTATCGCGCTGACCGGAACCCGGGTTGCCGATATTGACGCGTTTGCCCTTCAGGTCATCAAAGGTTTTGATGCCGGAATCAGCACGGGCGACAACGGTGAACGGCTCCGGATGGATCGAGAATACAGAGCGCAATTCTTTGAACGGGCCCTGATCTGCAAATTTACCGGTACCATTATAGGCATAATACTGGATATCGGACTGGGCAACGCCCATGTCGAGTTCACCAGAACGGATGGTGTTGATGTTGTAAACCGACCCACCGGTAGATTCGACCGAACACCGAATATGGTGTTCCTTGCGGTCCTTATTGACCAAACGGCAGATCGCACCACCGGTTGGATAATAAACACCCGTCACACCACCGGTGCCAATGGTAATGAATTTCTGGTCAGCAGCCGACGCCTGGGTCGAAAACATCGACATCCCGGCCAAGGCCACAACTGCACTTGCCAAAGCAACAAGCTTTTTCATCAGGATTAACTCCCTTACACCCTGTTGGTTTTATTCAACTGTGCATAGCAACAGAAGAATTTGGACGCAGAGCCATCGCGCACGATGGCTCCCCCGATTCCGGGGACTATATTTAAAGCTGCACAATTATGAACCCAACAGCGCGATAAGTGATCCCTCCGCCACGCCAAACTGTGAATGAGATCACATGTTTTTCAATTTTTTTTGATATTACCAGTCCGGACAAAGCAACTTCCGCGCGATTTTCGCATTTGCGACCTCCCGCCCCAGCATCAAAGCCCCCTTTTTTGCCTGATCAATCAACGCGGCATTGGTGGGTGCTGGCGTTCCATTCGCCAAAAGGGTGTTATTTTCAAAACCGATCCGGGCATGACCACCAAGGGCAAGTGCCGCAATTGCGCAGGCATTTTCAAATTGCCCAAACGCACACATCATCCAGTTTGATACCAGCAAGGGTTGAGCCCGCAAAATAGGGGCTGCCAGAAAATCGAGCAAATCAACCGGACTGGATTTTTGACCCGCGCTATAGCGCCCCAGCACATATAACACCGCAAATCCGCGGCCGGGAATAACGCCACGCGCCACCAGGTCGGCATAACGCGCGATATCTTCGGGCGCATAAAGGATGAATTGCGGACGAATGCCCGCTTCGCGCATGAAGTGGCAAAATTTGGCAAATTTCTGTTCATCACCACCTTCCGGTGCGAGTTCCCGAATAGCCAACGAAACAGCTTCGGGAACCAGGTCCCGCACCATTGCCATCTGGGCATCGGCATCATAGAGGCCAACCGCCTCGCTTGTGACCTGGATCAGCAGGTCATCGCCAACAGTGCCGCGAATTTCCTGTATTGCTTCGCGGTAGCGCCCCACATCCAGGCTATGACCGCCCGCATCATCGCGCACATGCAAATGCAGGACTGACGCCCCGACCTCAAGACAGGCCAGTGCCTCACGGGCAATATCTGCGGGTGTAATTGGCAGGCCCGGATAATCGGCAGGCATTTTACGCGCCCCGTTTGGGGCAACGGCCAAAATGGCGGGTGTTTTTGCATAAAGGCTCATCGCTTCCCCTCGCCAGAAAAGACCTGATCAACAGTTTTGGCAAACAGGGCAACGATATCGCCAATCTGTTCTTCCGTCACAATATAAGGGGGCGCAAACAACACATGATCGCCGCGCTGTCCATCAATCGTACCGCCCATCGGATAACACATCAGCCCGTTTTCAAACGCGGCCTTCTTGATTTTGGCATGAATTTTAAGCGATGGATCAAAGGGCTGTTTGCTCTGCCGGTCAGCAACAAATTCCACACCGCGAAACAAACCCCGCCCGCGAATATCGCCAATATAGGGATGATCGGCAAATTGCGTTACCAACGCATTTTGCAGGTTTTCCCCCTGCTTTACGACATTGTCCAGCAATCCCCGGTCCCGAAGGACGCGCTGGGTTGCCAGGGCCGCCGCACAAGCCGTTGCATGGCCCTGATAGGTATGCCCATGCTGGAAAAAGCCGCTGCCATTGGCAATCGCACGGTCAATTTTGCCCGATACCAAAACCGCGCCAATCGGCTGATAGCCAGCCCCAAGCCCCTTGGCAATCGTTTGCAAATCGCCAGCAATCCCCTCCTGTTCAATCGCGTGAAGGGTGCCGGTACGACCCATGCCACACATGACCTCGTCAAGGATCAACAAAACACCGTACTGGTCGCATATTTCGCGAATACGCTTGAAGTAACCCGGCACGGCGGCAACCGCACCCGATGTTGCGCCAACAACCGGTTCCGCAACAAAGGCGGCAACTTGACCTTCCCCCAATGCAAGGATGGCGTCTTCCAGCTCGTTTGCCACCCGCAGGCCGTAATCCTCGGCCGTTTCGCCAACTTGCTGGTCGCGATAGGCATAACAGGGGGAGACATGACTGGCATCAATCAACAGGGGTTCAAATTGCCGGCGGCGCCACATATTGCCACCAACCGATAACGCCCCCAAGGTGTTCCCGTGATAGCTCTGGCGGCGGGCAATGACAAATTTGCGCTCCGGCTCGCCAATTTCCAGGAAATATTGCCGGGCCATTTTCAGGGCGGCTTCAACTGCCTCCGACCCACCGGAAACAAAATAAACCTTTTCCATGCCGGTCGGGGCATGGGCGATCAGATCATCGGCCAGTTCTTCCATCGGATCGGACGAAAAGAACCCCGAATGGGCATAGGCAAGTTTCCCCACCTGATCAATGATGGCAGCGCGCACATCGGGGTCCGAGTGCCCCAGACAGGAAACCGCCGCGCCGCCCGACGCATCAAGATACCGTTTGCCGTTTTCATCGATGATATAAATGCCCTCCCCCGCAACAGCGCGCGGCGGCTGGACAAGGCTGTTGCGATGTAAAACATGTGTTGTCATGATTTTATGTTCCGTTTGGCACTGGCGTCCTGCCAGTATGTCTCAAAAACTGAAAGCTGTTTTTCAGTCCGGGCAACTTGTTGAAGGGCCGTTTCACCGCCGCGGGACATCAAAAGTGCCGCCAAAGCCTGCATCACCGATACAGCCGCCGTGAAACTTTGAAAAAACGATGGTGACGCATCCGAAATCACCAGATTAACGCTGGCATGACGTGCCAGGGGGGAAACATCTGAATCGGTTACACTAATGATGGCTGCTTTTTGTGCCAGGGCGTAATCCATCACCGACAAACTATCGTTGGTATAAGGGCTTAGAGATACCGCCAGCAGGACATCGCGCCGCCCCATGCCACGCAATTGATCGCCAAAGGTGCCTGCGGCCCCATCAATCAGCGTCAAATTATCGGCAAAAAACCGATAGGCATAAGCAAATTGAAAAGCCGCAGGAAACGCCCCCCGCCGGCCCAAAACAAAAACACGCCGGGCATTTTCAATCAGTGCGCAGGCATCCTGCAGGGCAGAGCGCATATCAGAACCATAAGAATGGGTAAGATTGGCAAGCTCCTGCTGCAAAATATCATCGATCAGAGTGTTTTCGTCGCGCTTGCTTTTGATCCCGGTTTCATCGCCATCACCATCACGACTGACCGTCTGGTCCGCCGTGCCACGGTGTTGCAACTGTCGTGCCCGACCGGTGTAACTTGCCGGCATGTCACGTAAACGATTTTGATAACCGAGACGAAATTCCTGATAACTTGCAATCTCAAGCGTTTTCATCAGCCGGACAATGGTGCTGGGCGGTACATCGGCCGACATCGCCAGGGCACGCATGGATTTAAGGGCAACATCATCGGGATGATCAAGCATATAGCGTGCCGCCCGCTGTAGCTGCGGGCTCATCGCCTCATAGTTGGCAATCAACCGGTCCCGGAACTCATCATATGCTGGCATTTTCCGCCCTGCTTGCTTCTGCACATTCGCGAAAATTAAGCCAGATCATGCGGATAATGACAACATTTGTTTCACGGATAGAAAATTTGAAACATATGTTTTCTCTCGTGTTTCACGTCTATCCATCTGATGAAATATTATTGTTAAAAATCAGATCATTACGCCGAAAAAGACCAGGCACGTGATACATATCACAAGGCCTGTTTGTTTCGCACGACCGCGCAGCGGTGAGATCAAAATTCGTCTATAGGGCGCGAATCCGGCGTCAAAACGATGCCGGATAGAAGGTAAAGAAGCAAAAAATTCGGCATTTCGCGGACATATCGAATGTCCGTGATGTACCGAACTTTGATGATAATTACTGCATATTGGGTCTGGCCAGACTTGCCATTGACTACGTCTCCCGACACGACGGTTAGCGTGTTGATCCTCCTGTTACAGCTTAACGTCTTTTTCTTATAAATTTATATTTTTCAATATTTTGCCTAATCATAAACGATTCTCGATTTCCGGTTCTCGTCTTTCGGGTCGCACAATCACGCCGTTGTATTTCGATGGGACAGCAATGGCGCCAATGTTATGATCCGGGTTTAATTGCCAGGCTTGGGACCTCTTGATAAAAGCAAAAGACAGAAAAGCGATATATCTCATCAGGCAGGGCAGCAGGATAAATCATCCTGTAGAAAGGGGCGCAAACGGCATGGAACAAAAGCAATATTTCAAGGATTATCAAAAGGGTGATGTACGCCAAAGCCCTGCCCGCACGATCACGGAAACCGATATTGTCGTGCATGCCGGACATACAGGGGACTTTTCCCCCCATCACATGGATGCCGAATTTGCCAAATCGACAGCATTCAAACAGCGCATCGCACATGGAACGCTGGTTTTTTCTTTTGCTGTCGGGCTGGCATCCCAAACAACCAATAATCCGGTCGCCTTTTCGTCGGGATATGATCGTGTACGCTTTGTCCGCCCGGTTTTCATTGGCGACACGTTACGCTCTTCCATCACCGTTTCGCGCCTGGTTGCCGAAACCGACCACCCGGATTTCGGCCAGGTCATTGAACGGATTGATGTTTTAAACCAAAATAACGAAATAGTCCTGACGGCTGAACATATTTTGATGGTCGAGCACGGTTAACTATCCCGTTTGCGTCCGTATGTGGCTCAAAGCTGTTTATACATGATCGTGGTTGGATCAAGATTATCGGTAAACGGGTCCTTGGCGAAGCCCGGAATAGACCCAACAGTGTGATATCCCAATGCACGATATAGCGGCTCGGCTTTGTCCCCTGTTCGGGTATCAAGCGTGATCAGATGCCGGTGACGGGTTTTCGCCAAATCTTCCAATGCAAGCATAAGCTTTTTTGCCAGGCCTTGCCGACGATAATCGGGATGAACCAGCAATTTCGCCACTTCAGCACGATGGCCCTGATTAGGCGGTGTATCGCAATCAAGCTGCACGGAACCTGCAATCGTGCCTTGTACCTTGATGAGCAATAGGTTTCTGGTTCCCGCCACAATGCCAGGCCGTACATTTGCCTGCCAAAAGTTCCTGGCATCCTCAATGTCAAAAGGATGAATAAAGCTGATGCTGGCCCCTGCCTGCACACAGGCATGAAGAAGATGTGCCAGATCTTCAAGATGGTGATCAAACCGATCAGGCTCGCAGTTTTCTATCGTGATATCCGGGTTAACATTTTGTTTCTGCATTGGTTTTCTCAAACAATAAACAGGTAATAGCGGGCGGCAGATTTGGGCGGAGTTTGAAAGCAGCTTGTGCCTGAAAGCTGATACCGAAGGCTGTCGCCAGGTTTAAGCGTGTAGCACTTACTCTCGATCGATAATGTCAGTTCACCTGCTTGCAGGATCAAATGATGCTCCAGCCCGATTTTAGGCGGCTGAGCATAGGTTATCGTGGTGTTGGCAGGGATGGTGCATTCCAGAACCTCCCCGGCCAGTGTGGATGCAGGTGGGGACAGGGAACGTCGAACAAATCCGGTTTCCGGGTCTGTCCAGACAGGTTGAGTATCTGCCGGGTAATGAGGCTCGAAGTCCTCTTCAATCAACAACATCAAGCGTGACAATGTGAGGCTATAGGCACTGCACAGCTTGGCAAGCATGTCGGTTGTCGGGCTGACATCAGCTTTTTCCAGCCGTGACAAGGTGGATTTGCTAATGCCCGTTCTGCCGGCAAGATCATCCAGTGTCCAGGCCTGTTGCTGTCGCAATTGACGGAGCTGTCTGGCGATTTGTTGATCAAGGGTTGTTTGCTGCGTTGGTTTCATATATGGGATATATTCCCATATATGGCATAAGACAAGGTATTTGTGCTTGAGGGTGCTTTGCTTGGTGCGGCTTGTGCGGTCTATGTAATGGACAGGGAATGTGCTGTATGGTTTTGTTTATTAACAAAATATTAATTCAGATATAACGTCCAAATGACTTAGATTTGTTATATGAGTTAATAAGATTAGTTAGAGTAGAGTTATATAAGTTACGTCGAACGGAGACTCCTTTGAGTCATCAGGAGTCAGTCAGGCAACAGCGTCCGCGTTGTAACGATCTATTGTCCGCGAAGTATCAAATCTCCCGTCCGCAATAACACGACCGTAAAGTATCGAGTGATCGTCCGTGATGTACCGATCTTTGGTCCGCGATATGCCGTTAAAGGGGAAAAGTTATCCACAGGCCGCTTTACATTTCGATGCTGCGATTGGCAACGTAACGCTCGCAAAACGCCATGAAAGCCTTTTCAGGGTCCTTGATGACCAGCTGATTTCTTTGGCTTGAACTGGCCCATTCCCGCTCCAGATGGTCTATATCCCAGTCTGGGAAGCGCTCACGGGCATTATTGATGACGTGGATGGAAAGTGGCTTGGGCCGGAATTGGGCATCGCCGCGTTCGAACAGTTTTTCCGGGCTTTCTTCGGCCGGATTGGCCGCAGCATCAAGTGTTTCGTCACTTTGCGGACGGATGGGACGAACCTCCAGCATCCATTCCTTGGGGTTTCGGCTTTTGAAAGCGCTGTCGAAATCGGCGGATTTGCCCATGCGCAGGGTATAATCGGGGATATTTCCATCCTGGATGATTTTGCCCAGATCGGCGCGGAACTTGCGTTCTTCCCGGTCTGATCCGCATTTTTCCTTGAGCGAGGGAATGCTGATCAGCCAGCTGCGCTGTTGGCCGCAATGCTTGCGGGCCAGTTCATAAATGCGCCTTTCAAGCCCCTTGGAAAGGTCAAAATAGCGCGGGCTGATGGTCAGAACCCGGCGGTCAATGACGATGGCCTTGAACATCCATTCATTCAGGGTCACTTCCACACCGGCCATGATGGAGCGGCCATTTTTGGTCTTGCGTTCGATGATGCGATAACTTTCGATCCAGCCAAAACCGGACCGGATTTTATCATTGCCGGACTCAACGTTGGTACGGACACGCGTACCGTCAAGTCGTTCTAACATATCAAGAAAAAGGGTATATCCCCGTTTCGATGTCTGGCGTTTGGTCGAGCGCAGAAAATCATGTGCGGCAAAGGTGATCTTGCGATCATTGACCTTTTCGCCGCGTTCGAGTTTTTCGTTGATGATCGAGCCGAGATACATCAACAAATCCTTGTCATAGATGTTCGCCATGCCTTTGGCGCCCGGTTCAATGCGGATATCCACCCCACCCCGGCTATAGTGAAACGGGGTCCGGCGGGGCTGCTTGGTCAATGAGAACCAGGGATGCTCCATCAGCATCCGGTCGTCCTTGAAAGGGGCACCATCTACCAGTTGATCCAGAAATAGATCGACCTGTTGTGAACTCGCCACGTATCTGTCCCTTTGACCTTGTTGTCCGCGATGTGACGAGTTTGGTCAAATCTGCCCGATATATCAATGTTTTGATTCTATCTTGTCCGCGATGTGACGAAAAATAATGTCCGCGATATGACGAGAAAAAACATCCTTATGCAATTGAATATTCGGCATTTCACGGTCAGATTCTTGTGATCCTTGCCCCGCGGATTTTTTAAACCGACCTTTGATCGGGCCGAAAAGGCGATTTTTACGGTTTTGTCCGCGTTGTGACGACCTTGTAAAAAGCGGTTTGGGTGGCTTGTGAAAAGGGTATTTTCTAAGCTATTGAAATCATGGTGTTTTATTTCTTAAAGCACCGCTTTAAAATTTATTTCCAAAAGGTTAATGGCGGTTTGTCCGCGATATAACGAATCGTTTGAGCGTCGAATCGTTACATCGCGGACAAAATTGCGGGGCTGTAAGGCTGCTATCGGGACTATATAGGAGGGTTTTGACGAGGATCGGTGCCACATTTTGTGGAAATACCGCCTTTTGTCCGTG
>JBNKVZ010000133.1:0-13070 GCA_050299455.1 Thalassospira sp.
GGGGAACATCCTCGAACGTGATGTGCTATCTGGCAAAGGGCGATACGGCCCTTTCCATTTCAATGACAGCGACCTCGACCGTTATTGGCGTGTTTCTCACCCCGGTTCTGGTGGCGTTTCTGGCCGGACAAAGCATTGATGTGCCGGTACAACCGATGTTGATGTCGCTGGTCAAGATTGTTTTGGTGCCTGTGATTGTCGGTGTGGTGCTCAACGAAATCGTCTCGAAATGGGTGCGCAAAATTGAAGTGGCGTTTCCCTATATTTCAATGTTCGCCATCTTGCTGATCATTGCCATCGTTGTCGCACTCAATGCCGACAAAATCGCTAGCGTCGGGCTGATCGTGGCCGCCGCCGTCATCCTGCATAATGCCATTGGCCTGTCACTGGGTTATGGGGTCACGGCATTGCTCGGGTTTGATCGCAAAATCTGCCGGACCATTGCCTTTGAAGTCGGCCTGCAAAATTCCGGCCTGGCAACCGCCTTGGCAATGAAATTCTTCACCCCGGTCTCGGCCTTACCCGGCACGCTGTTCAGTGTCTGGCACAATATCTCAGGCTCGCTTCTGGCAGGATATTGGAGCCGCAAACCCGTCGAAGAAGTTGACGGCAAAACCGCCGGCGAAACCCCGACAGCGTAAATATTATAATCCGATGATACCGGACCGGAGGACAGGGTTGCCTTCGGTCCGGGACGTTCTGTCTGTCTGTCATAGATAACATAAAGAGCTATAATCTATGTTATGACAAATAATGACAGGCCGGATAATACATTGTACTTAAAGTCATTATTCTTGGAAGCGCACCCAGAACTCAGCAACAAAAAACAGCGGCACGTTATTTTGACGTGCCGCCGCCTTGAATACTTGATGCGAGAAAATCAGTCTTCGTGACCGGCCCACGGGCCGTGCGGTTCGTCTTTGCCATCGACACGTTCAAAGCCATGCGCCCCGAAATAGTCACGCTGGGCCTGGATCATATTGGCCGATGTGCGACGGGTGCGCACAGTATCAAACCACGAAAGTCCGGCGGCCAATGCTGGCACAGCAATACCGGCGCGGGTGGCGGCAATGACCGTATCACGCAAGTCGGCTTCGCATTCCTTAAGCAGGCCCGAGAACGGTTCGGCGAAGATCAGGTTGTCACCCGGATTATTCGTCAGCGCGGTTGCCATATCGTTCAGCATATCGGACCGAATGATGCAGCCTTCCCGCCAGACCCGCGCAATGGCAGGCATCGGCAGGTCCCATTTGAAATGGGCAGCTGCGGCAGCCAGCATTTCAAACCCTTGCGCATAACACAGGATTTTCCCGGCAATCAGGGCATTTTCCAGGGTCCGGGCGGCAATACCCTCGCCTTCAAGGGCCTTTTGCGCATCGCCAAAATGCTCTGCACCACGCTGGCGCATTTCAAGGCGCGCCGAGAGGTTACGCGCGGCAACTGCCGCCTCGATCACGGGAACAGGCACTGCCAGCTGCTGGGCTTCAATTGCGGTCCAGCGACCGGTCCCTTTTTGCCCGGCCTTATCGAGGATCACATCGAGCATGGCATTGCCGGAAATCGGGTCATCCACGCGGGAAACCTTGGCCGAAATCTCGATCAGATAGGATTCAAGGCGGCCCTTGTTCCAGCCTTCAAACACATCGGCAACCTGTGCGGCCTTATAGCCCATGCCATCGCGCATCAGGCTATACACCTCTGCAATCATTTGCATGTCGGCATATTCGATACCGTTATGAACCATTTTCACAAAATGGCCGGCACCACCCGGCCCCATCAGGGACGCACAAGGGGTGCCTTCATATTTGGCGGAAATGGCTTCCAGCATCGGTGCAACACGTTGCCAGTCGGCCTCTCTCCCGCCCACCATAATGGACGGGCCGTGCCGTGCGCCACTTTCGCCGCCCGAAACACCAATGCCGATGAAACCGAACTTTTCATTTCGTGCCCGTTCGGCCCGCCGTTCGGTGTCATAGAAATTGGCATTGCCAGCATCAATGATCAGGTCATCCGCGCCAAGAAGCGGTTTAAGCGCATCGATATGGTCATCCACAACCGGGCCTGCCGGAACCATCAGGATAATCACGCGCGGCGCCTTGATGGCGGCGACAAAATTTTCCAGGCTGTCGGTTGGCGTCAGACGGGGCGCAAGGTCGCCGGCATTTTTAACAAACGCATCGGTCACACTGCCAGTGCGGTTATAAACGGCAAGTGCATGCCCCTTTTCGGCAATATTTAGCGACAGGGCGGCACCCATCGTTCCCAAACCAATCAAACCTACCTGCGGCTGTTCCGACATGTTCACTTTCCTATTTTCGATCTTGTGGGACGCAGAAGAACAGCACATTTCACTGCCCCTCTTTGTTCAATTCATCCATCAGGACATGCGCACAAACAAATTCTGCCCTAGGCGCAAAATCCACGATTGCCCGAATTGTTTATAAACAATAACAGGGTGATACCTTAATTCGCGCGCTTAACATAGCGTGCAGATCACGATTTCGCACCTGTTTGCCGCGATGATTTTTAAATTCGCTTGCGAAAATTCGCCACGGCCCTGCTTTTTTGCCTGCTGATATTTCTCAGCGATGACATAGCGGGATTTTATTTATATGTTTATCAGACAAAGCAAAAAGGTCCCTGAATATGCGTGCTTCCCGCCCCCTTCGCCCCATGACACCGATTGCCGGAACCATTGAAATACGCGGTATTCTTGGCACGGTGGTTGCCCATCTGGGCCAACGCATTGTCACCGGGGAATGGCCGGAAGGATCGACGATCGCCAAAGAGGCCGACCTCACCAACGAACTTAATGTCAGCCGATCCGTAATTCGCGAGGCCTGCCGCATTTTAACAGCAAAGGGATTGATCCGCTCGCGCACATCGGATGGCACACGGGTTCAACCCCGTTCAGAATGGCGGATGCTGGACCCCGATGTGATGGAATGGCGCGTGCGCGCGGGAGACCGTGATGGATTGCTGCGCGACCTTTTGAAATTCTGCCTGGTTTTGGAACCGGGCATTATTGAAAACGCCACCATCATGGCCGATACGCAAGCCCGGCAAAAAATTGATCAGGCCTGGCAAGCCAAAAAGGACGTTCACCGGAACCAAAGCCTGAACGAACATGACCGCCGTGCTGCCCTTATTGGCGCGGACCTTGCCTTTCATCAGGCCTTTATCAATGCGGCTGGTTCGGAACTGATCGACCAGATATTTCCCGCGATCAGTTCCGCCCTAGAATTGATGTGGGAGCAGCACCCGCCATCGGTAACGATGGCAGGTGGACAGCCTGAAATGGAGCTGTATGAAGGGGTTTATTACGCCTTTTGCCATCAAAACCCGCAAGAGGCCGGCACCGCGATGCGGCGCCTGATCCAGCATATCATCGCGCAACATGATAATATGCGCTAAAGCCCCCGCCCCTTATGGCCCTTCCGGCGCTGTCGTCAGCCCTAGTGTCAGTCCCGGCGGGAGGTTGAATATTTTTCCGACTGTTCGTAATAGTCGTCAAATCCGATGCTGCGGCGCAGGTCTTCCCAGTTCATCAGCATATGATCGCGCGGTTGACCTGCTTTTAGCAATTGTAGGGTTTCCACCATTGCCTTCATCGCAGATGCCATCAAGGACAAGGGATAGGCCGCAATTTTAAAGCCGATCTCGTGCAATTCCGCGGGTGAAAGGTCCGGCGTTTCACCACCTTCCAGGATATTTGCCATTTTGGCCCCCGGAAGCGCGCTGCAAATCGTGCGCATCTCCTCAACCGATTTGGGGGCCTCGACAAACAGAATATCTGCGCCCAGTTCGGCAAATTTCGCCGCCCGGTCAATCGCCTCTGTCAGGCCATGTTCATGGCGGGCATCGGTGCGCGCCAGAATAAGAATATCCGCCCCTTCGTCACGGGCATCAATGGCGGCACGGATACGGTCAAACGCTTCATCGCGCCCGACCACTTCCTTGCCCTTGGTATGGCCGCAGCGTTTTGGCGCGACCTGATCCTCGATCATGATGGCGGCACAACCGGCCTTGGCAAAGCCCTGCACCGTGCGCTTCACATTCATGGCATTGCCATATCCTGTATCGCCATCGGCAATGACGGGAATGGAAACCGCATCGGTAATGTTGCGGGCCTGGTCCAGAACCTCGCCATAGGACATCAATCCTAGATCGGGCGCACCGATGCGGGCGGCAGAGGCGGAAAAACCGGACATAAATGTCAGGCCAAATCCCTGCTGTTCAACCAGTTTCGCCGACAGGGCATCAAAACAGCACGGCATGGTGATCAGTTCGTCACGCGCCAACAGGGCGCGAAGAGTGCTCGCAGGTGTCATCATTTTCACATTTTAAACGGAATATAAAGGGCCAGATCGGGCCACACATACAGGATCGCGGCGGTCAAAAACATCAAGAGGATGAAGGGGAAAACCCCCTTTGACACTTCGCCAAGCGGTGTGCGTGCAACCGACTGAATGACATAAAGGTTCATACCGACTGGCGGCGTGATCAAGGCACATTCCACCATGATCACCATGTAAACCCCAAACCAGATCGGATCAAAGCCCAGGCCCACGGCGGCGGGCAGCAGAACCGGCGTCATGATCAGCACCATAGACAGGGCCTCGAACACCAGCCCCATCAGCAACAGCACCACCGACACCACCAGCACAAAACCAAGCTGGGTATCGACATTATGGCTGATCAGAACCGATATATCCTGCGGGATACGATACAGGGTAATCGCCTTGCCAAAAACCTTGGCCCCGGCAATGATCAGAATGACCGAAACGGTGGTCGCCATGCTTTCAAAGACGGCCTTTTTGGTCCCGTCCCACGTGAGTGCAGGCATAACCACCCGAATATCCATATGGGTGACAAGGCGGTTAAACCCGCGAAACAGCCCATAAACAATAATCGGCAGCAGGACATAGCCAATGATCGGCCCCTGCCCCTTAAACAGCATGTAATAAACCGCATCGGCCAACAGCATGCAGGCGGGCAAGCGCACAACCGGAATGGTGATGGCCAAAGAGGCGGCAAAGCCGATGGCCGCGGCCTCGGTCGGAGTGAAGGCACCGCCATAAATACCGGCAATAATCAGAACGGCGAGCAAAATGGCCGGAAAGGCCTTGAAGGTCGCGCTCCAGCGTTCGTTCCAGCCCTTTTTCGGTTCCGGCACCTGGCCGCCAAAGCGGGCATAAATCATCGAAAACACGATGAACAGCACCAAAAGCGCAATACCCGGGCCAATCCCGGCCAAAAACAGCGAAATAACCGATTCCTCGGTCACAAAGCCATAAATGATCAGCGGAATAGAGGGCGGAATAAGAATACCAAGCGTCCCACCGGCGGCAAGCAGGCCATAGACAAAGCGCTTATTATAGCCCCGATTGATCATTTCCGGGATGGCCACCGTGCCAATCGTGGCCGCCGTGGCAACAGACGACCCCGAAATGGCAGCAAAGACGCCACAGGACAAAATCGTTGCAACCGCAAGACCGCCCGGCCAATGCCCAACCCAGGCACTTACCGCGGCAAACAGATCCTTGCCGACCCCTGCCCGCAACAGCACATTTGACATCAACAAAAACAGCGGTACGGCAAGCAAGATAAAGCCATCAAGCGTGGACAAAATGGCCTGGGGCGCCATAAGCGGCGAAAACCCGCCCAGCAACAACATGGCAAGGCCCATGCCGCCCAGGGCAAAGGCAACCGGCACGCGGATCAGCAAAACCGCAAACAGGGCGATCAGTGTCAGAATAATGGTCATTCATGCACCCCTTGCGGAATTTCCCGCCCCATCAGAATACGGGCAATTTCAATCACGGCCTGAACGGCCAGCAAGGCAAAACCAATAAAAACCGGTAATTCGGAAATCCAGGTCGGCAGATCCAGCATCGAGCCGGTGGTGCGGCCGCGCTCCAGGCTGTCAAAGAAAATGCCATAGCCCTTCCAGGCCACCACAAACGAAAAACTCCCGACCACAAGCATCGCCAGAATTTCAAGTGCACACTGCATTTTGGGAGAGCAAAGCCGGGTCACCGCATCAACCGCAATATGGCGACGTGCGGCAAGGGCCCAGGGCATGCCAATCAGCGAACCCCAAATCAGGCATAGCTGCGAAAGCTCTGCCGCCCAAATGGTGGGCCGCACGAAAAAATAACGCGCGACAACTTCCCAACTTAACATCAGCCCTGCCGCAACAAACAGCAGAGCCCCTATCCAGGCCAGTGCAACAATAAATCGGTCATACATTGTGGGACTTCATGCGAAGGTCGGAACATCCGCGCCTTCGCCTTTCCTTATAATGGAAATTCAAAACCAGTTGGTCCTTCAAACAGGAACACCGCCAGCAGAGGACTGGCGGCGGTGTTCCTTAAAAAGGCGTTCAAAATCGTCAGATCAGAGCTTTTCGGCGGCGTCAAAAACCTGCTTGCCGAGCGGACCCGAATCTTTGAGGAACGAATCATAGACCGGCTGCGAAACCGCACGCCACTGTTCCAATTCCTCTTTGGTCGGGGTGTAAACGGTCATCCCGGCTGCTTTGGCTTCTTTGAAGGCTTCGGCTTCAATCGAGCTCATGCGGTCACGTACATTTTTTTCAGCATCGCGCGACGCGGCGGTGATGATGGCACGCTGGTCATCGGTCAGGCTTTTCCAGAAATCGGTATTGATCATGACGACGAATTCAACGTCAGCCATGTTGGTGACGGTCACGGTGTCCATCACTTCCCACAATTTACGCGATTTCACACCGGAAATGCCGGTCATGCCCACATCAACGGTCCCGCGCTGATAAGCCAAATACTGTTCAGAACCGGAAATCAATGTCGGCGCGCCCCCCGCAGCTTCGACAAATTCACCCAGTGATTTGCTGAAAACGCGGACTTTCTTACCAACAAGGTCTTTCGGTGTGTGGATCGGCGCGCCCTTAGACAGCATGATCGCACCGCCATAAGCCTGCCACCACAAAACCGTTGAACCGGTTCCCTCAATGGCTTTGTCCAGCGGTTCACGCACGGGCGAGCCCGGGGCAACAGCGGCGCGGACTTTTGCTTCTGAATTAAACAGGAACGGCTGATAGAAAACATCAACAGCGGGAACATCGCCAGCATATCGCGTTAAGGATGCCGAGCCCATTTCAATGGAGCCAGAACCAACGGCGCTGGGAATTTCCTTGTCTTTATAAAGGGTTGCCGAATCATAAATTTCAACAGCAATGCTGCCGTTGGATTTTTCTTCGACTTCTTTTTTAAACAGATCCAGATTCTGAACAATGTGGCTTTTGGGCGGAAGCTGGGATGCGATGCGCAATGTGACATCTGCGGCCTGTGCTGCTCCACCGAACCCTACCGCTGCCATCACGGCCGCGATCATGGCAATTTTTTTCATCTTGGACGCCCTCTGGGTTTTTTAATTACAATCAACGCAAATCATGCGCGAAGATGAGCCAATTTGCCCCAAAGGTTCAACATTTTTTCGCCTTAATGGGCGATTTAACCCTTTAAATGCCCCTCCGGCGGCGCATCCCCTTAACCTTTGCGTGTAAAATAAAATCATCCACACGCATGATCTGCAGAAGCCATCACCCTAAAGGTTATTTGCCCAAAATGCTGTTCGCGCGCTTTCAGATTCCCGATCTGCCCGTTTGCAGGCACAGGGTTAACAGGGTTAATCGCGAAAAGGATCAGGGATTTGCGTTTTAAGGTCGCTGCGCCGCACCAGTTCGAGAAAGGCCATAGCGGCGGGCGACAAGGTCCGCCCGGAACGCCAGATCAAACCAATATCGCGCAATAGCTCCGGCTCGCCCAGCGGGCGAAAAACAAGCGGTTCACGGCCCAAAACCGGCAATGTCAGGGCTGGCAGGGCCGTCACACCCAACCCTTGCGACACAAACGCCCCCGCCGTTGCCAGGTGGGACACCTCAAAACGTGGACGAAACAACAAGCCCCGCTGCGCGCAGGCGGCATCGGTCAAGGTGCGAACACTGGTCCCCGCCGCCATCGCGACAAATGGCTGGCTGACCAGTTCCTGCCAGGCATACGTCCGCCTTTCATCAAGCGGCCCGCCAGGCGCGCCAACTGCGACAAAACGGTCTGTCAGCAATTTTTGGAATGACAAACGGTCGGAAACCTCGACCGCGCCGGCGGTAAATCCCAAATCGGCCTCGCCCAGTTCAACCTCGCGAATGATGCCATTTGATAAAACATCGTTGATTTGCACATCGACATCTGGATGGGCATCCAGAAATGTTTGCACCAGGCGCGGCAACAAACCCGCCGTAACAGAAGGCAAACCGGCAATGGTCAGGCGGCCACGCCGCGCGGCCTGATACGCCATAAATTCCGCCATTGCATTTTCGGTGGTGTTTAAAATCCGTTCAGCCAGACGCAAAAATGTTTGGCCCTGCGGGGTGAGGGTAACATTCCGGGTATCGCGGTCAAACAGGCGCGCCCCCACCCGGCCCTCCAGCCGGGTGATCTGCCGGCTCAATGCAGATGGCGACACACCCACACTATCGGCAGCATTGCGAAAACTGCCGCTCTCGACCAAGGCGCGAAAGGCTCGCATCTCATCGATATCAACATTAATGCGTTTCATGCACTAATTATCGCGTTTTTTTCACTTCAGGCAATAAAACTTATCAGGCACACTTTTGGCTATTACGAAAAACAAATTCAAAAAGCTGTCGTAATACAGATAAAAGCCCGCAAGACGGGCATTCGGGAGGAATATCGATGAAACTCAAAACACTCGCGCTTGCGGGCGCACTTGCTATTGGCCTGTCCCTGCCGGCCATGGCCCAGCAAAAACTGCTGATCGGTTCGACCTCGGCATCGTCAAGCCATTATGGTTATTTCGTTGCCGTTTCCAAACTGATCAATGAAAAGGCCGATGGCCTGGAATCATCTGTCGTTGAAACTGGTGCAACGATGGATAATTTGCGCCGGATCGAACGCAACCAGATCGATCTTGGCCTTGTCACCACCAATGTTGCCCAGCATGCCAAGGCCGGCACCAACAAGTTTAAGGGCCATCCGCTGAATATCGGCCTGTTATGGGTTTATACCGGCGCGCCCCAAAATGTTATTGTGCGCGAGGATTCCGGCGTTAAATCGCTGTCCGATCTGGCCGGTGTGCGTTTCAATCCCGGTATCAAGGGTTCGGCCACCGAAAGCACCACCGAGGCGGTTTTTAAAACCCTGGGCCTGTCGGCCGATTATGTTCGCGGTTCAACCACCGATGTGGTGGACATGATCAAGGATAACCGCCTGGCGGGTTATGTGAAATCGGGTGCAGGCGAACGGCTTGATAGCTCCACACTTGATATCGCCACCTTTACCCCGATCCGCGTTCTTAGCCTGAGTGATGAACAGCAAAAAACGCTGTCGGAAAAAATGCCCGATATTTCCCTGGTTAACATCCCGGCCGGTGCGGCCGATGGCGTGCCGGCTTATACCACCTGGAGCTTTGGTGTTGGTGTTGCTGCGGGCATGAAACTTTCCGAAGATGCCGCCTATAAAATTGTTGATGCCATCATGAGCGACAAAACCGTTCAGGGCGAGGCAATGGCAAGTGTGAAGGGCGCGGATTTGGCAAAGCTGACCTTGCAATATGGCACCATTCCGTTGCATCCCGGTGCAGCCAAATGGTTCCGCGAGCATGGCTATGACATTCCGGCCCGTCTCGACCCCGCCAAAAGCTGATTAACCGGCACAGCCCAGCAATAATAAAAAACGCAACCAACCGGGAGGAAATTCGCCATGCTGACGCGTGTGCAAAACGGGCTTGCCTTGCTTGTCGGGGCATTTGTCTTCTACACGGCCGCATCCGGCCCGTTTGAAAGCCTTATTCAGCGTGCGATTTTCCTTGCCCTGGTGGTGTGTCTTGGTCTGGCGATTTATCCGCTAGGCAAAGATACCAAATGGCGCGTGGCGGGGCTGCTGGTGGATCTGGTTCTCGCCGTGCTGACCATTACCGCCTGCACCTATATCGTCATCCATTACGATGAAATCATGACCAGCCTGCCCTGGGCCACCCCGCAGGACATGGCCCTGACAACCTGCCTTGTCATCGCGATCCTGGAAGTAGGGCGCAGGGCAGTGGGCATTATTTTTCCCATGTTGGTGGTTATTGGCCTGGCCTATGCCCTGTTCGGGCAAAACCTGCCCGGCATTTTGGGGCATCGCGGATTTGACAGTGCCTTTGTCACCGAAACCCTGTTTTTGGGCGACCTGGGCATTTGGGGCATGTTAACCGGCGTTGCCGCCACGGTGATTGCCGCCTTTGTGCTGTTTGGCGCACTTTTGCTGCATACGGGGGGCGGGCAAAGTTTTATGGACCTTGCCATGCGCATTGGCGGCCGCCAACCCGGTGGGGCGGCCAAAATTGCCACCATCGCCAGTGGCTTGTTTGGCATGATTTCCGGTTCGGCCGTGGCCAATGTGGCAACCACCGGCAATTTCACCATCCCGATGATGAAACGCCTTGGCTACCCCGCCCCCTTTGCGGCGGCGGTAGAGGCCGTTGCCTCCACCGGCGGGCAAATCGCGCCCCCGATTATGGGCGCTGCGGCCTTTGTCATGGCCGAAATTTTGGGCGTGTCTTATGTCGATGTTATGGTGGCAGCGGTTATTCCGGCATTGCTGTTTTATTTATCGGTTTTTGTCACCGTACATATTATATCGGTGCGGCGCGGCCTGCGCCTGGTGCCTGATGAAGAATTACCGGCATGGTCGCGTATTTTGCAGTGGCGCCGGGTGCTCCCCATTCTTGCCGCGTTGGGCGGGCTGGGCATTGGCATTTTTATGGGTCGTTCGGTTGCCACATCCGCCTTTTATGGCATTGTCGGCCTGCTGATTGCCTTTGTCTTTACCTCGCTGGGCAAGCTTAACCTGGCAGAGATGACCCGCCGCGTAATTGACGGCATTGCCGATGCAGGCAAAGGCATGGTGATTATTGGCGTTTTGCTGGCCGGGGCGCAAATTCTCGTCTCCATGATCAATATGACCGGGATCGGGGTGACGTTAAGTTCGCTGATCGTCGCCCTTGCGGGTAATTCCATTATTCTCGTTGCCTTAATTGTTGCCGGCGTCTGCCTGATTATGGGCATGGGCCTGCCGACAACAGCGGCTTATGTGCTGGTCGCTGCCGTGCTGGCCCCAGCCATGACCAATGTGGGCGTGGACCCGTTAACCGCGCATCTGTTTGTTTTCTATTTTGCCACCATTTCCGTCATTACCCCGCCGGTATGTGTTGCCGTGTTTGTGGGGGCTGGCATTGCCAATACCAACTGGTTGCCCGCCGCAGGCGAAGCCGTGCGCCTGGGCGCGGTAACATATGTCGTGCCCTTTATGCTGCTGCTTTATCCCGGCATGACCGGGCGCGGCGGCAGCATTGAAATTATTAATGCCTGCCTGTCAGGCTTGGTGCTGGTTTTTGCGATCCCTGCCCTGCTCAGCGGACAACGCATTCTGGGCTCTGTCTGGGGGGACCGGGCCATCCTGATGGGCTGTATCGCGCTGGCGGTGTGGTCTTTCATTCTGGCCCCCCTCATCGCGGTTGCCCTGCTGGCCGGGTGTTATTACTGGACCCGCCATCACCAACCGGTACAGGAGGCCTAAGCCATGAAAACCCTTCGTATCGGTACCGGGGCCGGTTTTGCCGGCGACCGGATCGAACCGGCCATTGACCTCGCCCGGCATGGCAACCTTGATTATCTGGTTTTTGAATGTTTGGCAGAACGCACCATTGCGCTGGCCCAACAGGCAAAAATGCAAAATTCCGAAACCGGCTTTGACCCGTTGCTCGAACGGCGCATGCGGGCGGTATTGCCGGTTTGTTATGAAAACAAAACCCGTATCATTTCCAATATGGGGGCTGCCAACCCGGAAATGGCGGGGAAGCGCACCCTGGAAATTGCCCGTGAATTGGGCTTAACAGGGCTTCGCATTGCCATTGTTTGCGGCGATGATGTGCATGACCAAATCCAGCCCGACCAGTTTGAATTAATGGAAACCGGCCAAAGCCTGGCGGCATTTGGCAAGCCGGTTATTTCCGCCAATGCTTATTTGGGGGCCGGGCCGATTGTCCAGGCGCTGGCCGATGGGGCGGATATCGTATTAACCGGGCGGGTTGCCGACCCGGCAATGTTTCTGGCCCCGCTTATTCATGAATTTGGCTGGGCGATGGATGACTGGCAAAAGCTGGGCCGGGGGACTTTGGTGGGGCATTTGCTGGAATGCGGCGGGCAAATTACCGGTGGCTATTTTGCTGATCCGGGGGTGAAAGATGTGCCCGATATTGCCAATCTTGGCTTTCCCCTGGCAGAAGTTTGCGAGGATGGCAATGCCATCATTACCAAAACGCCCGGCACAGGTGGTGTTGTATCGGTTGCAACCTGCAGCGAACAATTGCTTTACGAGGTTCATAACCCAGCGGCCTATTTGCAGCCCGATGTGATTGCCGATTTTTCCAATGTTACCCTCACCCAGGACGGCCGGGACAGGGTTTTAATCGCAGGCGGAGATGGGCATGCGCGCACGCGAATGCTTAAGGTTTCGGTGGGATATGTGGATTCATTCGTGGGCGAAGGGCAAATTTCCTATGCCGGTGCGGGCTGTGTTGCCCGGGGTCGCCTGGCGTTGGACATTGTGGCCCAACGCCTGAAAATGACCGGCGTGAACTGCCTGGAAACACGCGGCGATCTGATTGGCCTTGATGCCATTTTCGGCCGATATGACGGCGATACCTCACACATTCCCGAAATTCGTGCCCGCTTCATCGGGCGGACGGCAAGCCTGGCCGAGGCCAAGCGCATCGGCGAGGAAGTTGAAAGCCTGTATCTCAATGGCCCGGCAGCTGGTGGCGGCGTAACACAATCGGCCCGACAGATTATTGCGATTGTTTCTGGCCTGATCGACGAAGCCGTCATCACCCCCCACATCACATTATTGGAGGCATAAGATGCGACTTCACCAGATCGCCCATTGCCGCACAGGTGACAAGGGCAATATTTCCAACATTTCAGTGAGTGCCTATAACAATCGCGATTTCGCAATATTGGCCGAGTT
>JBNKVZ010000134.1:0-13043 GCA_050299455.1 Thalassospira sp.
CATCTCAAGCCTTCACTTTCGGGCGCATCCCAGGCAGGGTGTTTGCAGGTGGTTTTTTGGTAAAACCAGGCACATGCAATCGGCTCAGCCAATAATAAACAGCACGGCAAAGGTGCAAAGGCCGGCCCCAACGGCAATGGCCAGCAGGGCCAGAAATCTTGATGTATATTTTAAAAACATGTGTTTACTCACCGCTCAATCAGTTGGTGAGCAGATACTGCCTTGGCCCAAAGCCAAAAGCGTCCGTCGCTATATTCTCGGACGTTTGGGCGTGGGCCGGCGCGAACGAATGATCATTCGCACCGCTAAACGGGTTGGAAAATCATGCTTTTTGCTGGCGATAGGCGCTGGGCGTTAACCCGGTGATTTTTTTAAAGGCCAGATTGAACGTTGATTTGGAATTAAAACCAACCTCTATCGCGATATCGAGAATGGTTCTGTCCGGTTCCTTTAACAGGCGTTGTGTTGCAGCCTGAATGCGATATTCATTCACATAGTCAAAGAAACTTTTCCCGATATGCCGGTTTAAAACAAACGAAAGCTGGTTAGGTTTGACCCCAACCGCGCTGGCCATTTTTGGCATGGTCAAAAGCGGATCGAACATCATGTCGGTTTCAGAGGTCAGTTTTTCCAGATCACGGCGGATTCGTCGGGCTTCGTCATCCTCTAAAATCAGACGTGTCCGTTCACGATCCGTGGCGTCAGCTGTTTTTTGCCCGGCGGCATCGCTGGCATCGATGATGGTAGCAGTATCATTAGGATCAGCATCGGTATCGGTATCGGCGGCAACAAACAAGGCCGGATTAACCGCCAGCAAATGACCAAGGCGAAACAAGACAATGACAAATCCGGCCTCGATCACGATCGAAATCAATTCGCTTTCCTGATCGAAAATGTCGATCACAACACTGACGGTATAAATGAGGAAAATCAGGGTAATGCCGATCAGGAATTCGGCCAGCCAGCGTTTGAGGCCGGGCTGTTCACCATCCATTTGCTCGCCCAGTTTGCGCACATAATGCAACGACATTCGCCACAGCCACACCATATAGACAACAAGCTGCACATACAGGGCAACGGCAAAAAAGATCGACAGAATGGACAGATTCATCACCGTGGGATCACTGAACGGATTCAGGGTGAATTGCGTCTGCCCGGCGGCAACCTGCGTGCCGAACCGGTCAAACACCATCACCACCATCGCCGCCAGGACGCCGGCCATTATCACGGGTAAAACATAATGCCAAAACGGCCGACGCACCGGCAAACCGCATAATTCACGGAAATACAGATAAACCGACGGCAAATAAAAATAGGGAATAATGCCAAATAGCGGAAACAGATAAAGCCGCCAGTCGGCCGAGGCCAGCACATCAAACACATTCTGGCTAAAGCTGAGTGCGGCCGCACAAATAAAGGCGCACAGCCAGCGATTGGCACGAAAGGCACGCCGGCCTTCCCCGGCCAGCAACACCAACAGGGAAACCGCCTGCGCCAAACCAGCAGAAGAAACAAGCAGCCAGCCAATATCTAACGTATCAATCGATGCCACAGTCGGACCCTTGCGATAGACATTTCCCCACCCCGGTCAGGGCCTCCCGCCCCTGAAACAGACAAAGGAGAACAGACAAAACAATTTCAGGATGATTCTGGCAATTGGTAGCGGGTTCAGAATAAACAGCAAAGCACAAAATGACCTGGAGCCGTTTCAAACAGGGCATTTCCCGGAAAAGGATAAACCCCGCCTGGCACGGCCCCGACAAAAGGCCAGAGCAAAGACCTCGCGCACAGACAAAAACGCGCCTTTGCCCTCGTCAGACTTGATAAAAGTCGCGAAATCCTCTATCCGACCCACAAAGCGTGCGGATGATGTGCCGCGAGGGCCCCGCACCAGAACCCCCTTGTCCGGAGACCCTGCATGATCCCCCGTTATTCCCGCCAACAGATGACCGCCATCTGGGAACCGGCGAACAAGTTTCGCATCTGGTTTGAAATCGAGGCCCACGCTGCCGACAAACTGGCCGAACTCGGTGTGATCCCCGCAGAATCCGCCAAGCTGGTCTGGGAAAAAGGCAACAAGCCCTACACCCAGGACCGTATTGACCGCATTGACGGCATCGAAGCCGAAGTCAAACATGACGTCATCGCCTTTTTGACCGAGCTTGCCGAACAGGTCGGTGAAGAAGCCCGCTTTGTTCATCAGGGCATGACCAGCTCGGACGTTTTGGACACCTGCTTTAACGTGCAGCTGGTTCAGGCAACCGACATCCTGCTCGAAGACATGGACAAATTGCTCGCCGCCCTTAAAAAGCGCGCCTATGAAACCAAAGACGTGCCCTGCATGGGCCGCTCGCACGGCATCCATGCAGAACCGGTTACCTTTGGCCTGAAACTGGCAACCTTCTATGCCGAGTTTAACCGCAACAAAAAGCGCCTTCTGGCTGCGCGCGAAGAAATTGCCACCTGTGCGATTTCGGGTGCGGTTGGCACCTTTGCCAATATCGACCCCAGCGTTGAAGAACATGTTGCCGACAAGCTGGGCCTGCAGGCCGAGCCGGTTTCAACCCAGGTCATCCCGCGTGACCGCCATGCAGCATACTTTGCCGCCCTTGGCGTGATTGCCTCCTCGATCGAGCATCTGGCAACCGAAATTCGCCATTTGCAGCGTACCGAAGTCCGCGAAGTGGAAGAATTCTTTTCCAAGGGGCAAAAGGGTTCGTCGGCGATGCCGCACAAACGCAACCCGGTCCTGACCGAAAACCTGACCGGCCTTGCCCGTCTGGTGCGTTCAATGGCGATCCCGGCAATGGAAAACGTTGCCCTGTGGCACGAACGCGATATTTCGCATTCATCGGTTGAACGCAATATCGGCCCCGATGCGACCGTGACCCTGGATTTCGCCCTGATGCGCCTGACCAATGTGGTTGAAAACCTGGTCATCTATCCCGAACGGATGGACGAAATCCTTAATCAGATGGGTGGTCTGGTCTTTTCGCAGCGCGTGCTGCTGACCCTGACGCAATATGGTGTTTCGCGCGAAGATTCCTATCGCATCGTTCAGCGCAATGCGATGAAGGTCTGGAACCGCGAAGGCGATTTGCTGTCGCTTCTCAAAACCGATGAAGACGTCACCGCACGCATCCCCAATGACAAGCTCGAAGCCCTGTTTGATCTGGGCTATCACACCAAGCATGTCGATACGATTTTTGCCCGCGTTTTTGCTGACTAAGCCATAAATCAGCGATCATTTTAACACCCCGGCAGGAAGGTTTTTCCTGCCGGGGTGTTTTTATTTACAGTGCCATGTCACGGGCTTCGTTCTTCACCTAAACAAGAACTTAAGGCTATGCCCCCTGCGCCGCATGATCCTGCGCAGAACGGACAAAGGCCGCAATCAGGTTATGATTCTCGCCCTTCAGGGCCGCCCGTTCGGGCTGAAAGGCCGTACCAATGAAAAACGGATGACTGCGCAATTCGATAGCGCGGGGATCACCATCATCATCCCAGGCGCTGACATGCAGGTCACTGCCGTCAAATAACGGCACATATTGGCGCGAAAACCCGTAACTGCAGCGATAGGTTTCATTGGCACGGTCTGCGCCATAATGCTTGGCAATCAGGCTGTCGGGGGCAAAAACAATATCGCCCGCCTGATCAATCAAGGCACAGGTTAGCGGGGCGACCAGCGGCAGGCTGGCATCGGGATTGACCTCGGCATTGTCAGCCTCCTGCAGGCCCAGCACATTACGGGCAAATTCCAGCACCGCATGCTGATACCCGCCACAGGTGCCCAAAAACGGGATATTTGCCTGCCGTGCATAGCCAATGGCGGCCAATGCCCCCTCCATGCTGGCATAGGGGCTGGCGGGCACGCACCAAATGGCATCAAACCCGGCAAGGGCGATTTCGGCAGGCGTATCGGCCAGGGTGGATGTATGAATCCAGTCAATCCGCGCTTCAATGCCCTGTGCCTCGGTGGCAATTTGCAAGGCAACGGGAATGGCCTGATGGGCCGTCACAGCGGCATTATAATCGCCAATCAGGGCAAATCGAATATCGGTCATGCGTTGAAACCTCGTTATTCAGGAAAATCCAGTGATGTGTCGAGGGGAACAACGGCAACCAACAAAAAACCGGCCCGCACGAACGGACCGGTTCGCAGCATGTTTGCACAAAGCTGCCTTTTTCAGGAATACTACAAAGAACCCGATCGCGCCATATCTTCTAACGCAATTTTTACCGCCTGCGCCCGGTTGGACACATGCAGTTTCCGGTACACGTTCTTAAGGTGGTATTTCACCGTGATTTCACGCAAATCGAGATGGCGGGCAATATCCTTGTTTGGCCGCCCTTCGGACAGCAATGCCAGCACTTCGCGTTCACGCGGGGTCAGGCTGGCAAAATCGCCTTCACTGCCAAACTGGCCGGCATGACGGCCTGAACCACCGTCACTATTGTTGCCAAAGCCTTCGGCAAAGTTGGTCAGAATGCTGGATGGCAGGTATTTTTCCCCCGCCAGCACCAGCCGGATGGCATTTGCCAGGGCTTCGCCGCGCAATGTTTTGGGCACAAAGCCATGCGCCCCATTTTCAATGGCATGGCGCACATCTTCGCCGTTATAAGCCCCGGAAAGCAGGACCACCGGCACCTCCGGCCCCACTTTTTCAACCGTCAGCTTCAGGCCTTCAAGGCCATTCATGCCCGGCATGCGCAAATCAAGCAGGATCAGATCAAACGGATTTTCGGGATCAATGCGTTCAAGTGCAGGCTCAAGCGCCCCGGCCTCAACAACTTCGCAGTCTTCAAAATATTGCTGAAACAACAGGGATAATGCTTCACGGACCAGATCGTGATCATCTGCAAGAAGGATACGCAAAATTCTCGCCTTTCTCTAGCGGATGCGAGGCATCTTGCCCCAAACCGTATAATGTTCAAATATTGTTACCTTTTCCAGCAACAACACCAGTCAAAGTTGACCATATGGGCAGAATATGCGAGCCCTCTAAAGTTTGCAAATAACAACTGTCTTACTTGCTACCTTTTACGCAACTTTATCGACTGATTTCGCCAAAAACGACAACTTTTATTATTGTTCTAAAGAACATCCGCACGCGCTTGCGGGCGAAGTTCTTCAAGTTTGGCTGTAACCTGCGATACCGTCATATCAATATTATGGCGGGCAAAGTCGGCCAAAATTGTTACAACAACACCGTTATCACGCGGATTGGCCACAACCGCCCCCAGAATATCGTCGGCATAACGTGCTGATGTGTCATCATCCATGCCCATTTCGGCAGCGGCCCATTGGGCCAGCAATTTATAAAGATGGGCCTCAACACGGAAGTTCTGTTCCAGATCAAAGCTGTATTTGGCTTCAAATCCGCGTTCACGGTCAGATATTCTGGTCATGGTCGCTTCCCTTTCCGTTGTGCCTGGCAAGAAAGAAAACCTCGGCTATATAGCGTTCAGTGTATCTTTCTGCCGTGAAATCTGGTTTGCCCCTGCTAAAGGCGCAGATCCATAAACGGCTTTTTCTTTTCAGTTTGACAAATAGTACCCGCAACGGCTTTGATTTGGAACATGTGTACAGTCATTATTTTACGACGCCCCGACCACGAATGGCCGGTCCTGATCGGTGCCAATCGCGACGAAATGAAAACCCGCGCCTGGCTGGCCCCTGCCCCCCACTGGGACGACCGCCCCGATGTCATCGCCGGAATTGATGAGCTGGGTGGTGGCACCTGGCTTGGCATGAACGAGGATGGCGTGGTTGCCGCCGTGCTTAACCGTTATGGCACCCTTGGCCCGGCCAAGGACAAACGGTCGCGTGGTGAATTGCCGCTTGAGGCCCTTGACCATGCCGACGCCATCGATGCCGCCCAGGCCCTGGCCCGGCTTGATGGCGATGCCTATCGCCCGTTTAACATGGTGATTGCCGATAACCGCGATGCCTATTGGCTGGCCAATCGCGGCGATGGCAAAATTGACATTCATGAAATCCCCGAAGGTTTTTCCATCCTGACGGCCCATGACATCAATGACACCAAAAGCAGCGAACGCACCGCACGCAACCTGCCCCGTTTTATTAATGCGCCCATCCCCAACCCCGAGGCCGACGACTGGTTTGCCTGGCAGGCCCTGATGGCCGATACCGGCATTCTACCGCCGGACGTTGATCATCATGATATTCGTGCCGATGCCATGCTGGTGCGCAGCAATATCGGTTTTGAAACGGTTTGTTCCTCGCTGATTGGCTTGCCCGCCATTCCGACCAGCGAAAACGAACTGCCCCGGCGGCCAGTTTGGCTGTTTGCCAATGGCCAACCCGACCGCGTACCGTTTCAACCCGTGGCTTTATAGGAACAAGGCCGCAAAACATGCGGCCTTGCGCATAAAACAGCTTGAAATAACCGCAATTGCCCGGACAATCACCCTAAGGCAATCAATGCAGAATTTGATTATCAAACCTGCGTAAATAGTGTTTACGCGACAATTGAGTTTCCGTGCCAGCACTGCTATAGGAAGGGCGTTTCCACATGCCAGGTGCTGGCCTAACTGCCAAAATGTGAAAGATCCCGCCAGATGTCGAGAAAACGGCCGATTTACGAGGGCAAAGCCAAGGTTCTGTATGAAGGTACTGAACCGGGCACGATTATCCAGTATTTCAAGGATGACGCCACCGCATTCAACGCCCAGAAGCGCGGCACAATCGCCGGCAAGGGTGTTCTCAACAATATGATCACCGAATTCGTGATGCATCGCCTGGCCGAGATCGGTATTCCCACCCATTTCATCCGCCGCCTCAACATGCGCGAACAGCTTGTGCGCAAAGTTGAAATCGTGCCGATCGAAGTTGTGGTGCGTAATATTTGTGCCGGTTCAATGGCAAAGCGCCTGGGCCTGGAAGAAGGCATGAAGCTGCCGCGCCCGATTGTTGAATTCTATTATAAAGATGACGATCTTGGCGACCCGCTGGTCTCTGACGAACATGTCCTCGCTCTGGGATGGGCCTCGCCCGAGGAGCTTGAGGAAATTGTCGGCTATTCCCTGCGGATCAACGATTATCTGTGTGGCCTGATGCGCGGCATCGGCCTAAAACTGGTTGATTTCAAACTGGAATTTGGCCGGATTTTCGATAACGAGTTTTCGCAACTTGTGCTGGCCGACGAATTCAGCCCTGACAATTGCCGCCTCTGGGATGCCATTACCAACGAAAAAATGGACAAGGACCGCTTCCGTCGCGACCTTGGCGGTGTTGAAGAGGCCTATCAGGAAGTGGCGCGCCGCCTGGGTGTGCTGCCTGAATCCGCCGAAATAGAGTCGCTGAATAAAGACGCGACGACCTGATTGCCCGGGGCCGCGCTTGCGCGGCCCTGATCTTTTTGCGCCGGCTCGGTGGTACGACCGGCAGAGTCCGATATCAATTGACGATCGCCTATGGCGAAAGCGAACCAAGCAAGGAGCTTCTCGTGAAAGCACGTGTTCATGTCACCCTGAAGAACGGTGTCCTCGATCCGCAGGGCAAGGCAGTTCATCACGCCCTTCAGGGCCTGGGATTTGCCGGCGTCGAAGATGTCCGCCAGGGCAAGTTCATCGAACTTGAACTTGACGGCACTGACGTGGAAAAAGCCCGCAGCGACGTTAAGGAAATGTGTGAAAAGCTGCTCGCCAATACGGTGATCGAAAATTACGACATCGACATCGTCGCTTGAACCGGAAACGGGCCGGCGGCGGCCAAACGCGCCCCAGCCCGCCAAACAGGGAGATTGGTCAGTGAAAGCTGCCGTAATCGTATTCCCCGGTTCCAATTGCGACCGGGATGTTCAGGTAGCCCTGCAAAAACGCATGGGTACCGCACCGCACATGGTATGGCACCGGGAAACCGACCTGCCCAAAACCGACCTTATCGTCCTTCCGGGCGGTTTTTCCTATGGTGACTATTTGCGCTGTGGGGCGATGGCGGCCAACAGCCCGATCATGCGCGCGGTTGTAAGTGCTGCACGGGCTGGCACGCCGGTTCTTGGCATTTGCAACGGCTTTCAGATCCTGATCGAAGCCGGCCTTCTGCCCGGTGCGCTGATGCGCAACCGCGACCTTAAATTCATCTGCAAGGATGTGACGCTGCGGGTCGAAACCACCGATACCATCTTTACCAGCCGTTACAATTATGGCGATGTCATCAAGGTTCCGGTTGCCCACCATGACGGCAACTATTTTGCCGATGCCGACACCATCAAACGCCTGGAAGGCGAAGGCCAGATCGTGCTGCGTTATTCCGATGCCGAAGGCAACGCCACCGAGGCGGCCAATATCAATGGCTCGGCGGCCAATATTGCCGGTATCGTCGATGACGAACGCCGCATTTTCGGCCTGATGCCGCACCCTGAACGCGTGATCGAGCCGCTGCATCGCGGCACCGATGGCGCATTGATGTTTGATTCGCTGTTGGAGGCCCTGGCATGAGCGAGATCACCCCGGACGTTATCAAAAGCCACGGCCTGACCGACGATGAATATAAACTGGTTCTCGACATTATGGGGCGCGAACCGAACCTGACCGAACTGGGTATCTTTTCGGTCATGTGGTCGGAGCATTGCTCGTATAAATCATCGAAAAAATGGCTGAAAACCCTGCCGACCAAGGCCCCCTGGGTGATCCAGGGCCCGGGCGAGAATGCCGGTGTCATTGACATTGGCCATGGTCAGGCCGCGGTTTTCAAAATGGAAAGCCACAACCACCCGTCCTTTATCGAACCCTATCAGGGGGCGGCAACGGGTGTTGGCGGCATCATGCGTGACGTGTTCACCATGGGCGCACGTCCGATTGCCAATTTGAATGCGCTGCGTTTTGGCGCGCCGGAACATCCCAAAACCCGTCACCTGCTTTCAGGTGTGGTCGAGGGAATTGGCGGTTATGGCAACTGCATGGGTGTGCCCACGGTCGGCGGTGAAACCAACTTCCACCCGTCTTACAATGGCAACATCCTTGTCAATGCGATGACGGTGGGCCTGGCCGACACCAACAATATTTTCTATTCGGCTGCCGCTGGTGTGGGCAACCCGGTGGTGTATGTCGGTTCGAAAACCGGGCGTGACGGCATCCACGGGGCGACAATGGCCTCGGCTGAATTTGACGATGCCTCCGATGAAAAACGCCCAACCGTTCAGGTCGGCGATCCATTCACCGAAAAACTGTTGCTCGAAGCCTGCCTGGAACTGATGGCAACCGACATGATTGTCGCCATTCAGGATATGGGTGCAGCAGGCCTGACCTCGTCCTCGTTTGAAATGGCATCGAAGGGCGGCGTTGGCGTTGAATTGTGGCTTGATAAAGTCCCGATGCGCGAAGAAGGCATGACCCCTTACGAACTGATGCTGTCAGAATCGCAAGAACGCATGCTGATGGTGCTCAAACCCGGTTGCGAAGAGGCCGCCAAGGCCATTTTCGACAAATGGGAACTGGACTTTGCCGTGATTGGCAAGCTGACCGACAGCAAGCGCATGACCCTGATGTGGCATGGCGAAATGGCCGGCGACCTGCCGATTGATCCTTTGGCCGAAGCCTCTCCGGAATATGACCGTCCTTGGGAAGAAACCCCGAAACAGGACCGCATTGACCCGGCCAGCATCGAACAGAAAATGCCGCACAGCGAAACGCTGAAAACCCTTATGGGCTCGGCTGACCTGGCATCACGCCGCTGGATTTGGGAACAATATGACCACATGGTCATGGCCGATACGGTTGTGCGCCCTGGTGGCGATGCCGCCGTTGTGCGGGTTCACGAAACCAACAAGGGCCTGGCTGTCACCACCGACTGCACCCCGCGTTATGTCAAGGCGGACCCGGTCGAAGGCGGCAAACAGGCCGTTGCCGAAGCCTATCGCAACCTGACCGCCGTGGGCGCAAAGCCGCTGGCAATTACCGATAACATGAATTTCGGCAACCCGGAGCGTCCGCGCATCATGGGGCAGTTTGTTGGTGCCTGTAAGGGCATTGGCGAAGCCTGCATTGCGCTGGATTTCCCGGTGGTTTCGGGCAACGTCTCGCTTTACAACGAAACCAACGGCGAAGGCATTTTGCCGACCCCTGCAATTGGCGGCGTGGGTTTGCTGGCCAATGTGGGCCGCATGGCAACCGTCAGCCTTAAGGCCAAGGATGCGGTTTTGATTATGCTGGGCACAGCCACCGGTGAACTGGGCCAGTCGGTTTATCTGAAAAACATCGAAAATCGCGAAGCCGGCAGCCCGCCGCCCGTCGATCTTGATGCAGAGAAACGCGTTGGCGGTCTGGTGCGCGGTCTGATCGAAAGCAACCTGGTACGCACCTGCCATGACGTTTCCGATGGCGGCCTGCTGGTGGCCATTGCCGAAATGTGCCTGGCGGGCAATATCGGCGCCGATGTTCACCTGCCCGAAAAAGGCAGCGAAATCGCCTGGCTGTTTGGCGAAGACCAGGCCCGTTATGTGGTTGCCACCCGCGACCCTGACAGCGTGTTGAATGCCGCGGCCAGTGCCAATGTTAGTGCCGTGATTGTGGGTAATGCCGGTGGCACGGCCATCACCATCGAAGGTGAAGATGCGCTTGAACTGGACGATCTGCGCAAGGCTCACGAAGGCTGGATGCCAGGTTATATGGCCGAAGCCATCCAGTAAGCATTGCTGATTTCAAAACCAAAACCCCGCCAGAGCAATCCGGCGGGGTTTTATGTTTTTGGATTTAACCATTGCGGTAACTTCATTTCGGATCAGATTATTCTCGCTTTGGCCCCATCCATTTAGATTGATGAAGTATTGCGAATCTCGACCGTCGCACCGCTACTGTCCAAGATCATTCCCTTGCTGGGGAGAAGAATGTTCTTAGCAAGAGCTATCACTCTAAGTGGAAGAAATTTAAAGTGCCAAAGCCAGTTGTTTCAAAGCACGGTTTGTTTCTTCATCAGCTGGCAACAGGGTCTCGATCGCAAGTTCGGACAGGGTCACTTCCACCGGTGTGCCAAATATCGTTGTGGTACTGACAAATCGCAAAATACCGGCATCCGTTTTCAGGATCAGCGGCACGATCAGACTGTTGATTGTATCCTCTTCAATGCCATCAATGCCCGCCTTGTCAGACGTCTCGTTTTCCTTCTCGGGGAGACGATACCGTTTTGCTTCGTCATACAATTTGATCAGTTCCGGATCTGCAGTAACGTCAACCTGGCGCAGCAAACGGTCCAGAAGATGATCCCGCCACTGCGCAACATTTACCACCCGGGCGGACAATCCTTTCGGATGCAGGCTCAGCCGCAACAGATTGACCGGTGGCTTCAAAAGATCTGGATCAATCCCGACAAGCAGAAGCGACACAATCCGGTTCGCCGCCACCATGTTCCAATGCCGGTCCATCGCCAGTGCCGGATAAGGCTCATGCGCCGACAATATCCGATCAACCGTCCGACGCATGACCAGAGCCCCCTCACCCTCGAAATCATGTTCGGCATAAATCGGGGCAAACCCCGCCGAAACCATAAGGCTGTTGCGTTCGCGCAGCGGAACATCAAGACATTCCGCCAGATGCAGGACCATGTCGCGGCTTGGCCTAGACCGCCCGGTTTCAAGGAAACTGAGATGCCGGGAGGAGATTTCCGCATCTGCCGCAAGCTCAAGTTGGCTCAACCTGCGTTGTTTGCGCCAGTTTTTTAACGACTTTCCAAACGAGTTATCCGGCATTGATGCGCGTTCCTGTGTGATGGCAAAGTCAGCCTATCACCAAAGAAAAGGATAAAACATTACCTCAGAGGTAATCGTATTCATTCCCGGTTCACGGCAAGTTTGCAGCATTACCACAACCCGAAAGGTTTAAACGATGTCTGCATCCTCGACTGTGAAGCTTTTAAAGACTGTTCTGATTATTGATGCCGCAATCTGCCTTGGCTTTGGCATTTTACTTACCGCCGGGGCGAGGCCCCTTGCCGGGTGGCTTGGGTTGCCAATCGACCTTGTTTTTTATGCAGGAATGATGCTGTTTCCCTGTGCGGCCTTGATGACCATCACCGGTCGTCAAAAAACGCCGAATGCCGGTCCGATCTGGCTGATCATCATTGGCAATTTCGGCTGGGCTGTTGCCAGCATCGGCATCCTGATCCTGCCATTCATCACGCCAAACACTCTTGGATACGCTTTCATAATTGTTCAGGCCGTCGCGGTATGTGCGCTGGCCGTGTTTGAGCACCGTATACTTGGTCCCGCTCAGGGCCTGTTAACGGCGTGATTACCGTTAAATCACTCTGATACAAAAGGGCCGGTCAGCAAAACTGACCGGCCCTTACCTGATTTCAGAATATCAAAGCGCATATCTTACAGCGCATCATTAACGAAAGCTGATTTTCGGGAACAGGCTTTTCTTGGGCTTGGTTTTGGGGCCGACCTGTTCGTCAATCGACGCCGCAATCTGACGGGCGATATTGGCATAGGCCTGCGAATGTGCCCCCTCCGGGTCGGTTTCAATGATCGGCTTGCCTTCATCCGCGCCAAGGCGAATTTTCAAATCAAGCGGAATTTCACCCAGGAACGGCACGCCCAATTCATCGGCGGCCTTATGTGCGCCACCGTGATCAAACACATGATCGACATGGCCGCAATTGGGGCATTGATAATAGCTCATATTCTCGATCAGACCGAAAATCGGCACATTAACCTTGCGGAACATATTCAGCCCCTTGCGGGCATCAAGCAGCGCCACATCCTGCGGGGTTGAGACAATCACCGCCCCGGTCACCGGCACGCGCTGCGCCATTGACAGCTGAATGTCGCCTGTGCCCGGCGGCATATCAACCACCAGCACATCCAGTTCACCCCAGTCGGTATCGCGCAGCAGTTGTTCCAATGCCCCCATCGCCATCGGCCCGCGCCAGATCACCGGCTGTTCTTCATCAATCATGAATCCAATGGACATGATTTTGATGCCAAAGGCACTGGGCGGGGTGATTTTGCCTTCCTTTTGCGAATGGCTCGGTTTGGCGGTGCGCAGGCCCATCATGCGTGGTAGTGACGGCCCGTAAATAT
>JBNKVZ010000135.1:0-12882 GCA_050299455.1 Thalassospira sp.
GAGGGTGATATTGTGTGGCCCTGTGTTAAAACGCAACCTTGATGAGAATGACATTTCGGGGATTGGGGGTCGCTTTGAGTAAGATTTTGGTAACTGGCGGGGCTGGTTTTATTGGGCGTTACACATGCCGGGCACTGGTGGCTGCAGGGCATGATGTGACAATTTATGACAATTTCAGCAATGCCAGTCGGGAGGGCCTTGAGGGGCTGGGCCGCGTCATCGAGGGGGATATCCGTGACCGGGTAACCCTGCTAGATGCTGTGACGTCGGCGGATCATATTGTGCATTTGGCCGCGCTGGTGAGTGTGCCGATTTCGATTGAAATGCCCCAGCAGGTTTTCGACATCAATGTTGCGGCGACCGAACAATTGTTTGATGTGTGTCGGGAAACCGGCTTTGCCGGGCGGGTGATTTATGCAAGCTCCGCCTCGGTTTATGCCAATGACCTGGAAGGTAATTTCCAGGAAGAATGGGCAACCGGGCAGGGCTTGTTATCGCCTTACGCGTCGAGCAAATTTATCAACGAAGTCCAGGCCGGGATTTATAATACCTGTTACGGGCTTAAAACCACGGCTTTCCGGTTTTTCAATGTTTATGGTGCAGGCCAGGACCCCAAAAGCCCCTATAGCGGCGTGATTACCCGGCTGCTGGAAGCCCGCGACGAAGGCAAGAAATTTACCATTTTTGGCGATGGATCGATTACGCGCGATTATATCGCGGTGGGAGACATTGCCGGCGCCATCGCCCTTTTGACCGGATTTGACGGTGCTGCCCCCCGGGTTATGAATTTGGGCACGGGCCAGCAAACGACATTGACCGAACTGGTTGAAGCCTGGCAGGAGGCGACCGGTCAGGCACTGGATTATTCCTATGGTCCGGCACGGGCGGGGGATCAGCAACATAGCTGTGCCAATATTGACCTGGTGCGTAAAATATTGCCCGCCTGGCAGCCGGTATCGCTGGCCGAAGGGTTGTCGCGCTGGGTGGGTGCTAATTAAGCCCGCGTTAGTGAAAATCATGGCTGTCAATTTTCAGGCGGCTGGATTTGGCATGGTCCTGTTCGTGACGCTGGCCCAAATTTTCAAGCTGATGGGGCCCGTCCGGGCCGGATGGCTGGGATGGTGTGGCCGTGGGGGCGGGCGCACCACCGCTGCCCGTTGCCCAGCGCAAATTGCGCGGATGACCGCCAGACTGACGGCTGATTTTGGTATTGTCGCTTAGGCTTTGCAGCATGCCGGAAAGATCAACCAGTTTTTCCGCCACTATATGGGTGACATTGTCCTTGCGCTGAAACCGGCCCGAAACCCCCAGAAGGGTTGCTGTCATGATTTCACGGCGATGTTGTTCCATCACCTTGGACCAGACGACAAGGTTGGCAATGCCTGTTTCGTCCTCCAATGTAATAAAAACCACGCCCGATGCCGTGCCGGGCCGCTGGCGGACAATGGCAAGCCCGGCATGGGTGACTTTATCGCCATCGCGCGCGGCATTAAGGTCAATCGCCCGTTTGACGCCAGCACTTTGCAAAACATCGCGCAGCAGGGTAAGCGGATGGCCCTTAAGCGACAGGCGCAGGCTGGCATAATCTTCGATAATTTCTTCTCCCGGCCCCATCACAGGCAGGTTTACCGCCGGTTCCGGGCCAAATTCGGCCGAAACGCCCATATTGTGGTTAAAGCTTTGGGCCGCTTCAAATAATGGCAGGGCGGCTGGGGCCTTGCGCCCTTTGCCAAAGCGTTTAACCGCCCACAGGGCCTCGCGTCGGCGTAAGGCGAGGGATTGAAAGGCATCGGCTTCGGCCAGTTTTTCAAGCGCTGCTGGTGACAGGCCGGTTTGGCGCGCCATCAGGTAAATATCCTGAAAGCCGCCAATCGGGCGGTTGGCGATCAGTTTGGTGATTTCAAGTGCTGATAGCCCCCGCACCTGGCGAAACCCCAGACGTACCGCCAGATAACCCGAGGCACGGCCCATTTCGCGTTCCATTGTGTTGTCCCAGAAGCTGTAATTAACGTCCACTTCCAGCACCCGAACCCCGTGATTGCGCGCATCGTTCACCAGTTGTGCTGGGGCGTAAAATCCCATCGGTTGAGCATTGAGAAGGGCACATAAAAACACATCGGGGTGATGATGTTTGAGCCAGGATGACGCATAGGCCAGAATGGCAAAACTGGCGGCATGGCTTTCGGGAAAGCCGTAATCGGCAAAACCTTCGATCTGCTTAAAACAGCGTTCGGCAAAATCGGCGTCATAGCCATTGCGCAACATGCCATTGATGAATTTGTCGCGATGCTCGCCAATGGTGCCGGTGCGTTTGAAGGTCGCCATCGCCCGGCGCAAATTATCGGCTTCACCGCCGCTATAGCCCGCGCCGACAATGGCAATCTGCATGGCCTGTTCCTGAAATAGCGGCACGCCTTCGGTGCGTTTTAAAACAGCCTTCAGTTCATCAGACGGGTAATCGACTTTTTCCCGTTTCATCCGCCGTTGTAAAAATGGATGTACCATGCCGCCCTGAATGGGGCCGGGGCGGACAATGGCGATTTGAATGGTTAAATCATACAGGCATTTGGGCTTTAGGCGCGGCAGCATGCTCATTTGCGCCCGGGATTCCACCTGAAAGGTGCCAATGCTATCGGCCTTGCACAGCATTTCATAAACGGCAGGGTCTTCCTTGGGGAGGGAGGCCAGGTCGTAATCGATGTTTTTGTGCTGGCGCAGTTCGTCAAAGGCCTTGCGAATGCAGCTGAGCATTCCCAGTGCCAGCACATCGACCTTCAAAATGCCCAGCGCATCAATATCGTCCTTGTCCCATTCAATGGTGGTGCGGTCTTCCATCGCGGCATTGGCAATGGGCGAAAGTTCGCATAATGGCCCGCGGGTAATGACAAAACCACCCACATGCTGCGATAAATGGCGGGGAAAACCGGTCAGTTCGCCCGCCAGGCGTAAAATGGCCTGCATGCGGGCTTCATCAGGATTAAGGCCGGACTGGCGCATCATGTCCTCATGCGGGCCTTTGCGGCCAGACCCCCAGATGGTTTTAGTCAGTTTGACAATGCTGTCTTCCGACAGGCCAAAAACCTTGCCCACATCGCGCAATGCACTGCGCGAACGATAGGAAATAACCGTGGCGGTCAGCCCGGCCCGGTCCCGCCCGTACCGCCGATAAATGTACTGAATAACTTCTTCGCGGCGTTCATGTTCAAAATCGACATCGATATCGGGCGGTTCATCGCGGGCATTGCTGATAAATCGCGAAAACAGCAATTCCACCTTTGCCGGGTCAACGGCCGTAATATGCAAACAAAAACAGACCGATGAATTGGCCGCCGATCCACGGCCCTGGCACAAAATGCCTTTTGAACGGGCAAAGGACACAATGTCATGCACGGTCAAAAAATAGGGGGCGTAACCCAACTGATCAATCAGGACCAGTTCGGCATTTAACAAGCCTTCGACTTTGCTAGGAATGCCATCGGGATAGCGTTTGTGTGCGCCTTCCCAGGTTAACCGCGCCAGGCGTTCCTGGGTTGTTTCCCCGGAACCATCATTTTCATCGGGATATTCATAGCGCAATTCGCGTAAATGAAAGCGGCATTGTTGGGCAATTTCAACACTGCGTTCCAGCCAGTGGGGATGATCGGGGAACAGGGCCGCCATTTCCCGGGGTGATTTGACATGGCGTTCACCATTGGGAAACAGGCGGTATCCGGCATCCTCGATCCGGCAGTGATGGCGAATGCAGGTAAGGACATCCTGAAGCGGTTTGCGCGAACGAACATGCATATGCACATCATTGGTCACAACCACCGGAATGTTCAGGCTTGCTTCCACATGTTCGGCAAATGCCAGCCGGTGCGGGTCAAACCCGTCCATGAACCGGCTGACCGATAGCCATATGCGCCCGGCAAAATCGGCCTTGAGGGTTTCAAGCTGGGTGTAAAATTCAGTATCGGGCACCTGGGGCGGCACGGCAATGAATAACAGCCCTTCGCAATGTTCGATCACATCATTAAGGTACAGTTCGCATTCGCCCTTGGGCGCGCGGCGCTTGCCCAGGGTGAGCAGGCGGCATAACCGGGCATAGGCCTGCCGGTCGGTCGGATAACATAACAGCGACGGGGCATCGCCCAGATCAAGCCGGCAGCCAACAATATAGCGCAAATGATCCTGCCAGGGTTCATGGGCGCTAAATCCCCGCACAATTCCGGCCAGGCTGTTGCGATCGGTAATGGCCATGCCATGCAGGCCCTTGCTGGCCGCCGTTAAAACCAGTTCCTCGGCATGGGAGGCCCCGCGCAGAAAGGAAAAATTGCTGCTAACCTGAAGTTCGGCATATCGCGGACATTTTGCCGCATCCCCCTGAAAAGCCGTGCGGGCCAATTGCTGGGCCGGCGCGGGCATTTCAGGGGGGCGGTTTGTGCCTGTTATGGTGGCCCTGGCCGGCGGATTTTGGCGATGATGAACCAAGAAAACCACACGCAAACAGGCCATGCACCGACCATAAATCCGGGTCGGGGGCGCGATCGTGCAATTTTGCTGATGGGGCGCTGAAAAATTCCAACTGCGGGGACGGGTCTTGGGGATATTGGGGGGAATGGGGGCCGGTATTTTCGTCCTCAATATGCCGATTGCGACGAACCATCTGGCGGCAGAGCCATAATTGGCGGCCTGTCTGGTCTTGAATATGGAAATAGTCGCGGGTTTTCTCGGCCAGGGCGAAACCCTCCTGGTTTAAACAGTGCCACCATTCCGGGCTGATTCGCTCTGGTCCTTTCAGGTTCTCGATTTTCAGGGTCATGCGCCGCCAGCGTATTTCCAGTGGCAGGCCATTATTGGCACGTGCCAGTATTTGCACCGGCTCTGGCGGGTCAATCAGCCGGACGGGGCGGGCAGGCAAGGGAAATTCCGGCTGGCGCGGACAGGTTCCTTTTGCTGAAACAGGCTTTTTGCCCACAGCTAGTTCCGGCAGGTGGCTTGCATGGTGGTCCGGGCGATAAAGTTGGTCTTTGGGGCCAAGGTGATGACCAATACGGTCAAACAATTCGTTTAAGGCGATATTGTCACTGGCGGAGGGCTGCTGTGCCTCAAGGCTGATTTGGCGAAAGGCGATATTTTCCACCCACGGGGCAAAGATGATTAGTTCCTCGATGCCAAAACCGGTATCAACACCGGGCAGCTTTTCGGCCAGCAGGCGCAATAAATGCGGCGTGGACTGGCAGGGACTGCTGGTGGTGAGGACAACCGTATGGGTGTGCCTATCCACCCGGATGCAGCGCAAAATGATCCGTCGTAATCCTTTGTGATTGTCTTGCAAATCCTGGCACAGGGTCTGCACAAGTTGCGCAATGGCCGCTTCAAGGTTGGCGGCATCCCCCAGCGGTTCGCCATATTGCTGGCGCACAAGCCAGGGCTGGCTGGGCAAATGGAAATTCAGATGTTCGGGCAGGCGGCCATAAAACTGGTCCAGCCTTTGCAAAACCTCGGGTCCCAAACGGGTGGTCAGTGTTGCACGCGGCAAATCGGCCAGATCATGCAGGTGATGAATGCCCAACCGGTGCAGGATGGCCAATGTGGCTGTTGGTAAACGCAGCCCGGCAACCGGCAATTCCCGGGCCTTTGCGTGGTCGGCTGGCAGGGCAAGGATACGCGCAGGCTGTTGTGCCAGAAATTGCGCACAGGCCCAGGCTGCCCCGGCGGTATCGGCCATGCCGGTTTGGCAGGTAAAGCCCATATGGCGTAAATCCCGTTCAATTTGTGCCATCAGGGTTTCCTCATTACCAAACAGGTGAATGCCGCCTGTCATTTCCAGCCAGAAACCGTTTTGCCCGGCCAGATTTTCACGCGCCAGTGTCCGGTCGGCCGCAATCCAGGGGCTGTAACGGTCCAGATGGCGGATGATCCGGGCCTGATAATGTTCATAAAGGGCCGAATCTTCGGTGATATTGATTAGGCTTGGCAAAATGCTGCGGGCTTCGGCCAGGCGCATGGCCGGCAAAATACCCAGGGCCTGCGCCTGTATTGTCAGGCCGCACACCAAAACACCCTTATGGTCATTTCGGGTAACAACAAAGGGGGGTGTGTTGGCCGCCAGGACCTTGGGGTTTGCCCCATCCTTATGCGTGAACCGGGCATCGGGTTTCAGTGACGGATTGTGGTTTTGGTGGCAATCGGTCTTCCAGTGGGGCAGCCACAGATACAAGAAGCGTTGCTTCATCGATATAGACTTTCCAGCTGGCCGGTCGAACCCCGCGTCCCCCGATCAGGCTGAGTTTGCGATAAATGCCATGTGGCGTGATGTGCCAGCGCGACCATGCCGGGGAGGGGGCAATTTTTTGCCCGGCCCGGTAATGGCGCAGCACAATCAGCCGGCAGGACCCTGCCTCGCAGGCCAGTTGCAGGCGGCGTGCGGTGGTCAGGTCGTAATCGGTTGTTTCTAAAATGATATTGCCAATCTGCCCGGATTTGGCGGCTTCCTCGCAGGTCCAAAGGGCGGTTTGTTGCTGGTCAATATTCATCATTATCAGGTCGGATTGCGCTTTTGTCTGCATTGCCCCGTCTGTTGGGGCAGCAAACAAGGCAGGGGCGTAAACCCGGCCCTGATCCAGCGCCTTGCGTTGCTGAACCCACAAAATGGGGACGGGTTTGGTGTGTTTGTTTGACAGGGCAGTACCTTTGTCAGATGGACGGATCCGTGTTGAAAGGCGGGTCATATCCCAGGCCAGGGCCGATGCGGCACTGTCATGATGTTCGGTCATAATTTCGTGCAGGCCGGTGGGCATCAGGCCGCCCGCGGCAAAATGTTGGGTCAGGTCAATGCGGCCAAAGCCCTGTTTGATCAATGCCGATTGCCCGCCCGTCACACAGGCAGCATGGCCTTGCCATTGTTTTTCAGCCCGCAAAAGGGCTGCGCGTGCCTGTTGCAACCTGCTGGTCATCAAGGGTCCGATCAATGTTCCTGATTTGTTCCCTTTTATCTAATAACGCATGGGGAAGAGTCAAGATGAAAGCCTGATATATCTGGGCTGGGCAAAAGAATGCCTGTTTATGGGGTAATGAACCCCTGTTTGATGGCGGTCACGACAGCCTGTTCGCGTGTGCGGGCATTCAGTTTTGTGCGGCAATTGCGCAAGTGCATTTCAACGGTAACACGGGTAATGCCCATACGGTCCGCAATCGCGTCATTGCGCATGCCCTTGCACAGCCAAAGCAGGCATTCGCGTTCTCGTGGGCTAAGTTCGGTGTAATGCGCGAGTTTCTCTCGGACCAGCTGAACGTCTGTTTGGCTAAATTGATAATCAAGCTCCTGGCATCGCTGTTGTAAGGCATGTGCCGCAAGAATGAGGGTGGTTTCCTTGCCGCGATAGAATTTTGAAAATTCTTCCGCATCCATTGTATTGGAAATGGCCAGGGCGCTTAATTGCTGCGGCATGGGGGGCATTCCCGGAATGACCAGCCCGGCAGTTGATTCCGTTTCACCAAATTCATTGAGTATTTGCCGGGCTTTGGGCGAAAGGGTGACGGGGAAATTGGTGAAGGGCGTTTCAAATTTTTTGGGTGTAATATAGGTTCGGGCAATATCGATCAGCGGATCGTGGCTGCCATAATTGTTGTCCTGATAATGGCGCATCCACCAATCGGGAAGGGTGGTTAGAAAGACAATGCTGCCATCCAGTTTTTCAAAGCCATAGGTGATCTGACGGGCGCCGAATTTTCTGAAAAACCGCAAACCAGCATGCCAGGCGGCTGGCACATCATGGGCATTCTCAAGGGCGTTTAACAGATCATAGAGATCGTTATTCGGGTCCGAGATCATCTCTGCTCATTGTCAGTCTGTTGAAAATCAAAGCCTGTGGTTTTTCATGGGTCATGGCTTTTACTTTTATAAGGAGAAATCTGCCAAATTGTCAGTAAAAAGCAGATGCTTGGTTTGGGGTCATGGAACAGGTCATGAAGAGAATGTGTTCAGGGCGTAATAAAACCCTGTTTGATGGCGGTGACAACAGCCTGTTCGCGTGTGCGGGCATTCAGTTTTGTGCGGCAATTGCGCAAGTGCATTTCAACGGTGACACGGGTAATGCCCATGCGGTCCGCAATGGCGTCATTGCGCATGCCCTTGCACAGCCAAAGCATGCATTCGCATTCCCGTGGGCTGAGAAGGGGGTAGGATGCGTTCTTTTTCGGGGCCAGATGGACGTCTGTTCGGGATAGGTGCGGGTCAAGTTCCTGGCAGCGTTGATGCACGGCATGGGCCGCAAGGGCCAGAGCACTTTCCTTGTCGTTATAGAATAGTGAAAATTCGTTCTTTTTCATTGTGTTGGCAATGTTAAAGCCACTGACTGTCAGGGTTGAGGGGGTCATTGTCGGGATGACAAACCCGCTGCTCGAACCTGTTTCGCCATACTCCTGAAGCATTTGAGCCGCGGGGTCAGAGAGGGAAACCGGCAGATTGACCTCTTGGGTATCAAACCGGGTTGGCGAGAAATAGGCACGTCCGACATCAATGAACGGGTCCAGGCTGGCATAGTCATTTTCGAGATAATAAGTCATCCACCAGTCTGGCAGGGTGGTGAGAAAGACGATGCTGCCATCCTGTCTTTCATGGGTATAGGTAATTTGATTACCCCCATATTTGCGGAAAAAGACAAGCCCGGCTTGCCATGCATCGGAAACATTCAGGGCATTATCCAGGGCATTTAATAGATCGAAAAGGTCGTTATGTGCGTTCGCTATCATCCCTGGCATTCCTAAGAAGTTGCAAATTCGTGGTTTTGCAGTTCCTGCTTTTATGAACAGTCAAGAGTGCCAATCAAAACCTGCTATGGCACAGGTAGAGAGACAGTGTGTTTATGGGGTAATGAAACCCTGTTTGATGGCGGTCACGACAGCCTGTTCGCGTGTGCGGGCATTCAGTTTCTGGCGGCAATTGCGCAAGTGCATTTCAACGGTAACACGGGTAATGCCCATACGGTTCGCAATGGCGTCATTGCGCATGCCCTTGCACAGCCAAAGTATGCATTCGCGCTCTCGCGGGCTAAGAAGCGGGTAATGCGTGTTTTTTTGTTGTGCCAGATGCACATCATCCGTTTGGGAAAGATGTGGATCAAGTTCCTGGCAGCGTTGATGTAGGGCATGGGCTGCAAGGGCCAGGGTATTTCCCTTGTCGCTATAGAATCGGGAGAATTCCTGATTTTCCATTGTATTTGCAATGCTGAAACCACTGACTGTCAGGGTTGAGGATGTCATTGTCGGGATGACAAACCCGCTATTCGAACCTGTTTCGGCATATTCCTGCAGTATTTGAGTTGCCGGGGCAGACAGGGAAATCGGCAGATTGATGGCATTGGTATCAAACCGGGTGGGCGAGAAGCAGGCACGCGCGACATCCATCAACGGGTCCTGGCTGGCATAATCATTGTCAAGATAATAGGTCATCCACCAGTCCGGCAGGGTGGTGAGAAAGATGACGCTGCCATCCTGTCTTTCATGGGTATAGGTAATTTGATTACCCCCATATTTCCGGAAAAAGCCAAGCCCCGCTTGCCATGCGTGCGAAACATGCTGTGCATTGTTCAATGCATTTAACAGATCAAAAAGATCGTTATTCAGCTGAAGGGCCATCCCTGCCATTCCGGTAAAAGTCCCCACCTATGGTTTTCCATAGATTGTTTCTAATAATTTATAAGGCGAAAATCATCGGGCATCCAGCAAAAAGGCGGGGCGTAACTGCAATGGTATAGTGAAAGATTTCTTTCATTTCTGCAGTTCCGAGTTGGGGGAAAGGTAATGCTGTATTTTAGTATAGTATATATTCCCTCAAGGGTAGTTTTCTTGGCCGATACTTAAGGGTGGCTATGGGGGACTTGCTGACCGGCGTCATAAAGCTGCGAAACGGATCAATCGACCTTTGGGACATCAGGTCGATGACTAAAACAAAATTTCGGGGACGTGTTGGAAAAGTGTGTGAACGCACTTTCGACAGAAAACGGGAAATTTCATTATGACTTCAAAAATGAACAGTGTTGATGCGTCTGTGCAAGCAGTCGTGGATGAACTTGCAACAGCAATTGATCGCGATACCAATGCCGCGTTTTTGGCAGGCCATTTTCTGCCATCTGTTCGTGTGGCGCATCAGGATGTTGACCTTGATGAATTTGAAGGGCAGCAGACACGGGAAATTGAAATTCCCCAGGGGCGGAAGGCGTTTCTGGAATTTATTGCTGACTGGCAAAAGAAATATCAGGCCAATCTTAAACTGGGCATCGTTTCAACCCTGATCCTGCCATTGGCGGCGTGCGGCGGTGGGGGTGGCGGCCTTGGCGGTGTCTTTGGTGGCGGGTCCGGCGGGCGCGTGGTTGATGGTTATATTTCCGGGGCGACCGTTTCGCGCGTTAACGGGTCGGGAAATACCGTTACCACCGATGCCAATGGTAACTTTACCGGTTTGACGGGCACGGGGGCGATCCAGATTACCGGGGGGACCGATATCAGCACCGGCCTTGCCTTTAACGGCAAACTGACAGCACCGGATGGTTCGACGGTGGTAACACCGCTGACAACCCTGGTTCAAAGCCTGATTGATTCGGGCGAAAGCGAAACCGCCGCAATGGATGCGGTCAAGGCGGCCTTTGGCGTTACCGAAGATCTGAAAACGGTTGACCCTGTTGCAACCAACAATACCGCTTTGTTCAAGGCCGGTGTGCAGGTTGCCAATATTCTGACAATGGGGGCCAAGGCCATTACCGGCGCTTCGGGCGGCCAGTCAGAAGAAGATGCGATCAAATCTGTCGCAGACGCATTGGCAACGACGCTTAAGGGCGTGAATAGCACCGTCAATCTTGATAGTTCGGCGATCAATACTGTGCTGGAAAATGCCGGTGTTGATACGACACTTTCAAGTGATACGGCCTCGATCATTTCGGCCAGCAACAGCAATATTGCAGGGGCTACAACCACCGAAGACATTGTAAAAAATCAGTATATTGCCCAGGGCGAGGCGGCAAATGCCATTCAGGAAGGGGCGGCGTCGGGCAGCTTGTCGCAGACGGCAACCGAATATGACGCCGATGCCCAGGCCGCCAAGGCGCAGAATGTCGCGCTCAGCAATGGTGGGGTTGGGTCCTTTACGGTTTCGGTAACGGAACAGGGGGAACTGTCTTTTAAAAACCTGCCGACATCGGGCAACATTACCCTGACACTGGATAGCGATGGCGGCGGGTCGGTGGTTTATAGTGGCGGAACCCTGACCATTCCCGAGACAAATACCGTGACCTCGCTTGATCTTTCCGGTGTTGGCCGTCCGGTGATTATCAATGATTTTGGCGCCGTGACGGCTCTGACTGGTGCCAGTGACGCGCGCACCACCATTGTCGGGTCATTCCAGACATTGCGGGATTTCATCCCGACATCCAATGGCGACAGCGCGGTAACGGGCCTGTTTACATTCCGCATTACCGGTATTTCTGATCTGGACAGCAATACCAACAGCGATTTTTATACGCTGGTTAATGATATCAAGGCGGCGGAAACAACCGCGCAAATTGCCGTTGTTGGTACCGAAAATACCGATTTTACCATTACGGCAACAAACCTTGCCGAATTTTACAGTCTGGCAGCAACGGGCAGCGGTAATATTTCGCTGACCGGGGCGTCAACCGCAAATCTCGCGGCATCGGTTGCAAAACTTTCAACAGGATCTTCCGGGACGATTTCGGCGGAAGTATCAAGTGGCGATACCCTGGCGCTGTCCAAAACCCTTTTGGGCCGTTTGTCGGCACTGGATTTCAATGTTGAGAATGGCACCATTAATTATAGTGGTGCAACCAGCGCGGCATTAAGCACGGATCTCGCCAAGATTGATACCACGGGTCAGACGGTGACCATCAATGTTTCGGGGGCGATGAATGAAAGTTTCTCCGTTACGGATGACCAGCTTGATAGCCTGGGGCATCTGACGGGCCAGGGCACCGGAACCATTACCATTACCAGCCTTGATAATGCCGATGACATTTCGGCCATTCAGGCCAAGCTGACGGTTGCAACGGGCTCGACGATTTCGCTGGTGGCCGCCGCAGATGAATCCATCACCATTACCAAAGCACAGCTTGACCAGCTTTTGACGCTGACGGTGAGTGGCACGGGTGGAATTACTTTTAGCGATGCCACCAGTGCGGCGCTGTCGGCTGATTTTGCAAAGCTTTCGGCCGGTAGTGAAAAAATTTCGATCACCGGCGCGTCGGGCGAGAATTTCAGCCTTGAGAAATCCTTCATCGATCAGATTGCCGATTTCACCACCACGGGTTCGGGCAATCTTTCCCTCAGCGGCCTGACGGCAGCGGATTTGACAACCGACCTCGCTAAACTGACAATTGATGGCACGACCTCGCTGACCGGTGCTGCCGGGGAAGATTTTGTTTTTGATAAAACCTTCCTTGATAACTATGCCGCCTTTGCCGCAACTGGTGACGGCACCATCACCTATCAGGGGGCTGTAGCCGCCGACCTTGCGAAACTGAGTGTGGCTGACGGAACGATTTCCGTTTCCGGGGCGGAAAATGAAAGTTTCAGCCTGACCGAACAGCAATTGGCCAATTACACCACGTTTGAGGTCACCGGCAGCGGGGATTTGACGCTGACAGGCGTAACGGCCTCGGGTGTTTCGGCAGCGATGGCCAAAATTATGATTGGTAGCGGTACGTTTGCTGTGCAGGCTGCCTCTGGTGAAAATATCGTTCTTTCACTGACGGAATTTGCCAAGCTCGATAGCATTTCCACGACGGGCAGCGGCAACCTGACCCTTAACGTGTATAATTCCTCGTCTATTGAAGCTGTGATAACGAAAACATCGGTTGATGGCACCTTGACGGTGAATGGGGCGAGTGG
>JBNKVZ010000136.1:0-12780 GCA_050299455.1 Thalassospira sp.
GCGGGTTTCAAGATAAGGCCTGTAAGCTGGGCCGGGCCTGCAAAGTATGTTGCAGGCCCAAAAGCCCTGTGCCGGTTTTATGTGCGGGAGGGATCGATCAGCCGGTTGGATCAGCCCGTTGGATTGGCACGATTGGCCCAGCGGGTGGAGCGGCGTTCTATGATGTTGAAAAACTCATACATGAAGATGCCCATCGCCGCGATCACCAGCAGCCCGGCAAAAACCAGCGGCATGTTGAACTTCGATGATGCTGCCAGCATCAAATAGCCGACCCCGACATTGGAGGCCACCGTTTCGGAAATAACCGATCCGACAAAGGCCAGCGTGATGGCAACCTTAAGGGATGCAAAGAAATAGGGCAGGGCGCGCGGAAAGCCGACCTTGATCAGGATATCGGTGCGGGTTGCGCCTAGCGAGCGCAATACATCGCGTAATTCCGGCTCCAGCGTGGCAAGGCCGGTGGCCACATTAACCACGATGGGGAAAAACGAAATGATGAAGGCGGTAATCACGGCAGGCACCGTGCCAATGCCAAACCACATCACAAAAACTGGCACCAGGGCGACCTTGGGAACGGAATTGAACCCGACCAAAAGCGGGTTGGCGGCAAAGTAAATCGCCCGGCTGGAGCCCACCAACGCGCCCAGCACAACCCCGAAAACCACGGCAATGGCAAAACCGAATACCGTTGTATAAAGCGTTTGTGTGGCGTGCATCCAGATGGCACTGCGAAATTGCCATGCTGCTTCAAGGCTGGCCGATGGTGTGGGTAAAATGTAATCCGGGATGTGAAACAGCCGCACGATGCCTTCCCATAACAGGAAAAAAACAATTGCGCTGATCCACGGGGTTGCCCGGCTTTGAAGGGATCGTTTGTTCATTTTATCGGCCCTTTCGCCTAGGCTGCCCGCACATCGCGGATGTGACTGCGCAATTCATGGACCAGATCGGTGAATGGCGGGGTAAAGGTGGTTTCCTGATCACGCGGGCGGGGCAACGTGTTTTCCCGTGCGACCAGAATTTTCCCGGGTCGCTTGGACATCACATAAATCGTATCGGCCAGATAGGCCGCCTCGCGCAGATCATGCGTGACCAAAATGACGGTGAAGGGCCGCTTCATCCACAGATTTTGCAAAATGTCCCACAATTCCTCGCGGGTAAATGCATCCAGTGCGCCAAAGGGCTCGTCCAGCATCAAAAGGTCGGGTTCGTGGATCAGGGCGCGACACAGCGAGGCACGTTGCTGCATGCCGCCGGAAAGCTCCCACGGATATTTGTCTTCGTGCCCGGCCAGTCCTACCGTTGCCAAAAGTTCCTTGGCGCGCTCGATATATTCCTGCTTGTGTTTGCGCAGGCGATAGCGATGCGGTTTCACAATTTCCAATGGCAGCAACACATTATCCAGTGTTGTCCGCCACGGCAGCAGGGTGGGGTTTTGAAAGGCCATGCCGACAATTTTTAACGGTCCGGCCACTTCTTTGGCATCGACAATAACCGTGCCGTCGCTGGGCGGCATCAGCCCCGATACCAGTTTAAGCAGGGAGGATTTGCCGCATCCCGAAGGGCCGACAACGGCAATGAATTCACCCTTGCGGATCTTCATGTTCGTTGTATCAAGCGCAAGGTCATCCCCCTCGCTATAACGCAGCGTGACATTGCTTAGCTCGACAAAACTGCTCGACACAGCCTTATTCTCCCTGCCTGTTTCGGTGGTTTGTGCTGTGATTATTTGATTTTGCGGTCGGCTTCGCCGGGCATGTAAATGCTGGTGAAAATATCGGCGACCTTGGGCGGGTTTTTCAGGCCAAAGGCCATGCTGACCTGTTCGATGGCCTTTGCCATGCGCTCGTTTGAAATCGGGCCCATGCCATGTGCCAGCACTTCATCGGTGATGACATTATCCTCGATCACCATATTCAGGCGTTCGGTTTCAAGGTCGGTATCGATTAACGGGTCAACTTCTTTCAGGGCGGCAATGGCTTCATCGGGGTTGGCAATGGCATCGCGCCAGCCTTTTACCACGGCGCGCAGGAAGCCGCGCAACTGGTCGCCATGATTATCCATCATGTCCTTGGAGGCGAGCATTCCGTTGCCATAAAAATCCAGGCCATAATCGGCATATTTGAAGACAACCATGTCTTCCTTTTTGATGCCCTGATTTTCAAGGTTCAGCACGGATGTAAAATAATGGCCGGAAATGGCATCGACATCGCCGCGCACCAGCATCGGTTCGCGCAGGGGCGGGTCCATGCTTTCCCATTTCACATCATCCATCGACAGGCCGGTGGCCTTGGCAAAGGCCGGGAACAGCTTGCGCGAGGCATCAAAAACCGGCGCGCCCAGGGTTTTGCCCTTCAGGTCTTCGGGTTTGGTGATGCCGCTTTTTTTCAGCATGAACAGCGAAAAGGGCGGGCGGTCATAGACCATGAAAATGGCTTTCATGGCCTGGTCCGGGTGGGCGGCGTTAAATTCAACCAGCGAATTGATGTCGGCAAAGGAAATGTCATAGGCGCCGCTGGCAACCCGGGTAATCGCCCCGACCGAGCCATTGCCCGAATCAATCGTTACATCCAGGCCTTCATCGGCGAAATAGCCCTTTTTCTTGGCCAGAATATAAGGGGCGGTGTGGCCTTCAAATTTCCAGTCGAGCGAAAATTTGATCGGTGTATCCGCCTTTGCCGTGTGGCCCGCAACCAGTGTTGCAGCCCCAAGGGCGATCGCGGCGATCCGTAAACCCAATTTACCCATCTGTCGAAGTCTCCCGATTACATCGCGTTTGCGCAATATGTTCCATTGCTTTAGGCCCAGAAACCCGATGGATACGAGCAAGCCTCGTGCCATTTTTTCGCCTTCTTTGCCAATGGCGGCTCTGCGCGTTGTTCTGGAATGTCTAAAATATAAGCGATGAAAATTTCTGTTTAATAAATGTGCAATTTTTCCATCAAGAAGGGACCATTGCCACTTTTGACATCAAATCCCTTGCGTCTTTTGCCGGATTTGGGCATATCGCCCTTTATGGTAAATTCATCGATCAAACGGTTTTATAAAAACGTCGCCGCGGTTCCCGATCCAAACGGGGCGGGCTGGCGTGTGCATCTGGACGGGCGGGCTGTCAAAACCCCGGCCAAGGCCGAATTTTTATTGCCAGTTCAGTCCCTTGCCGAAAAAGTAGCCGCCGAATGGGCCGCCCAGGACGAACATATTGTTCCGGCAACGATGCCGCACATGCAGTTGGCCGCGACCGCGATTGACCGTGTCGCCCCCAACCGTGCCGCTGTCATTGCCGAACTTACCGGGTATGGCCGCAGTGATTTGTTGTGCTATCGGGCGCAATATCCCGATGATCTGATCGCACGTCAAAACGAACACTGGCAGCCGCTGCTTGATTGGGCAGAAAGCGAATTTTCAATCGTGCTGAAGGTGACGCAGGGGGTGATGCCCGTACCGCAGGAAGATACCACGCTTCTTGCCATTCAGGACGTGATCGAACCGCTTGATGATCATCAACTGGCGGCCCTTCATACCCTGATCACGGTTTCCGGGTCGGTTGTGATTGGTCTTGCGGTGTTTCATGGCCGTCTTGATGCCGCCGGGGCCTTTGAGATTTCCCAGATCGATGAAAGCTATAGCATCGAAAATTGGGGAGAGGATGCCGAGGCAACCGCGCGCCGGGAAAAATTACGGCACGAGCTTCTGGCGGCAGGTGAGTTTTTGGCGCTTTTGCGCGGCGAGGGAACGCAACCCTGATCGGCCAGCCTTGCTGGGCTGCGTATTTTGCCTTGCGGATAAATGACAACAGGCACCTTTTTTGCGAAAGGTGCCTTTTTTGTATTTATCACCCAATATGTTACCTCATACGTCACTCGATACGTAAAGCTAGATACATTTGCGATTTAGCGGCTCATTCGCGGGCAAAAACATCGCAAATCTCGGATATTTACGATTTTAGCCTCGTTTTTCGTCTCAATTGCAGATTTAAATTGCAAAATATATATACTTACGTATTGGAAAAGTGCTTATATTAGAAAGGGTATTTTGCCTTCCCGACAGTCAGCGCATGGCATTTGGGTCTGTGCAGGGAACGGGTGACGCGGAGGCAGCGTAAGATGAGCGAGAGTAAAACAGCCAGTCATCTTGACGACGTGTTTGACTGTCTTAAAGGTTCGACGGTCCCGCTCGAACCTTGTGACAATGATAATGCATCGTCAGATAACCTGCTTTATTTCATTGACCTTGCCTGCCCGGAAAAAAGCAGTTTCAGTTCCAATCTCAAAGATATGCTGGGATATGACATTGCTGATCTCGGCACGCCGGATGGCGACTGGTGCTTGTCTTTGGCGCACCCCGATGACATTGGCAATCTCGCATCCTTTGCAACACTTCCGCCCGAACTGTTTGGAAAGACGCTGACCCGGCGTTTTCGCATTCGCCATCGCAATGGGGAATGGATTGACGTGGTGGATCAGGCAATGAAAATTCCTGGCACGGGCACAGGCAGTGGTGCCATTGTCGGGATGTTGCGCAATCCGTCACTATATCGGAAAATCTCGGTCGCCCTGCAGGAAAGCAACCGTCGCTATCAGCATTTGCTGGAAACCATTCCCGATGGCGTCATGGTCTATGATGCGTGTGGCATTATCATCAAAAGCAATTTGGCCGCGCAAAAAATGATGGGATTAAGTGCCAGTGCGCTTTTGGGCCTTAAGGCCGCCGATAATAGATGGCAGGCCGTTGACCAGCGCGGGCATCCCTTCTACCCCGATGACTTTCCCGCTGTGCGGGCCTTGAAAAAGCAGGAGCCGGTCTATGGTGTGATTATGGGGATACAAGGCGCCAATGACCGCCGGGTTTGGGTGCGGATCAATGCCCAGCCGCTTTTTAACCCTGAAACCGGGCAATCCGAAGGGGCGGTGGTTTCCTTTGCCGATGTCAGCGATTTAAAAAATGCCGAAAATGCGATTGCCGAACGCGAAAGCCTTTATCGCCAGATGTTTGATCGTAACCCGGCCGTCAAATTGCTGATTGACCCGTCGACAGGGCAGATTGTGGATGCCAACAAGGCCGCCTGTGATTTTTACGGCTATGATCATGCGACCTTGCGCAAGATGGTGATTGGTCAGATCAATGTGGCGAAGGGCGATGTTATTACAAGGGCGGTGCAAAAGATCATTGATAACGGGGCGGCCAGTTCTTCCTTCCGGCATCGGCTTGCTAATGGGGCCATTCGCGATGTGCGGGTGAATTCCGGGCGCGTTGTGTTAAATGGCTCCGAATATATCAATTCCATTGTTTTTGATGTGACAGAGCGTAACGAATATGAACGCCGCCTGATCAAGGCCAATCGCCAGCTTCAGCTTGAACGCCAGCGTCTTGATGAAATCGTCCGGGCCACCAATGCCGGCACCTGGGAATGGAACATCCAGACGGGGGATATTCGGCTTAACAATCGCTGGGCGGAAATTGCCGGATATACCCTGGAAGAATTGATGCCATGCAATGTGGATCGCTGGATCAATCTTTGCCATCCCGAAGATGTCGAAACCATCAATGGGTTGTTAGACCGCCATTTTGACCATGAAACGGACCAGTTTGACTGTGAATATCGCCTGAAACACAAAAACGGAAACTGGGTGTGGGTGCTGGACCGGGGCAAGGTGTTTGAATGGTCCGATGACGGGAAGCCCCTGCGTCTGTCGGGCACGCATAGTGACATTACCCTGTCCAAGGAAATTGAACAGCGCATTCGCCATATGGCCCTGTCCGATCCGCTTACGGGCCTGGGCAACCGGCGCCAGTTTGAAGATCAGCTCTCCAATGCGTTGTCAAAATGCCGGGCCGGGGGGCGGCATGTTGTTTTGCTGCTGCTGGATCTTGATGATTTTAAAATGGTCAATGACACCTATGGGCACCCTGTTGGCGATGCGTTATTGGCCGATGTGGCCGACCGCATCAAAAAGCAGTTTCGCGAAAGCGATTTTATCGCCCGCCTGGGTGGGGATGAATTTGCCGTTTTACTGACCCAGGTTGAAGACATTAACGTGGCGGAAAAGGCCGCTTTGCGCGTGATTAATGCCGTCGCCCGTACCTCTCATATCGAAGAATATGACATCAAGATCGGGGTGAGTATCGGCATCGGTGTTGGCAGTGAGGCGGTTTTGCCCAAAACCCTGTATCGACGTGCTGACCGTGCCCTTTATCAAGCCAAGGAAGCCGGGCGAAATACCTTTTGTGTGCATCATGCCCGGCCTTCCACCCCATAATTAAAACAAGCGTTACCAAAACAGCCTGGTGGGATGCACCGTGATGGGAGGGGATTTTCGGCACGGTATTTATGCCATTGGGTGATAACAGCGTTTACTTGTCCTTGGTGTGGGCGCGTTTTTCTGTTTTCCCGCATCCTAGACTTTAGTCCTGTTAAATCTGATATTTTCCGTTGACGTTAGGGAATTCAGGCATTTGAGCGGTTGCGGTATGGAAAAATGCTGTGTAAAAATAATTGGCATTCCAGTACCGAATAATGGTATTTCACTTTTAGCCCCATTTTGACGGGGCGCTGTTTTTATTCCGGCCGGGCCACAAACAAGGATCAGCCAGCATGCAGGAAATCATCACCAAACTCGAAGAAATGCGCGCCGAAGCCGCAGTGGGCGGCGGGCAGAAGCGCATCGACAAGCAGCACGCCAAAGGCAAGCTTACCGCACGCGAACGCCTGGATGTGCTGCTTGATGAAGGCAGTTTCGAGGAATGGGACATGTTTGTCGAACATGATTGCGTTGATTTCGGCATGACCGAAAACCGCATTCCCGGTGATGGTGTTGTAACCGGTCATGGGACGATCAATGGACGTTTGGTATTTGTGTTTAGCCAGGATTTCACCGTGTTTGGCGGTGCGCTTTCCGGGGCGCATGCCCGCAAGATTTGCAAAATCATGGACCAGGCGATGAAGGTCGGCGCACCGGTGATTGGCCTGAATGATTCGGGCGGTGCCCGTATTCAGGAAGGGGTCGAAAGCCTGGCGGGCTATGCCGATGTGTTTCAGCGCAATGTCGAGGCATCGGGCGTTATTCCGCAAATCTCGCTGATCATGGGGCCGTGTGCGGGCGGGGCGGTTTACAGCCCGGCCATGACGGACTTTATTTTCATGGTCAAGGACAGTTCCTATATGTTCGTGACCGGGCCGGATGTGGTGAAAACCGTTACCCACGAAGAAGTCACCCACGAGGAATTGGGTGGGGCGATGACGCACAGTGCCGTTTCCGGTGTGGCGGACTTGGCCTTTGAAAATGATGTGGATTTGCTGCTGCAAACCCGCCGTTTCATCGATTTCCTGCCGCTGTCAAACAAGGAACAGCCGCCCGCGCGCAAATGCGAGGACCCGGTGGATCGCGATGATTTCTCGCTTGATACCCTGGTGCCCGAAAACCCCAACATGCCTTACGACATGAAGGAACTGATCCTTAAAACTGTCGATGAAGGCGATTTTTACGAAATCCAGCCCGATTACGCCAAAAACATCATTATCGGCATGGCCCGTATGGATGGCCGCGCAGTTGGCATTGTCGCCAACCAGCCGATGGTGCTGGCCGGCTGCCTGGATATTGCCAGCTCCAAAAAGGCCGCACGTTTCGTGCGCTTCTGTGATGCCTATAATATTCCCATCGTTACCTTTGTTGATGTACCGGGCTTTATGCCGGGCACGGCACAGGAACTGGGCGGCATCATCAAACATGGTGCCAAATTGCTTTATGCCTATGCCGAGGCCACGGTGCCCAAGGTAACGGTGATTACCCGCAAGGCTTATGGCGGGGCCTATGACGTGATGGCATCCAAGCATTTGCGCGGCGATGTCAATTATGCTTGGCCCAGTGCCGAAATTGCCGTGATGGGGCCGAAAGGGGCGGTGGAAATCATTTTCCGTGCCGATATGAACGACCCCGCGAAAATCGAGGCCCGCACCGAAGAATATCGCCAAAAATTTGCCAACCCGTTTGTCGCGGGGCGCAAGGGCTTTATCGATGATGTCATCATGCCGCATGGCACCCGCCGTCGGGTGTGCAAATCGCTTGCGATGCTGCGCAACAAGGACGTCAAGAACCCTGCCAAAAAACATGGCAACATCCCGTTATAAGCCCGGAGCACCCAGAAATGTTTAAAAAAATCCTGATTGCCAACCGCGGCGAAATTGCCTGCCGTGTTATTAAATCCGCCCGCAAAATGGGCATCGCCACCGTGGCGGTCTATTCCGATGCCGATAAAAACGCCCTGCATGTGCAAATGGCCGATGAAGCGGTGCATATCGGGGCAGCACCCTCCAACCAGTCCTATTTGCTGATCGATAAAATCATCGATGCCTGCAAGCAAACCGGGGCCGAGGCCGTGCATCCTGGCTATGGTTTTCTCTCGGAAAATCAGAATTTTGCCAAGGCCCTGGCCGAAGCGGAAATTGAATTTATCGGCCCGCCGACCGGTGCGATTGCTGCCATGGGCGATAAAATCACGTCCAAGAAAATCGCGGCGGATGCCGGGGTTTCCACGGTGCCGGGTTTCATGGGCGTGATCAAGGATACCGACGAGGCGGTGAAGATTGCCAATGACGTGGGTTATCCGGTCATGCTGAAGGCATCGGCGGGCGGTGGCGGCAAGGGCATGCGTATTGCCCGCAATGATGACGAATGCCGCGAAGGGTTCGAGCGAGCGACCTCCGAAGCAGCGTCCAGCTTTGGCGATGATCGCGTTTTTATTGAAAAATTTGTTGAAGAACCGCGCCATATTGAAATTCAGGTGCTGGCCGACAAACATGGCAATGCCATTTATCTGGGCGAACGCGAATGCTCCATTCAGCGCCGCCATCAAAAGGTGGTCGAAGAAGCCCCCTCTTGCTTTATTGACCCGGAAACCCGAAAGGCGATGGGCGAGCAGGCCGTGGCTCTGGCACGCGCGGTAGAATATTGCTCTGCCGGGACGGTGGAATTCATTGTCGATAAAAACAAGAATTTCTACTTCCTGGAAATGAATACCCGCCTGCAGGTTGAACATCCGGTGACAGAGCTTGTTACCAAGCAGGACCTGGTGGAATGGATGATCCGCATTGCCTATGGCCAGGAACTGACCCTGCAGCAGGATGGTGTCACCCTGACCGGCTGGGCCATGGAAACCCGCATTTATGCCGAGGACCCGTTCCGCGAATTTCTGCCCTCCACCGGGCGCCTGGTCCATTATCAGCCGCCGGTTGAAACCGACAATGTCCGTGTGGATACCGGCGTGTTCGAGGGCGGTGAAATTTCCATGTTTTACGACCCGATGGTGGCAAAGCTGGTCAGCTATGGCGCAGATCGGGATGAAGCCATCCATCACATGCGTCGTGCGCTTGATGCCTATTTCATTCGCGGCATTTCGCACAATATTCCGTTCCTGGCCGCTGTTATGGCCAATAAACGCTTCCAGGACGGCAATATCACCACCAATTTCATCGCCGAAGAATATCCGCATGGTTTCTCGTCCGATGATTTGCCCAATGATGACCCGCAAACCCTGATCACGGTGGCGGCTTATATCAACCAGCGCATGGCCGAACGCAATGGCGGCATTACCGGCCAGTACCGCGAAAACGCAGCCCCGGTGCATGAAGGCTGGGTTGCGGTGACGGGCGATGATCACACCCCGTTTGACATCGAAGTAGACGGCGTTAACGGTGATTACATTGTTGCCATTGGTGACCGTAGCTTTGGCGTGGTGTCGGACTGGAGAATTGGCGACAGCCTGTTCTTTGGCGAAATCGATGGTGTGCCGCTTTGCGTGCAGGTCGATATTGATGGCACGGGTTATCGCCTGGCGGCCAATGGCGTGCAAAAAAACATCAAGGTTCTGCGCCCGCGCATTGCCGAACTGCAAAAACTGATGCCGTTCAAGGCACCGCCCGATATGTCGAACTTCCTGCTTTCGCCGATGCCGGGCCTTCTGGTCAAGGTCTCGGTCGAGGAAGGGCAAACCGTTCAGCCCGGACAGGAATTGTGCATCCTTGAAGCCATGAAAATGGAAAATGTGCTGAAAGCCGAAAGCAAAGGCGTGATCAAAACCATCCACGCCAAGCAGGGGGCCAACCTGTCGGTCGATGCGATTATTATCGAGTTTGAAAAAGAAGACGCCTGATTTAAGGCCGCGTCACGATAATGGATAAAGCAAAGCCGCCGGCACATTTCCGGCGGCTTTGTTGTTTCTGGTTTAAAACGCGCTAACGGTCGGGCGGATGATCACTTCGTTTACATCCACGTCTTGGGGCTGTTCGATGGCGTAGGCAACGCCACGCGCGATGGCATCGGGGCTGAGGCTGGCTTTGCGGAATTCTTTCAGCGCATTTTTCGATGTTTCGTCGGTAATGTCATGGCCGAGTTCGGTTTCCACCACGCCGGGGCAAATGGTGGTCACGCGGGTGGTTTGCGATTCCTGGCGCAAACCTTCGGAAATGGCCCAGACGGCATATTTGGTGGCACAATAGACCGCGCCGGTTGGCACCACCACATGCGCCCCGATCGAGGCGGTATTGATGAAATGCCCCGATCCCTGTTTTTCAAAAACCGGCAGGGCGGCATTGATACCGTTCAGAACCCCACGGATATTGACATCAATCATGCGGTTCCATTCATCTGTTTTGCGCGCTGACAGTGTGGAGAGGGGCATAATACCGGCATTGGAAAACAGCACATCAAGTTTGCCAAACTGCGTAATCGCATCATCGACAAATTCCTGCATATTTTGCGCGTCGGTGACATCGAGTTTGGCGAAGGCAGCCTTGCCCCCATTGGCCTTAATTTCATTTGCCAGGGCTTCAAGCCGTTCGGTGCGCCGTGCGCCCAAAAGGACACTGGCGCCTTTTTGAGCCAGCAGGCGGGCTGTTGCTTCGCCAATGCCGCTGCTGGCACCGGTGATGGCAACAACCTTGTTTTTTATTTCGGACATCAAAGTCTCCGTTCGTTTTGGGGGACAGGTTCCCGTGGGATTGTTGTGTCGGAGCGCAGAACCTATGCCGGAGACCGGATTTTCCAAATACACACTCTGCCGGGGTGATTGCATAAAACGACAGGCGCTTCCGTTTTCGGTTTTGTGCCTCTTTTAGGCCGCTCTGTCGCACGATTGTGATGGGCGGGGGATGCGATATTGCGCGGGTGATGTCTGGTAACTGTTTTAAAACGCATTATTTACAAATAATGCAGGGCTTTACCGGGCATGAGCGGTGGCTTATGGTCGGCGGCCCTGCCGGATGCGGCCCGGAAAGGGCGGCACGGGATATAAAAACGATACAAGAGAGTGTGAATGTTCAAGCTGATTGCCTTTGATGGCGATGATACGCTTTGGCACAATGAACCGTTATTTCGCGATGCCCATGAGCGCCTGCGCGCCATGCTGGAAAAATACAGCGATGCGGAAACCGTGGACGAGCGGCTTTACCAGGCGGAACTCGAAAATCTGTCGATTTATGGTTATGGGGTCACCGGTTTTGCCCTGTCCATGATCGAAACCGCCATCGAGATTTCCAATAAGCAAGTGACGGCAGCCGAAATTCATGAGCTGGCCGAAATTGGCAAGGCCATGCTGCGCGCCCCCACCCGGCTGATCGACGGGGCGGCCAGTGTGCTAGCGCATTTTGCCGGGATGTCTGATTACAAGGTGGTCTTGATCACCAAGGGTGATTTGATTGCCCAGCAATTGAAAATCGAACGCTCCGGGCTTGAGAAACATTTTGACGGGATCGAGATTGTTTCGGAAAAGGATCCGCTGACCTATCGCAATATATTTGGGCGTTATGGCGTGGAACCGTGTGAAGCGGTCATGATCGGCAATTCGATGAAATCCGATATTCTGCCCGTGCTCGAATGCGGGGGTGCTGCCATCCATATCCCTTATGAAATTACCTGGGTGCATGAAATGGTCGGGCAGATCGAAATTGAAAATGATCTGTTTTGCGAGGCGGCCGGCATTGCGCAGGTGCCCGAACTGATTACATCCCTTAGCAAACAGCTTGACTGTGAAAGGATTGAAAATGTCTGATTGTGCCGGATCAACTCTAAGCAACGAAGCCGCCACCGGAAACGGTGTTGCCGCCGAACTCGATGCACAGACCCGGCTGGAACTCGAAGCCGCTGCGTTTCGCGGTTTGGTCGGCCATCTGCAAAATCGCAAGGATGTGCAGAATATCGACCTTATGAACCTGGCCGGATTTTGCCGCAACTGCCTGGCCAAATGGTATTTGGCCGCTGCCCGCGAAAACGATGTGGCAATGGATTATGACCAGGCCCGCGAAGTGGTTTATGGCATGACCTATGACCAGTGGAAAGAAAACCACCAGGGTCCGGCCAGTGAAGAGCAACTGCGCCAGTTCAAGGAAAATACCCATTTGCATGCGGTGATCCCGGGCGCGAAATAATTTTGCCCGTGCCAATTATAGAAGCGCCAGGTTGGGCCGCGGCGTGTTTGCCGCACACCCATCTCGTCTTGCGCGGCTAGGGAATAGGGAACGCCAAGCTTGCCTGATTTGGCGCAAATCGATCGAACAACAAGGAAGGTGTGACATGGCACAGACCGATCCCGACCCGCAAACAGGTAAGGGCGATATCGCCGTTCTGGTGCGTATCGAAGGCCGGGTTCAGGGTGTTTGGTTTCGCGCCTGGACCGTGGAGCAGGCCCGCAAGCGCGGATTAACCGGCTGGGTGCGCAACCGGCAGGATGGCACGGTTGAAGCCGTCTTTTGCGGGGCACCATCGGCGGTGCAATCCATGCTGGATG
>JBNKVZ010000137.1:0-12359 GCA_050299455.1 Thalassospira sp.
GCGAGAAAAACGCCTGCGACAATGCATCGGAAACGGTATTCCAGGTGACTTTCGAAAAGTCCGGCTGCAACAGGAAGGCAAGCCCTTCGCCAGCACCCGGCAGGGTAACGGCACGCACGATCAAAACCAGAAGCAGCACAAACAAGGCTGGCATCAGGATTTTGGACGCCCGTTCAATGCCACTGCCAATCCCCGACAGCACGACAAAAACCGTCAGCGCCATAAAGATGGCGTGATACACAATCGGCGCAACATTGCCCGAAATAAAGCCACCAAAAGCAGCGCCCAGAACGCCGGGATCACTGCTGGAAATGCCCCCGCTGATGGCCTTGATCATATAGGCAATGGTCCAGCCGGCAACGACACTGTAAAATGACAGGATCATAAAGGCTGCGCCAACACCGCACAGACCAACCAAAGGCCAGGCCCCGCCTTTAAGCTTTTTGAACGCGCCAATGGCATTCTTTTCGGCCATGCGGCCAATCACCATTTCTGCCAGCATCACCGACAGGCCAATGGTAAAAACCAGAGCCAGATAAATCAGCAGAAAGGCACCGCCCCCGTTACTTCCTGCCATATAGGGAAATTTCCAGATATTCCCCAGACCAACCGCCGACCCTGCGGCTGCCAGAATAAAGCCGAGGCGTGACCCCCAATGCTCACGTTGTATCATTTCCTGCAAACCCTCTTGCCTTGCCGGTCTCTTTATCGGCCTCAAACGGGCTCCTGAACCGGCTTTATTTTGCGTTATAAAAAACAGGGGCACCCCGGCCCCTGCCCTTATCCCCTACGATAAACACGGCACAATATCATCGTTTTTTGAGAATTTCCTCGGAATATTGTCTTTGCTTGCGCAAGAAATGCCCATTTTACTGACCGCAGGTCGGTTCAACCGCTTGTGATTGGCAGGTGAGGCCGCAATCGGCAATGATGTGCCCATGAAAATAGAAAACCTTAAAACCCCGCGGTATGGCGTCCTGACAGCGTTGCTCTCGCTTGCTGTTTCCGGCCCGGCCTATGCCGCTGCAGCACAAAAAACCAGCGTAACGCCGCAAGCGGTTGTTGAACTGTTTACATCCGAAGGATGCAGTTCCTGCCCGCCGGCCGATGCGGTGCTGCGCGATATTTCCAAGGAAACAGACAACCTGCTTTTGCTGTCTTTCCATGTGGATTACTGGAATTATCTGGGCTGGAAAGACCGCTTTTCCGAACCTGCCTATACCAATCGCCAGCGCAAATATGCCGCTTTCAATCATGAAAGCTATGTCTATACACCGCAGACCATTATTAATGGCGCAGGGTCGGTACGGGCGACAAACAAGGCGGCCATCCTTGCCGCGGCGTTAAAAAAACCATCGTCTTTGGAATCGTGGGTGACGATAAAGACCGACAATACAGCCGGTCAAAAACCCGGCGGTATCATTCATCTGGCCGCAAACGCCAATGCCAAACCGGACAAACCGCTTAAAATATGGCTGCTGGGATTTGACCAACATGCCAGCACCGAGGTTGACGCGGGGGAAAATGCCGGTCGCAACCTCAAACATATCAATATCGTGCGCGAGCTGGACGACCTGGGCACCTGGGATGGCAAGCCGCGCGATATTCCGGTGCGCCTGGAATATGAATGTACGGGTGGCATCGCGGTTTTGTTGCAGGAAGAAAATGGCGGCCCGATCCGCAGTGCCGGAATGGCGCGGTTTGACTAGGGCCGGTTGATAGGTTTTTATTAAAATAATGTGCAAAAACACCCCGGCATGGCCCCGGGATTGACCTGAAACAAAGCCTCTTGGGCAAATGTCGGATAAAGCATGATTCCAATGACACTTCACGGTATAGAAGTGCATGACTTGTGAATGGTTTGTGTGGCCTGGATGATTGTTTTTACCGGTTCTGATTTGACCTGCCGCCGGGGTGAACGGCTTGTTTTTGCCGATCTGACGTTTGATGCGCAGAAGGGTGAAGCCCTGATGCTGCGCGGACGTAACGGTGCGGGAAAATCCAGCCTGCTGCGCCTGATGGCCGGGCTGTCCGAACCCCTGACCGGCACTATTTGCTGGGAAAATGAAAACATCCGTCACGATATGCCCGCCCATCGCGCCCGGATGCAGTATCTGGGCCATCAGGATGCGGTAAAACCGGTTCTGACCGTGCGTGACAACCTGCGCCTTTGGGCCAGCCTGCGCGACGTGGATGATGTGGATGCCGCCATTGACCAGGCGCTTGATGCGCTGGGCATTCTGCATCTTGCCAATAGCAGCGGCCGGTTTCTGTCAAGCGGTCAAAAGCGCCGCACCGCGCTCGCCCGCATTCTAATTGGCGACAGCCATTTATGGCTGCTAGATGAACCCACCGTGGGGCTGGATCGCGAATCCTGCGCGGACCTGGCCCAGTTGATTGACGATTTTCGTGCCCGGGGCGGCGTGGTTGTTTATTCAACCCATATCGATCTTGATGTGAAGTCGCCGCGCATTTTGAACCTGGATGAATTTGCCATCCCGATGTTTGACTGGCTGGCCGATGATAGTGCGGCAGAGACGGAGGTGCCGCATCCTGACGCGGACGCGGACGCCGACATCACGCCGAACAACATGAAGCGGCAAAAAGCACACAGCCCCTCTACCGATTTTGAGGGGATAGCATGAAAATATTAATTGCGATTCTCGCCCGTGACCTGCGCCTGGCCCTGCGACAAGGGGCCGATTCCATCATGGTGGTGGCATTTTTCATTGTCACGACCACGCTGTTTCCTTTTGGGGTGGGACCGGAAGCCAATATTCTGGCGCGGATCGCATCGGGTGTGATCTGGGTTTCGGCCCTTCTGGCGGCGATGTTATCCCTGGAACGCGTATTCCAGACCGATTTTGAAGACGGCACGCTGGAATTGCTTTCGTTATCGCCGGTGCCGTTGGAACTGGTGGTATTGGGCAAGGTTTTTGCCCATTGGCTCACCACCGGTCTGCCGCTGATTATTGCCGCACCGCTTATGGCGGTGATGCTGAATATGAACAGTGCCGGTTTTGGCACATTGATGCTGGCAATGCTGGTGGGCACCCCTGCCCTAAGCCTGATTGGCGCCATTGGCGCTGCCCTTATTTTAGGGGCGCGCCGGGGTGGGGTTCTGGTTTCGCTGCTGGTCTTGCCGCTTTATATTCCGGTGCTTATTTTTGGCGCCGGGGCTGTCGAGGCATCGCTGCTTGGCCTGCCCGCCGGAGAACATTTACAGATTATGGGGGCAATCCTGCTTTTGACATTGGCCCTGGCCCCCCTGGCCGCTGCACGCGCCCTGCGCCTGGCGGTTGAATAAACGACACGAGCGGCAAGCAGACCTGACTTCCTGCTTGCCAGAACACAGATCGAGAGAAAGACCGTCAAACCGGTGAGGAGCCGTTCTCCCACTGTGATGCGAATGGACAAGGAAAAATGCATCGTTTCGCCAAACCAAGTGTATTCCTGAAACTGGCCAGCGCCATCATGCCCTGGGCCGTTGGCATCACGGTTGTTACCCTTGCTGTCGGGTTATATCTGGCACTGGTGGTATCCCCGGCCGATTACCAGCAAGGCGACACGGTTCGCATCATGTATATTCATGTGCCTGCCGCCTGGATGGGGCTGTTTTGCTATGTCGCCATGGCGCTTTGCGGCGCCATGAGTTTGATCTGGAAGCATCCGCTGGCCGATATTTCCGCCCGCGCCACAGCCCCCATTGGCGCCACCTTCACCGCACTTTGCCTGATTACCGGGTCGCTTTGGGGCGAGCCGATGTGGGGCACCTGGTGGGTGTGGGATGCGCGGCTGACATCGATGCTGATCCTGCTGTTTCTGTATCTGGGCTATATGGCGCTGGTAAATGCCTTTGATGACCCTGAACGCGGCTCAAAGGCCGGCTCCGCCCTGGCCCTGGTCGGTGTGATCAATGTGCCGATCGTGAAATTTTCCGTCGATTGGTGGAATACCCTGCATCAGCCGGCATCGGTTGCCCGCCTGGGCGGGCCCAGCATTGACCCCAGCATGTTATGGCCGCTGTTTTTGATCGCGGTTGGCTTTACCGGCTATTATGTGATTGTGCTGATCGTGCGCATACGCCTGGAATTAAATGAACGTCGCATTCGGGCCCTGCAACTTAGTGGTGTTGGCCAAACGACGGCCGACCAGCCCCATATGGCCGTTCCGGCCAAACAGGCAGGAGCAGGAAAATGATCAATTTTTTGGAAATGGGCGGTTATGCCGGTTATGTCTGGTCCAGCTATGGTCTTGCCACCATTGCGCTGCTTGTTTTGTTGGTGGTCAGCCTGCGGGGCCTGAAAAAAAGCCGCCGCGACCTTGCCCATCTTGAAACCCTGTTAAAATCACGGCGACCCCGGCGCAGAAAAACGCAGCCGGACGCAGAATCCTGATCGGAGGGTACAACCTTGTCCCTGTCACGCGCAAAATCACGCAAACGCCAACGTATGTATCTGGCCGGGTTGGCCGTGCTGGCCGCCGCCGGTGCCGCCGCCCTGGGCTTAACCGCCTTTCGGGATTCGGTTGTTTTCTTTTTCAGCCCGACCGAACTGGCTGAACAATCGCCGATGTCACCTGACCGACGGCTGCGCATTGGCGGCCTGGTCGAGGAAGGGTCGCTGAAAAAACTTCAGGACGGCAAAACCGTCACCTTTACCGTGACTGACATGCAGCATGACGTGCAGGTCGCCTATACCGGTATCCTGCCCGACCTGTTTCGCGAAGGCCAGGGCGTGGTCGCCGAAGGCCATATGGACCCGAAAGGCGAATTTGTTGCCAGCGAGGTGCTGGCCAAGCATGACGAAAACTATATGCCGCGCGAAGTGGCCGACGCCCTGAAAAAAAGTGGGCACTGGGAAGAGATAGAAGCGCGAGACGCAAAAAATATGCGTAATTAAGCCATATTTTTGAACCATTAGGAGTATCGGGGATATTTCTTTTTGGGATGGTTCCAATTTTGGCACATTTTCAAAGCGCCTTACCGCCCATCACCGGATGGCAGGGGAAACCCTGTTTTTCTTATGACAGGACGAAGCACCAGACGGCATGATCGCAGAAACCGGACATTTCGCGCTTATTCTTCTCATGATGCTGGCCTTCTGCCAGGCCATCCTGTTTTCGCCGCTTGGCATCTTTTTCCGGCGCGGGTCGCTTCAGGTTCAAAATACGTCCAACCTGCAAACCGCAGGGGGCACGGCCGTGCTTGGCACGGGTGAACAGCCCGGTTTCTGGCGTAATTTGTCCACAAGCCTGCTGCATCCCGGCACCGTAAATGTTAGCCCCAACACATCGTTACCCCCCATGCCGGCCTGGCCGTTGCCGGTGCTGATTTGCCTTTTGGCATTAGGCGCGCAAGCCAGCCAGATTTACAGCTTTATCACCAGCGATTTCACCCTGGCGATGGTGGCTAAATACAGCCATTCCTCCACCCCGCTGCTTTACCGCATCGCCGCTGCCATCAGCCCGGATTGCGGGGCAACCCTGCTGTGGGTCACGCTAACAGCGGTTGCGACCATCCTGTTCCTGATCCAGAACGCCATTTTCAAAAAGGCCGAAAACCAGCAAGCAATTATCGCTGTCATGGGCTTGATCGTCGCCCTGCTTGCGGCCAGCGTCCTGATTGATGGTACCCCTTTTGCCCGCCTGGCTGCCCCGCCGCTTGATGGTCAGGGGTTTGATCCGCAATCGCAGGATATTCTCGATCTTTTCTATGCCCCGGTTCTCTATACCGGGCTGTCGGGTTTGTCGGTTATTTTTGCCGCCACCATTGCCGCCCTGCCCCGTGCTGCCCTGCATCGCGCCTGGGCCGAAATGCTGCGCCCCTGGACCATTTTATCCTGGACCTTTTTGGGCGCGGCAATGGCGATCAGCGCCTATCGCGCCTATTCGCAGCAAAGCTGGGGTAATTGGTGGTATTGGGATGCCTCGGAAAATGCCGTGTTGCTGCCCTGGCTTCTGGCAACCGCATTTTTGCATTGCCTTGCCGTTCTGGAAAAAACCGAGGCCTTAAAACCCTGGACCGCCCTTTTGGCCCTGTCTGCCTTTGCCGCCGGGTGGTTTGGCACCTTTTTATCCCGGTCTGACCTGCTTGGTCCGCTGCCCGCGGCCCTGCGCTCCAGCGGCGATAACGCGGTTTTGCTGATCGGCTTTTGTGTGCTTTTTGCCGGGGCCTACTACCTGTTTTCGCGTGTCGCCACACAATTGCACGAAAATGCCGATTTTACCCTGGTCTCGCGCGAAAGTGCGATGTTCATCAACAGTGTGATGTTGGCTGTGGCAGCGGCCATCGTCATGATCGGCACGGTTTATCCGCTGTTTTTGCGCTGGCTGGGCGGTACCATCATTACCGTTGGCCCGCCTTTTTTCGTACAGGCCCTGATGCCCATCACCCTTGCCATGCTGCTATTGATGGGGCTGTCGCCCACATTGCGCTGGCGGGTTGATGGTGCGGCATTGGTTGGGCGGCGCATGAAACTGGCACTTATTCTGTCGATCATTGTCACCCTGTTTGTCTGGATGCGCCATATTAACGCACCGTCCCTGCCGCTTCTGGGCATTGGCCTGGCCGCCTGGGTGGTAACAGCGGCCCTGGGGGATTTGTGGGAAAAACTGTGGCGCCATCGCGATCACGGCGAAAGCAAATATCGCAATATCCAGTTGCTGGGCCCGCGTTATCTGGGCATGTCGCTGGCCCATATTGGCATGGCCTTGCTCATCGCCGGGGGTTCGGCCAGCAGCATCTGGGAAGAACAGTCTGTTCTATCGGCGCGCACCGGGCAAAGCATCGAAATTGGCCCCTATAATTTGCAATATGAAGGGGTCGCCCTGCTGCCGGGCGAAAATTTTGCCACCCGAAAGGCCAAGTTCATTGTTTATCGCAATGCACAGCCTGTAACCGAACTTTATCCTGAAGTCCGCTATTATCCGATTCGTGGCGTTGAAACCAAGGAATCCGCCATTTGGCATGGCCGCGATGGCGACCTGCATGTGTCGATTGGTGACCGCGCGGAGGATAGTGGCCGTATTGTTGATGTCCGTTTTCTGCCCATGATGCCGTGGGTCTGGGCGGGCATGATGCTTATCCTGCTGGGCGGGGTCATAAATGCACTCACCCGCATGATCCTGCTTTTCAAGAAGAACGGAGTTTCCGCCCCATGAGGTTCTGGATCGCTGTCATACCGCTGGTGCTGTTTGCGGCACTGGCCGGTATTTTTCTGACCAATATCGGCAAGGACCAGTCCGTTATTCCATCGGCCCTGATCGGTAAACCCGCCCCCGAATTTTCCCTGCCGCCCCTGCCGGGCCGTGAAAAGGGTATTTCCCATGCCGACCTGACACAGGGGCATGTTTCCGTCATTAATGTCTTTGCATCCTGGTGCGTGCCCTGCCGGGCCGAACATCCGATGATCAAACGCCTTGCCGCCGAGGCCGAAGTGCCGGTCTATGGCCTGGACTATAAGGAAAAGGACCCGCAGGACGGTGTGAACTGGCTTGATGAAATGGGCGATCCCTACACCGCTGTCGGCATGGACATTTCCGGGCGCACCGCGATTGATTTTGGCGTCTATGGCGTGCCCGAAACCTTCATCATCGATGGTCAGGGGAAAATTGCCTACAAACAGGTCGGCCCGATTGATGAAAAAACACTGGAAGACGTGCTGCTGCCGAAAATCAGGGAGTTGAAAAAAGGATGATGCGTATTCTTCGCCAAAACGGGCCGCATCTGCTGGCGATGTTGGCCCTGGTCATGGCCCTTTCCTTTTATGCCCGCCCGGCCTTTGCCGTGAACCCGGATGAAATGTTGTCCGACCCGGCACTTGAAGCGCGTGCCCGCGAAATCAGCGAGGAATTGCGTTGTCTGGTTTGTCAAAACCAGTCGATTGATGATTCGGACGCCGATTTGGCCCATGATTTGCGCGTTCTGGTGCGCGAACGTTTGCTGGCGGGTGACACCAATCAACAGGCGATCAATTATATTGTCGCCCGTTATGGCGATTATGTGCTGCTCAACCCGCCGCTAAAACCCGATACCTACATTCTGTGGGCCAGCCCGTTTATTCTGGTGGTTCTTGCAGGATTGGCCGTGTTCGGATTTTACCGACGCAAAAAACGCGAAGGCCGCACGACGCCAACCAACCTGACCGATCAGGAACGCAAACGCCTTAATGAAATTCTACATCCTTCGGGGGATTAAGCCGCCCATGACCGGGACGAAAGACAGCATCGCCAGCACCTTATACCGGACGGATGAGAAATGATCTGGCTGGGTATTGTGGGACTTTCCGTACTGTCATTCATTACCGTGTTTTTCACGGCCTTTTGGCGTGGCAAAAATGCGGCGGCGGGCGACATCACCGCCCCGCACATCAACACACCCCGCCCGCAGGATGCCAAACCCAAATACCAGATCGGCGACGTTGTTGATGACGATGACGACGACGACGATGATCTGGATGATGAACTGGATTATATCGGTGGTCCGTCCCCCGCATGGGCAAGCAACGCGTATTCGACCGCCCTTGTCGATGCTGCAAAAACCAGCGACAGCCATGGCCGGGCCGACATAATACCCGCATCAACACAAACACCAGCGCCCGCCACCGCTACAGCTACCGCCAACAAAGGCAAACAGGCCCTGTGGGCCGGAATGCTGGCAATTGTGCCCATCGCCGCCGCGCTGGGCCTGTATTTATGGCAGGGCCACCCGGAAATGCCCGCCCGCCCCTATGCCGACCGGGCAGGTGAACGCAACATTGCCGCGGCGGCTGCGGCGTCTGTTGATTCCGACGATCCCGATGCCAAAACCGACAAACAAATTCGCCGCTTGCTGGGACAGATCGTCATTTCACTGGAATCCAACCCGCGCAACCTGCAGGGATGGCTGGTTCTGGCGCGTGGTTCCTTGCGACTGGGCGATATAGACCGTGCGGTTGCCGCCTATCGCCGGGCCTATGCCCTTTCGGGGCAAAACCCGCTGTTGGCGATTGAATATGCCGATACCCGCATTACCGCCCAAGGCGGCCATATTGACGAGGTTTCGCGCAACCTGGTGCTTCATGCACTTGGCCAAATGCCCAATCACCGGCTTAGCCGCTATTATTATGGTGTGATGCTGGAACAGCAAGGGCACTTGAAACAGTCCCTTCATGTCCTCACAGACCTTATCCGCGACCTTCCGGCTGATGCGCCACTTCATGCGTCAACCGCATCTGAAATCGCATCCTTGCAGGCGCAGATCGACGCCAGCAACAAAGGCGATAATGACAAGGATGCGGACAAGGACAAAGGCAAGGACAGTGCCAACAGCCCGCAAAAATAGGCCATTGGGATGTGCCAAGATTTATCTCAGCCGAGGATGCTTGTCATTTGAGATGATGCAGGCCCGGACGGTGTGATTTTGGCAGCTTTTAATAACGTTACACCCCTTGCCAGAGGCACCGCAGCGGCGCGCATTCGCACAGAGAAGCGGTCTATAAACCGCTGACCCATCCGGCGAAAAACAGCCCTAGAACAATCAGGGCAACCAACATCCCCAACGTGCCAACCAGACCAATAATCCGGGTCAACAAGGGCAATTCTGCCAGGGCGGCAAGATCGGCGCGGGACGCTGCCTCATGGCCTTTATGCTCTTTCGCGCCATCCTGCCTGTCCGATGCCCCGTCCCGTCGCGCATTGTCTTTATCGGGATCGTGACTATCGGATTTCTGCCCTGAGACCTGAGCCGATGATGAACCGGCATTGTCCCCCTGCCCTGCATATTTGCGCAAATGCCCATCATAACGGCGCAGGGCTTCGTCGCCGCTCATGGCGGGCAGGTTAATGCGGTCCAGAAATGTACCGTCGGACCGGGCAGGCGTTTTATGATCCACCGGGCCTGACATGCGACCGGATGCCGATGGTTTTTGCGGCTCTTGCGATACTTGTGATTCTTGCGGGTTGCGCGGTTTTTTCACGGATCAAGCTCTGGTTACATTAATCATGACCGGGGAATGATGCTGGCAGCTAAAACAAAACCGCCATTGGCCGTTTTATCGCCAATGACGGTTTTTAAAAACAAATGTTCTGCCTTTTAGCCCGCAGACGGACAAAATGCCCTTACTGGGCGGAGGCCACGTCGTCATCCTGAGACTGATAAACCGGCCATTTGCCCGCAGCCAGACGGTCAAGCGACGGACGGTCCTGGCCAAAACGCGAACGATACATCCAAAGATTTGCCATCACCCGTTCAATAAACAGGCGGGTTTCGCGCGACGGGATGCTTTCAATGAAATAAAGCGGGTCTTCGTTATCCTTAAGCGCCTTTTGCCAGCGCCCCAGATTGCCGATACCGCCATTATAGGCCGCCATTAACTGCAAAAAGCCGTTATCCACCCCGTTTTGATCCAGAAGATGGCCAACATATTTTTGCCCCAGGCCAATATTGACTTCGGGTTTATAAAGCTCCGCCCGTTTGGCCCCGCGATAGCGCGTATTGCCAATATAGCTGGCCGTTGCCGGCATAAGCTGCATCAGGCCACGCGCGCCCACATGGCTGCGGGCCTCGGCATTAAAGCCTGATTCCTGGCGCATCAACGCGTAAATCAGGGCACGGTCAACGTTATAGCCGCCTTCAGGCACCCATGACGGCACCGGATATAACGCATTCACAATCACTTCGCCCGTTTTCTGGGCGATGTAATTGCCAAGGCGCATGGTCAGGGCGGCCAGTTTTTCGGTATCCGCCAGGGCCAGAACCGCCCGGCGCAAACTGGGATCGGTGGAAATGGCAGCTTTGCGCAATTCCCGCTCTGCTTCATGGCGTTTGCCAATCTGCAGCAAGGCCAGGGCACGCCGCCCCTTGGGGTCAAGGCGCAACTTGTTGGCACGATCCTGTGTCAGGCTCAAATTGTCCCAGTCAAACACATCATCACGGCCCAGGGCGCGCAAGGCCAGCAACCCATAAAACGAGCGCGGATATTTCGCCGCCCGGTTCAAAAGTTTGTCAGCCCGGTCAAACTTGCCTGCGGCCAGATCAATCCGTGCCGCCCAAAACGCCCCGGCCGAACGGGTCCAGCTAGAGGCATACTGGTTGGTTGAAACATCATCAAACTGCTGATGGGCTTCATCAAACTTGTTCAGGCGCCAGGCGGTCAAACCGGCAACCCACAGCGCCTCGGGCAGGTATTTTCCCGACCGTTTGGCAGCACGTGCGGCATGTTTTAATGCCAGATCAGGCTTGCCAAAATAATAATAGCCTGCGGCAATCGCGGCACGGGCCTGGTCCTGTTCATAGGCATCAAACAGATGCTGCGTTTCCTTGCTGTTCAGGACTTTAAGCGCGCCGGTCGGCCAGCCCGAACGGATCCGCGAATGAATGCGGCGTTTTAATACAGAAACACGGCTGCGCTGTGCGGCCGACAGATTTTTATGCGATTTATGATAATAGGGACGGATATCTTCGTAATCATATCCCGCCCCCTTCAAATAGGACCCGACCGGTCTTTTGGGTTTTGCCGCCGAGCCACGGCGCATCATAGCAAGTTTATAGATGCGCGGCGCTTCGGGCAGGTCAGCATATTTTGCCAGCCAGTCGCGCAATTCGGAAAAACGGGAACGATACGCCGTCGGATGCAAATAGCGCTGCGCCATGACATGGCCCATCAGGACATCATCGGACAGGCGCGAAATCAGATGATCGGCATCCTTCCAGCGGCCCGCTTCCTGGACCTTGAAAATCTGGCGGTACAATTCGGCATCACGACTGGACAAAACCGACGGGATTTTAACCGCATCGCTATCGGATGCGTCATCCAGGCCCGGGCTGCTTAACGCCGCCTGCTCCTGTGCAGCATGCACCACTTTTGGACCCGTCACACATAATGTGGCCAGTGCAAAAACGGTAAAGCTACGCTTGATCCGCGTTGAAATACGCGAAGTGAACAATGTACTTGCTTCGATCAAAACCTGTTTTCCCCAAACGGACCCCGGTGTGAACGCGGTTTTTTCTAACCCGAAGCAGTTTGTCGTCGCAACCTGTCTAAGCGGTTTTTCCACTTTTCTGGGCAAATATATACCAGCAATTTCGCAGGCAACGAAGCCTTTTTATCCTATAATCAGCACCTTGCCCGCCCGCTGCTTGCCTTTGCATAGCAGACCTGCCCGCCCTACCCCGCGAGTCTTTTTTGGCCGTTTTCCAAAAACAATTATCGAATCCCGCCCATCATCCTGACCCGAAACCTTTTTAAAGAGGCCGATTTGATGCCGGAAAATGAAAATCCCGGCCCTGCCCGGCGCAACAAGAGCAACCAGAACACCACCGCCAGACCATATTTTTCTTCTGCCAGAATTTCCCCCCGCCCTTTTGCCCGGCAAGGAGA
>JBNKVZ010000138.1:0-12284 GCA_050299455.1 Thalassospira sp.
GAGGATTTTGCCCTGTGGTGCTCACAAAACCTGATCAAACAAGGGATCGCCTGGCAACACCAGGCGGTGGCCTATTGCCAAACCGAAACCGGCGGCGCGCATCTCGTCCTTATGCTCAACACGGATCGCGGGGTTTATGTCCTCGATAACCGCCAGGACAGCGTTGTGGGCTATGCCGATCTCGCCAGCACCTATCACTTCATCGCCCAAAGCCAGTGGGGCAAGCCGATGGATCAGGCGTGGGTGAGGATTGAGGATAAAATTACCCCTGTCTGAAAAGGCGGGGGTCAGGGTGTTGACGCACCCTGAACCGGGAGGGTCAAGCTCCCACGACAAAAATCGCCCCGCCCACCGTTGCAACGGCGCGGCCAGATTAAAGCCTGTAAAACCAATGTCTACACAAACAGTTAAACCCGTGCTTCCGGTTGCCCCCTATCTTGGGGGTAAACGCAACCTCGCCAAGCGTTTGGTGATGATGATCGATCAGGTTGATCACACCACTTACGCAGAGCCTTTTGTGGGTATGGGCGGCGTATTTTTGCGCCGAATCCGGCAACCAAAGGCTGAAGTCATCAATGACATAAACCGCGAACTGGCCACCTTTTATCGCATCCTCCAGCGCCACTACGTGCCGTTTATGGAGATGATGCGCTTTCAGATTACGACCAGGGCGGAGTTTGAACGCCTGGTCAAAACCGATCCGACCACATTAACCGACCTCGAACGCGCCGCCCGTTTTCTTTACCTTCAGCGCACGGCGTTTGGTGGCAAGGTTTCAGGCCGTAATTTCGGCGTGTCGGTCGAACGACCGGGGCGGTTTGATATTACGAAGCTCGGACCAATGCTTGACGATCTGCATTCGCGCCTGTCAGGGGTGGTGATTGAATGTTTGCCTTATGGTGACTTCATCACGCGCTACGACCGGGCAGAGACACTGTTTTATCTCGACCCGCCCTATTTCGGGGGCGAGAACGATTACGGGAAAAACGTCTTTGAACGGGCTGATTTTGAGAGACTGTCAGAGCTTCTAAGAGGCCTCTCGGGGCGCTTTATTTTGTCTCTCAATGATGTGCCAGAGATCCGCGAAATCTTTGCCGGGTTCTCAATGGAGGCCACCGAGGTCAATTATTCAATTGCCAGACGGGCTGAAAGCCGTCGTGCGTTTGGTGAATTGATCATCTCAAACATCTGACACAGAACAGCCGGGGCGAGGATGCCCCGGCTGTTCTTTTACATTGTAAATCGGGTTAGTTGCCCTTGGCCGTGCTCTGCGCCCCTGCTTCATAGGCGCGGCGCAAGGCGGCTTTTAAGCCCCATACAGCAACATCATGAAAATCTTTGCTGTCATGGCCTTTGGTTTCGAGCGTGTTGATAAACAGCTCGTCGCGGGCGATCTGTTCAAAAAGCTGGTTCAAATCATTCATCTTTATGCTCCTGGTCGCTGGTCTTTATCATTTGCGGTAATGACAGTACCGCTCCGTTCGCGATGGATTGCCAGTGCAAAGAGAGCAAAGATTTTGCGAAGTTGGCTTATCCTGTGAATGAGTGGATAAGCGACGAAAAAGCCGGGGCAATGCCCCGGCCAGGCTCAAAGAAACGGGTTTATTTTGGCTGTCTGTGCAGGGCGAGAACCGTGCCATGAATGCTTTGAACGGTGCCGATCAGCCCTTCAAAATCCGCCAGCGCCCCGACCGCGCCGTTTTGATTGTCGTTTTTGATCGCGCTTTCGGCCTCGGCCCCTGCGGCGGCGAGTTGCGCCAGCAGATCATTCATTGCGCTGATATTGGCGGCGATTGCAGTTTTGTATGAAGCAGTCATCTTTCTGTCCTTGGCTGGGTTGCGTTAAGGACAGTACCGCTCTCTTCGCGCACGATTGCCAGTCGAAAGAGAGCAACAATTTTGCGAAGTGCGACTGGCTAAAAAATCAGGTAAAAAAGAGAGCGCAGCAGTGGAAACCGCTATGCTCCAATTTTAAACGGCGAACGCTCCAAATCCAAATGGCGCGCTACACCGGTGGTCCGCCTTCATTTGAAGGGGGGGGGGGCACCGGGCGATACCTGGCGATCATGTTATTTACAGTTTGGCGATGTGCGGACCAATTTTGATGAACGCCAATGGCATTATTTGTCCATAATGGTTGCAAGGCTTGCTTTTAGATCGGCCAGCGCTTTTGTCAGCGTGGTCAGATTATTTTTGATCTGATCAGGTTTGTCATCTGTCGGGCAGTCTTCCAGCAGGGCCAGAAGTGCGTTGATCTGATGATCCAGGCCGGTTGCCAGGCGTTGATCAAGATCGTTCAGAACCCATGCCAGGGCCTTGTCGCGCAGGGTTTCCATGCTGTGCAAGTCCGGGTCGGGCGAGGATAGCGGCAGGCCGTAGGGACGAAGGTCCAGCTCAAGCTGGCGCACGATATCGCGCAGCTTGCGCGATTGATCGTGGCAAATGGCCTTCAGGTTTGTGCTTGAGGCGATGTTGTAAATGGCTTCAAGCCGTATGGTCAGGTCTTCGGTATCCAGGGTGATGTCGTTCAAGGCATCGCCATCGGGGATGTCATTTTCGCTAACGGCGTCGCCGATAAAGGCATTGGGGGCAAAAACCGTCAGGGCGCCGCGATCAAGCGAAAAGGTGGCGGGCAATTTGCTGATGATTTCGCCATCTGCCAAAATCGGGTGTTGTTCGGTGCAATCGATGTGAATGTCGTCGCATTCCAGTGTCAGTGCCAGTTCCGATTCATCAACCGATCCGAAAAGCAGTGCCACCCCGATATCCATGCCTGATAGCGTATCGACATCGGCGCGAATGGCAAAAACATGCAGTTTGCCGTCATCCAGGCGTTTGTTTTCACGTGGGCGCAAACCGCCGCCAAAATACTGGCCGTTGGTGACGGTCAATTGGCGCAGTTTCAAATGCTGTTTTTCATGCCCGGCACAGGTGATGTCGAGTTCGAGCGGCGTCATTTCATGCCAGCTTTGCCAATTGGCAACCGCATAGCTAATGGCCCCGGTCCAGCGTTTAAGGTCCGGGTTGATGCGTTTGCGGGCATCGGCGGGCACGCCGATTGAGGCGGCATTGACAAAGCTTTGACCATTGACCCGGCCAATATCGATTGGCGCCAGCTGGCCGTTAATGGCGGCCTGGGCGGCCTGGATCGGGTCGTCGGGCAGCTTGAGGCTGCGGGCGAAATCATTTGCCGTCCCCAAGGGTAGGGCCAGCAGGACCGTGCCTGAATGGCGAATAGGCTCAATTACGGCATTGATGGTGCCATCCCCGCCACCAATGGCGATAATATCGCCCGGTGTGGTGTTGGTTTTGATCTGCGCGATCATGGCGTCCGGATCATCGCAAAAAACCAGTTCCGTGCGGTATCCGGCATCCTCGAAAACATTGCGTAAGGCCTGGGCACCATCCTGGCGCCATTTTTCCGGGACCTTGGTACGCGTGAGCAGCATCAGAACCTTGCCGGTAAGATCAGAGTTTTCCACCTGTGGGCTCTCCCTGTTGGGCCAAACCGCGGAACATGCCGTGCGGCACCATTACTATAGGATGTTAATATCAATAAAAAAACCGGCGCCTTTATGGCGCCGGCTGTTTTTGTGGCAATGGCGCTTAGGCCAGGGTTGCGCGTAGCATCCAGGCGGCTTCTTCATGCACGCCGATGCGTGCTGTCAGCATGTCCGCCGTGGTCGGATCATCGACGCTATCGGCTTCATTCACACCTTCACGCAGCAGTTTTGCCATTTTTTCATGGTCTTCGATCAGTTCACGCACCATTTCATCGGTGCTGAGAAGTTCGGTCTCGTCTGTAATGACCGAATTTTTGATCATGGTCGACAGGCCGGTCGGGGCGTTAAAGCCAATCGCGCGAATACGTTCTGCCATATCATCATTGGCGGCATGCAGGTCTTCATACTGTTCTTCAGTCATTTTATGAAGCGAGTAGAAGTTTGCCCCGACAACATTCCAGTGAACGCCGCGCACCTTGCCATAAAGAACATGTGTTGAGGCCACGATCTGGGTCAGCATTTCCGAGAGTTTGCGGCGATCCTTACGCTCAACGCCGGTTTCCACGGGCAATTCTTTTGCGATGGTCTGCATGTTGCTCTCAGCCATTAGTGACTCCTGTTTTTCTTGCGAAGTAGGTTATTCGTCTCAACTTAATGATTGCCCTTAGAACGCCTTTGAAAAGACAAGGTTCCAAATAAATAAATGATTGAGAACGGGAACAACATCTTTCGCATCTCGTTATCAGGTCAAGGCAACGTCAAATAAAGGCGTCGCTTTTTAAAACAAAAATTGGAGGTTGTGTGATGCTTGGTAAAGCAATGTTGATGGCTGGTACGATTATGGTTTCGTCGGCGGTTATGGTCCCTGCATACGCAGATTCGATGAAAACCGATGATGCGATCGAACACGATGCAACCCAAATGAAGAATGACGCCCAGAACCAGTACGAAGATGCCAAAGAATTCACCTATGACAAGAAAACCGAATTCATGGAATGGGCTCAGAAGCAGTCTGATGCTTTGGCTGAAAAATATGACGAGATGAAAGATTCCGCATCCGATAACAGCGATAGCGCCTGGGATACCGTGAAGGAAGCCTGGGGCAACGCCAAGGAAAACCTGAGCGAAGCTATGGATGACGTTCAGGATTCGTCTGCCGAGACATGGGAAGACGTCAAGGCCGAGACCGTAGAGGCCTTAAGCAAGGCACAGAAAGCACTCGATGACAAATCCGACGCCCAATAACAGACATCACAACCTGTTTGGGCGCGTATAAGTCCAAGGGTGCTGTGGCCCGCCCCGGTCTTTCCGGGGTGGGCCATTTTCATTCAGGGTGGCGCATATAATATAAAGCCCCGAGAAAAGTTACGGATTGATAGTGCGGTTAAGAAAGCGGTTTGCCAATGAATGAAATGCAGCGCGACGATGACAGCAACAATGCGACGGGTGGCCCTCAATGGTGGCAGCGCGTGCGTGGTATGTTGGAGGCGCTCGCCAAAGGAAAGCGGGGTTTGACAGGGATTGCGACCGCATCGTTCCTGGAAACAACCATCATTCCCATACCGGTCGAAATCATTATCGCGCCTTTGATGGCGATTTCGCGCAAGCGGGGGCTGAAAATTGCCACCGCAACCCTGATTGGCAGCGTTTTGGGCGCGACGATACTTTATTTTCTGTCGTTGTGGGTTTTTGATGATGTTGTCAGCCCGTTTCTGGACTGGAGCCAGGCGCACGAACAATTTGATCAGTTAAAACAGCAATTCCATGAAGGCGGTTTCTGGCTGGTCTTTATTATTAGTGTCACGCCAGCCCCGATGCAGATTGCGGCCCTGGCAGCAGGGGCGGCAGATTATCCGTTCTGGCTGTTTTTTATCGCGATTTTTCTGTCCCGGGCGATTCGCTACTATGGGCTGTTCGCGGTTGTTCACCTGCTGGGGACAGGATATGTGCATTATTTTGCCGGCAAGAAGTCACAAAAAGACAAAAGATCGGCAAAGTCGTAGCGAGATGCTGCAAATATTATGAAAAAGAGCTGTCTGATTTCTTGAATCAAAAGCGCCCGGCAAGTTTTTTCCGGGCGTTTTTTTGCTTTTATTCAGCTTCGATGCGGAAATCTGTGGTCGCTTTACCCTCGACTTCCGGGGCATCCATGTCCTCGGCGACCAGGCCACGGCGAATTAATTCGCGGATCGCAGCAGCGCGCGTGGGCATTCTGTGCTCGAAACGCCAATCATCAATCACCTTCAGCTCGTCGTCATCCAACATAATTTGGAGCTTTTCGGTCCGTTTGGTGCTGGGCACTTTGTGCTCCTTTGTTCATCCGCCTCTCTGATCAGGGGGCGGAAACCGTTGATATTCGGGGGTTTTAAAAATTTTGGAGTAAGTGACGTTACCTCCGTTTTCACAGTAACTCAACCACAATACGGAGTTTGATCATAATATGGACTTTGATCAATATATGTAAAGTAATCAAAGTGAATAAAGTCAGTATTGTGATGATGTTATTCAAAGTGCTGATGTTAATCAGCATGAGTTGGTTGTTTATACTGTGTATTGGGAGTGTTTTGATGTAGTGAAGTATACGAAATTACTTGGAATAACTCTTTTATTTGTTATGGTTGGTCATCAACAAAAAACGGAGGTTGTGATGTCGGGCCAAGTAATGAATGAAATCGAAGATCATGTTCCTGCACTGCGTCGTCATGCATATCGATTGACGGGTACTCAGGATCGTGCAAACGATCTTGTTCAAGACACTATGCTCAAGGCCATTAGCAAACAGGACAAATTCGAGGAAGGCACCAGCCTCAAGGCTTGGTTGCATCGTATTTTGTTTAATACCTTTATTTCTGATGTGCGCCGCACCAAAACGCGTGGTCATCACGTTGACTGGGATGATCTTGGTGATGTCTATGGGCATGGCAGCAATCAGATGGCACGTTTGCAGCTCCGTGACGCGGATCGCGTTCTCGATGAGCTTCCCGAGCAAGAACGTCAGGCCATTATTCTCACAACAGTAGAAGAAATGTCCTATCAGGACGCCGCCGAGTTCATGAATGTTGAAATCGGCACAGTAAAATCGCGTGTTGGCCGTGCCCGTCGCAAGTTACGTGGTATGGTTGGTCAAATTGAAGCACGTGAACATATTTCCCGTTTTGTATCGGAGGCAAGTTAATGACAACTGTTCTTGCTATTTACGGCAGGGAAGACATTCTTAAATATGTACAGGGCAATATCGAGACGGATGCTGACAAGCACGAGATCGAACAACTTGTGCAAAGTGATCCGATGGCAGCTAAAACCGTTGTCGATATTGAAAAAGGTCATGTAAACGACACAAATATGGTCGACTTTCTTCAATATCGCCGTGTACAACGGTTGAAGAAGTTAGCCAAGTCTGTTGGTTTACTTCACTAGACGACAACGCACGGGATTGTCATCTTTTCCCTCAACGTCTTTTTTTGTTCAATCCCGAATTGGGCCGGTATCCTTTACAGGAGCCGGCCTCTTTTTATTTGAATTAATATTCATGTGATAGAAATTGTCATATTTTACAAGATATTAGCGCAGAATTTGGTGCGGTTTTTGTAGTGTTGTTGCTACTTTTTTTGTGCCGCGACTCGGGAATTTTGTGAACTGTTTTTCCGCGAATCTGACGTGACATTCGATCTATGGCTGTTGTCCGTCGCATCAAACCACATCGAACCGCGTTTTGTCGCATTGTCTTGTGGTGTGCTGTCTGTCGTTATCGATGGGGTGGCGGCATTTCGCCGGACGATCTGATCTATGTCGGGATGTGCGTGTAATCACTTTGAAGGTGCTGGGCGTGTTGCGATGCAACCAAGGGCTTTGCCGCCAGGCTCAACTCAGACTCAACTGTAGAGTATCTATATATGTAGGTAACAAAACCGTTAGAGCGCGCCAAAATTGCAGCTTCATGAGATTTGAGGCTTGCACTTGGGATCGTTTTCTCGTATTTTTCCTAAATGACCAGTAGTCATTTATTGGTTTTTCGGCGAGTGTGCCTCTTGCCGAAACGGGGTTGTGGTCTTTTTCCTCAACGTCTTATCAGCCCCTTTCTTGGGTCGGTGCTTATGCTCCGACCCCTTTTTTTTGCGCTCTCCTATGAACAATATCTGGCCTTGATCGCTGAAACATCAATCGTTTCGGCATTGCCTGTTATGACATCTTAACTGGATTATGCGGCCTTGAGCTGCCTGACAGGTGCTTCATTGGCTGATTTCCGGTGTTCTTGTGAATGACTGGTGGTCATTTAAAGGGTGAGGCAGGGATACATGTTTTCAAGTGCTGCTGCGATCTTGCGGTCTTTCCTGTCGGCGCGGGGCTGTCATCTTGCGGGTAAGGATCTTGAGGTCGGGCTTTATGCCGCAGTCAAAGGGCACCATGATGCGCCGCACGGGGGCGGAAGGCGCGCTGTTTTCTAGGGTTATGGGAAACTGTCATTTGGAATTCTTGAAAATTACAGGCACACTCTTTGTTTAAGTGCCGCCAAATACTGCGAAATTGTGGGTTTCATTGGCAAAATTCCGGTCTTTTGTGCCATCGGGTTTGGGCCGGGGCATTTCACAATTGCGCAATTGGGGGTTGCCAGAACCGGGTGAAGCGGTGATAAATCTCTCGCTCACAACCAAAAAAAATAAAAAGGAGCAATATCATGGTATCTGGAATTCACGGGTCGGTTCGCGATCTTTTTGAATTTACCGATGCAGACAAGGCACTGGCCCGTATTCGCGATATTTACGATACCGGCGCAACCGCCGTTCGCGAGGCCTTTACCCGTTTTGGCGAAGGACAGCAAACATCGCCTGTTCGCGCCTATTATCCCTATCTTGGCATCGAGGTTCCGCCCGAAAAGCTGCATGTTGAAAGCACGCTTTCCTATGGCGCGCCGCGCGATCCCGGTGTGTATGGCACAACACTGACCCGCCCGGACCTGTTTGAGGAATATTACCGCGAACAGATCGAACTTCTGCTGAAAAATCACGACGTCCCGGTTGTTGTTGGTGTGTCCGACCGGCCGATTCCCGTGCCGTTTATGGTTGAAACCGCAACGGATGCCATCGGGCCGACCGATATTCGCCAGTTGCAGATGACCTTTGACATGCCCGATCTGGCACGCACAGATGATGACATTGCCAATGGCGTGCATATCCGCACCGGTGACGTGCCCAAGCCATTGTCGCTGTTTTCGGGCGAACGGGTGGATTATTCCCTGGCACGCTTGCGGCACTACACCGCCACCCTGCCGGAACATTTCCAGAAATTCGTGCTGTTCACCAATTATCAGCGTTACGTGGATGAATTCATCGAATATGCCAATTTGCAGCTTGAAGACCCCAATAGCCCCTATGTCGCCTTTGTTGAACCGGGGCCAGCGGTGCATGTGCGCAAAAACGCCCCCACAAAATGGCAGGCGGGCGGTGAAGCGGTAAAACAATTGCCGCAAATGCCGTCTTACCACCTGATCCGCGAAGACGGGTTGGGGGTGACGCTGGTGAATATTGGTGTTGGGCCGTCCAATGCCAAAACCGCAACCGATCATATTGCGGTGCTGCGTCCGCATTGCTGGCTGATGCTGGGCCATTGTGCGGGCCTGCGTCGCAGCCAGCTTCTGGGCGATTATGTGCTGGCACATGGCTATGTTCGCGATGACCACGTCCTTGATTCGGACCTGCCACTGTGGGTTCCGGTGGCGCCAATTGCCGAGGTGCAGGTGGCCCTGGCCGATTCCGTTGCCAGTGTGACCGGCCTGACGGGCAAGGAAATGAAGGCGCGCATGCGGACCGGCACCGTTGCCACCACCGATAACCGCAACTGGGAACTGCGTTATAGCGAATTGTTTGTGCGCCTTAACCAGGCCCGTGCGATTGCGGTGGATATGGAAAGTGCCACCATTGCCGCCAACGGTTTCCGCTTCCGGGTGCCTTACGGGACGTTGTTATGCGTGTCGGATAAACCGGTGCATGGCGAATTGAAATTGCCGGGCATGGCAAACACGTTCTATCGCCAGCGCATTGGCCAGCATCTTGAAATTGGCCTGGAAACCATCGAAACCCTGCGTGCGGAAGTTAATCAGCTTCATTCGCGCAAGCTGCGCTCACTTGATGAACCGGCTTTCCGATAAGCGGGAAGTCTTTCCCAGCTAACGGTTTTCAAAAATTTAAGCCCCCCGGCATTGTGCTGGCGGGGCTTTTATTATGGTTTGTCTTTGTCTTTGTCTTTGTCTTTATCTTTGTCTTGCGGTGTGTCGTCTTGCTGATGCTCGGGGAATAGGGCGGCGATACCCGCGACAAATTTGTGCAGGTTAAAGGCCTTTTTCTCGCGGGTCAGGCCCAGCCGTACAATCACCAGGTCCTTGGACGGGATAACGCTAAGCGATTGCCCATCATGTCCCAGCGCAAAGAAGGCATCGGCGGGAATGGTGGGAGTATCGGGAGATTGTTGGCCCTCTGAAGGCAGTTTAAGCCACCAATGCGCGCCATAGCTTTCGTTTGGGGCATGGGGGGCCGGGGTGGTGGCGTGGGCGACCCAGCCTTCGGGCAGCAGGCGTGTGTCTTTCCAGACGCCGTCCTGCAAATAAAGCTGCCCCAGCTTGGACCATTCTCGCCCGGTTGCGTGCATAAAGCTGGAGGCGACCAGATATCCGTCGCTATCGGCCTCGACAACCGCATGGTTCATGCCCAGCGGACGAAACAGCATTTCGGCAGGCAAGATCTGATATTGCTGCATTGACCGGCTTAGATTGCGCATGGCAGCCGACAGCACATTGGTGGTGCCCGAACTATAGTGCCATTTGCTGCCGGTTGGTTCTGCCAGCGGTTTGGATACGGCTAGCCCGGCGGCACTGGGGGCGACAAACAGCATTTGCACCACATCGGAAAGCGGATTCCAGTAGCTTTCGTCAAATTCCAGGCCACTGCGCATTTGCAGCAATTCGTCATAGGTGATTTTGACGCGCGGGTCGCCCGGCTGGGTATCCCATTCATTGATGCTGACCGGGTAATTAAGCGGCGGCAACATGCCGGTCATACGCATCCGCCCCAAAATGGCAGAAAAGGCGCTTTGGCTCATGGACCAGCCGGGCAGGGGCGTATTGACGGTAATGCCATTGGCATAGCGTTCCGCAACCACATGCCCCTTATAAAGAATGACAATGGCCCGTGTTCTTCGGCTGGGTTTCAGGTTGGGCTCATCCATTGCCTTGGTCAGAATATTGCCCAATTGCCGGCGGTCCACCCCGGTTGGCAAGGGGGCCGTCATCAGGGGCTGGGGCGCAATCGGGCGCAAGACAGGGCTGCTGTTTTGTATCCGGGTTGCATTTTCCGGCGTGGTCAGGGTGCAGCCCATATTGGGGCGGTAAACGGCAATCCGGGTGCGAAAGCCAAAGGCATGGGCGCTGACGGTTTGGTGGCGCAGGTCAATATTGGCGGTAATAAGGGACAGCAGGGAGGAAGTGTCGGCCAGGACATCTTCGTTAAGGGCGCGTTCCGACGACAGACCGCTGACAAAGATGCGCGAGCACATGACCTTGGCAGTGTAGCCTGCGCCAACCGGTGCCAACCATATGAAAAAGCCGGAAATTGCGACAATAATCAGCAGTACCAAACCGACAAATATGGCTTTAAGCCAGGCCATTCCACATCCTTCCCCCGTGTTTTGCGCAAGGGAAAGTCGCCCGCTTTGCTCTTTGGGTCAAGGGCGGTTGCGGGAGAAATGTGAAATACCCTATTCATGCCATAATGGTGATGCGCCTGCCCGCAACCATCATGGCCAGCATATAGAACAAGGCAAAGGCAATCGCCGCCCCGCGCCAGGCAAAACCATCAATGATCAGCCCGGAAACCGGGGGGATGATGACGACAAATATTTCGGCAAATTGTGCCAGCATTCCTTGCAAAGCCGGCATGGAAAGGGTCTTGCCGGCAATGCGCGGCAACAGGGCAAAACAGGTGCCGGCAACAATCCCCTGGCCCATATTGAAGGCACATAAAACAATCATGACAATGATCAGGCCCGGTGCGCTGTAAATGATTGCGATGCTGATCGCCATGATCGGTAGGGCCATTAACAGTAATAACCGCCCCTGAACATTTCGCCCCAGCAAAACGCCGCTTAATAATGACCCGCCAATATTGCCAATGATGGTGGTCACACCGATCAATGTTGCCGCCATTGTCAGGCTGATATCCAGCTGATCCATCAGCATGGTCGGCATAAACGCCACGGTGGCCGAGGTCGTGCCGCCAAAAATGGCAAATGTCAGGGAAACGGCCAGGGCATTTTTATCGCGTAATACGCCCATAATGCCGCTGGTGAGTGAGCGGCCGAACCCCTCGCGGGTGGGGGGCGTTCGCAGCAGTAACGGAAGAACAAAAAGCAAAGCCGGAAGCGCACAGCCCAATACCGCCACCCGCCAGCCGAGCCAGGCGCTTAACCCCGCGCTGATCCAGGTGCCCAGTGCAATGCCGACCGGCACAAAGGTGCCCCATAAGCCCATTGCCAGGGCAACAACCCGCCGGTCCCCCAAATGTGTCATCCAGCTCGGCGCGGCGACAACAATCAGCAAATAACCAATACTGGTGAGGAAACGGCCGATATATAAAAAGGCAACATGATTGGCCTGTGAAAACACCAGCGCGCCGAAGACCATTGTGACGGCCCCGGCAATCACGGCCTGTTTCAGGCCCAGCCGTGCGGCCCATATCCCGGCGGGCAGGGCGCAAATGGCCCCTGCGGCCGTGATCAATGATGCCACCAGGC
>JBNKVZ010000139.1:0-11948 GCA_050299455.1 Thalassospira sp.
GCTGAATTGGCACAGCAGGGCATTTTGCCGGTCATAGGTCATGACAAGTTCGATATCAGGCAAGGCAGGCAGCAGGGTTTGCCCGTTAAGCGACAGGTGATCATCGGCAAGGGCGCCTTGGGGCAGGATGCCGATGCCCAAACCGTTGGAAATTGCCGCGCGGATATTGGTGTAGGACGCACTGCGATAGGCATTAAAATAGTTTAGGCCCTGATGTTTTAATGCCTTAAGGGCGGCCGCCCGATAGGCACAGCCATCGGGAAAGGTGATGAGCGGTATTTCACCGTCAATTGCTGATGCAAGGGACGCCAAACAGGCCCAGTGCAAAGGCTGACGGTGCAAGCGCGTGGTATTTCCGTCATCTTGCACATCGTTATTGTCAAAGGGGCGGGGGGCATCTGTCTGTTCACGTCCAACACGTTTGTAGATGATGATATCGATTTTCTGATTTTGATAAAGGCCCTGTAGGGTGGACGACAGGGCCGATGTAACCTCGACCCGCAAGCCAGGGTTGGTTTCCATGCAGCGGCGCACGGCACCGGCAATATTTCCCAGTGGAAAATCATCCGGCACGCCCAGGCGGATGCGCCCCTGCAAGGCCGGTTGGCGAAAAGAGTCAACCGCGGCTGATAACCTGGAAAGAATTTCCTCTGCTAGTGGTAACAGGCGTTTACCATTTTCGGTCACATCTTCGACCTGGCCGCGCCGCCGCGCAATCAGGCGACATTCCAGAATATCTTCTAGTTTTTGCAGGCTTTGCGTAAGGGCCGACTGACTGCGCCCCAAATGATGACTTGCACGCTGAAAATCCAGTTCCCCTGCAACCGCGACAAAGGCGCGAAGCTGTTCTAGCGTGATGCGTCGGTCATTAAGATGGGATGGGCGGGTTTGGCTTGCCTTTGCCGGTCTATCACCCGCCGGGCTTGCCGATTTCAAAGCGTCAGGTTGCTGTTGTGTCATCGCCGGATACCAAAGCAATTAGTATGTTAAATCAGTATATCTTATTTAGAATGTATTTTAATTAATTTTCCATAATCGCCGAGTTCAGGCAGGTTGTTTTCACCTTATTGGCCTTATGCGGGAATGTTCCAGGATGGTGCGCGTCATCATATTATTTGCCGGTTTCAGCTTGATCTGGTCGTCGGCATTTATTGTTGGCAAGGTTGCGATTGCGCATCTTGATCCGATTGTGTTGCTGACGGTTCGGTTCTTGTTGGGCAGCGTTTGCCTGCTGCCTTTTGTGTTACGTCAGGGTGGGGCATTCTGGCGCTGGCCGATGATCCGTTTTGGTGCGATTGCCGGGCTGCTGAATAATGCGCTTTATCTGGGGCTGAGCTTTTTGGCGCTGCAAACCGTGCCTGCTCCGGTCCTGGTGGTGATCATTAGCTGCGCGCCCGTGCTGACCAGTGCCTTTGCCGTTGCCAGCGGGCAGGAGCCTTTGAACGGACGTCGCTTTGTCGGGTTTGTCATTTGCATTGCCGGTGTGGCCTGTGTGGCGGGTGGGCAGCCTGCGGCAAGTGCCGGCGCCGGAGTTGGATCGGATCGCGGCGTTATGTTTTCTGATGGTGCGTTAGCAGGTTACGTGATGGCTATTGGCGGGACAGTTGCCTTTGCTTTTGGTACGGTGTTCTTGCGGTCGCGCGCAATTGGGGCGTCGCCAGTTGATGTCAATTTCTGGCAGTCGCTGGTCGGGGGGCTGGTGTTGCTGCCGCTGGCTATTTTTCGCGTGCCTGATTTGCGGCAATGGGCGGTTGTGTTTGATGACGGGCCGGTCTTGGTATCGGTTCTTTATCTTGCCATCGTCATTACGCTGGGCGCGATGTTTTTATGGCTTCATCTGATTGGTCGATTTGGGGCCAGCAAGGCTGCGGCCGCCCATTTGATCAATCCGCTTTCCGGGTTGGTTTTATCGGCTGTGATTTTGGGGAGTGACGTGTCACTGGTGCAGGTGTTCGGCGCGGTATTGATTGGTTTTGGGTTGTATATTGCCGTTTTTCACCGAAGAAACCGGGGTAATAGGGGATTGATAAAGTAATTTTCAGTGCTTCGGAACCGCGCCATGATCAGCTTTCGCCATCTTGCGGCGGGCGATGACCTCGTTTGGAAATGGCCCGCACAATTTTAATAATGATGGCGAGAAAGCTTGCGATGGCAGTAATCAGACAGATTGTCAAAAACCCTTCTACGACCCACAACTGTGTCGAAGCGGTCTCATGTGTGCCGTGTAAAAAGGTCGTTCGCCAAATCCAGTCAAAGATTGTTGCGGCCAAGAACAGGCTGATGACCAATGTCAGGCCAAGATAGAAAAACGGCATTTTTACCTCTTGCTGTCTTGAGTTCTCCTGCCTGGATTAATGGCTGTTTGTGCAGTTGGTATCCTGCTGACAGATTTTAATCTTCGTCACCCTCACCAGGCAATTCAAGCACATAATCCTGATAATAATCCGGCGGCATACCGGCGTCATAGCGGGCTTCGTCGTTAAAGGGCGGTTTAAGCGGGCCGCGTAGATGTTTGCGCAACAGGGCGTGCCAGGTGGTGTAATAGGGCAGGCCGCGCTTGTCGCACATCATTTCATAATATTTGCGCCCGGCACTGACATGGGCCACTTCCTCGGCGGCAATGATTTTAAGAATTTCCGCACTTTCCACATCGCCATTGGCGATCAGACGTTCCACCGTGGGCGGGGTTGCGTCAAGCCCGCGGGCCTCAAATACCATCGGCACCACGGCCAGGCGGGCCAGCAGGTCATAGGCGGTTTCCATGCTGCTTTGCCACAGGCCGTCATGGGCGGGCAAATCGCCATAGGTCGCGCCCAATTCGCCCAACCGTTTATTCAGCATCAGGAAATGTTTGGCTTCATCGGCAGCAACCTGCACCCAGGCATCATGAAAATCGCGCGGCATGTTTTCATGGGGAAAGCGCACGGCGATGTCCCAGGCAAGGTCAATGGCATTGAGTTCAATATGGGCCAGCGCGTGTAACAGGCCGATGCGTCCTTTAAGGCCGCCCTTGCTGCGTTTGGGCATTTTATTGGGCGGCAGGGTTTCGGGCTTTGCCGGGCGTGCGGGGCGGTCCGGCAAATCGGTTGCCCCGACATCAATAATGATACCTTCCCGCCATTGCCGGGCCAGATCGATGGTCAGATGGGCCTTTTCTGTCGGATCGACAGTCAGCAGGGCCTGTTTGGCGGCTTCGGCAAGGGTCTGGGACATGGTTTGCATCACGCTGGTTGGACAATAAAAAACGGACCGGTTTTTGCACGCGGTCCGTTTTTACGGCTAATTTAGCGATGCGGCAAGCAATGCCGGGCAATTTTCAGGTGATGTTAAAGCGGGCCAGGGCTTCGGCCAGGTCATCGCCAAAGGCACCGCCCTTGCGAATGATGGCGGTGCGAAACGGCAAATCGCGCAAGGACGGGTGATTGGGCGCATCCGATGTTAAAACAGCGGTCGGAATATCGCGTGTTTTGGGCATGGCCTGCAGGGCATTCACCACGTCAACGCCGTCCAGGTCGTCAATGGTTTTGGCAACAATGATAAAATCCGGACGGGTGCGCACGGCAAGTTCAAGTGCCTCGAACGAGGAATGCGTTGCCGAGCTGCGATAACCGCAGGCGGCCAGTTCGCGTTCAACAATGGCCGCCATCGAGCGTTGCGGAATGACAAGCAGGGCTTCGACATTGGTTTTGCTTAGCCAGGCCGGGTCAATGTCGGGCGCGCGTTTGGAGGGCAATTCACGAACAAACTCGGCGGAATCGGTGCTGGCACCGGAAAAATCGCCATCCAGAATACCTTCGATTTTGTCGACAAAGGCCTGGATGTCGGCAATGGCATCGGTATTGAGTTCGCGACAACTGGTGACATAATCGGCCAGGCGGTGGCTGGTCAGGTTGATCAGCGGGGCATTTACCGATTTGCCCTTGTATCGCAGGTTAAAAACCTCGCGCTGGATTGCGGTCAGCAATGTGTCGCGATTGGCATGTGAATGTGCGTTTTGCAAATGCACATCAAGGCTGCTGATGATGTCGCGAGCTTCATCCTTGAAGTCGGCTAACATTTGATCGTCAAGATCAACGACATTCTTGGTCATTTACTGGTCCCGCCATAGATGCGTTCAAATTCCCTCTCCCCGTCGCCCAATTGGCAGGCGTCCAGGCTCCCAATTACAGAATATCATATTTCTGATCCCTCCTTGCAAGATGGATACCTATGTAAGGATGAATTTTCTGAAACTGGTCAACGAGTTAGACGCATATAAAAACCGGCCACGGGGATAGGCCCATGACCGGTTGGCAGGAATAGGTGTGCTTTGGGGGTGGTGCTGGGTTAAAGCCCCTGGACCGCCGCCAATACCTCGTCGACATGGCCTTTGACCTTCACCTTTGGCCAAATATGGCGAATAACCCCGTCGGCATCGACAATTACGGTTGTCCGTTCGATCCCCATGAATTTTTTGCCATACATGCTTTTTTCTTTCCAAACGCCGTAACGTTCGCAGGTATCGCCTTCTTCATCGGAGGCCAGTGTAAAGTTCAGGTCGTGCTTGGCCTTGAACTTGTCATGGCGGGCAGCACTGTCTTTGGAGATGCCGATGATTTTGGCATTCACGGCGGCGAAATTGGGGTGTTGGTCACGGAAATCGCAGGATTCCGTTGTGCAACCCGGGGTCATGTCTTTGGGGTAAAAATAAATTACCACCGGTTGGCCTTGCAGGTCAGAAAGTTTGACGTTCCCGCCGCCATCGGTCGGCAGATCAAAATCCGGGGCGTTGTCGCCAACGGCAATGCTCATTTTAAACATCCTTCTTTCAAGGTTGGTCGCTATCGCTTTATAGGGTGGTTTTTGTAATCCGGTTCAGTTTACCGGTGGAACAGGGCCAAGTTCTTCGGCCGGATTGGTGATCAGGCGGTCGTAAACCTGTTTAACCCGTTCGGCCGTGTCCGACAGTTTTTGTTCAAGCTCGGCAAAATCCTCGCACTGTCCGGCGGCGGTAAGCATTTCGCGTAAATCCGCGCTGGCATTTTCCGGCGAAAAGCGGCCTTCCGTCGTTAAACGCAGCATTGCCTGCAGTGCGAGCCAGAACGAGGATGCGTTTGCCAGCCATGCTGCTTCCTCAGGCGGCAGGATGCCTGCCTTGCCCAACCGCTTAAAGACCTTGCGCGTTGTCGAGGATAAGATCCCGGGGTGGTCATGGGCATGATTAAGCTGCAGGAACTGAGCAATGAATTCCAAGTCGACCAGGCCGCCGCGGCGAAGCTTGATATCCCAGGCCTGGTCGCTGCCTTTATTGGCGGCCATGCGGTTGCGCATGTCATAAACATCGCGCACCAGTTTATGAAAATCCCGTTTCTTGCACAAAACCCGGCGGGTGCTTTCCATAACCTTTTGTTGCAGCTTTTCCGGGCCAAAAACCGGGCGCAGGCGGGTTAATGCCATATGTTCCCAGGTCCATGCCTCGTTGGTTTGATAGCCATCAAAGCTGTTGAAATGGCAGGCAAGCGGGCCTTTGCTGCCACTTGGCCGCAGGCGCAAATCGGTTTCAAACAAAATGCCTTCGGCTGTCGGGGCAGACAGGGCATTGATGTATCGCTGGCTCAGGCGGATAAAATAATGCCCCGGTGACAGGGGTTTTTCCCCATCCGATTCCTCGCATCCTTCGGGCACATCATAAACAAACACCATATCCAGGTCGGAGCCGGGCGAAAGCTCTTGCCCGCCATGTTTGCCCAGGGCAAAAACTGCTAGGCCGCCTTCGTCAAATCCACCGTGCTTTTGGGAAAAATCCTCGGCAATGCGCGGGAACAGGCCGCGAATGGAAACATCGGCCACGTCGGCCAGTGCCCGTCCGGCCTGATGCGGGGTATGGCGGTTATGGATGGTTTGTACATCGATGCGAAATTTTTGGTCATTGGCCCAACGCCGCGCGATATCCAGCCATTGTTCGACCATTTCGGCACCGGGTTGGGACAGTTGCTCGTTTAACTGTTCCAGCATGGTTGTGGCATCGGGCAATTCATCGTTAAAGCCCGACATCAAAACGTAATCCAGCACACTGGCATTGCGGCCCAGATATTTCGCCATGCGCGGGGCGGTGCCGGCAATTTTGGCCAGCAGGCGCAACAATTCCGGGTTGGCGGTAAGCAGTGAAAACAACTGTACGCCAGCGGGTAATCCCTTCAGGAATTCGTCAAAGGCACGAAAGGCCATGTCGGGATTGGTGGTTTCAGACAGCGATGTTAACAGCGTTGGCATAAGTTCGGTCAAAATCTCGCGCGCCCGGCGGGACCGGGTGGCGCGGTATCGACCATGATGCCAGCCGCGCACGGTGCTGGAGATCATGCCAGCATTTTCAAATCCCATTTGCTGAAGCTGGCGGATGGTTTCCGGATCATCTTCGCTGCCGGTAAAAACAAGGCTGCCTTCCGTGCCGCCCAGCGGAGAATCTTCTTCGAACAGTTCGGCATAATGTGATTCAACCCGGCGCAAATACCCCAAAAGGTCGCTTTTAAAGGTCTCGCAATCGTTATAGCCCAGGAAACAGGCGAGGGCGGCCAGCCCTTCCTCGCTTTCTGGCAGGGTTTGGGTTTGTTGGTCGTTCGTCATTTGCAGGCGATGTTCGACATTGCGCAAAAACTGATAGGCCTCGATCAATTCGTCGCGCACTTTTTCGGAAATCTGTTTGAATTCGCATAATTCGCGCAGGGCCTCGCACGTGCTGCGGCACCGAAGGGAAAGTTCCCGCCCGCCCCAGATCAATTGCTGGGTTTGGGCAAAAAATTCGATTTCGCGAATGCCGCCGCGCCCCAGCTTGATATTATGACCGGGGATCGTCACCTTGCTGCCACCACGATGGGCATTGATTTGCCGCTTGATGGAATGAATGTCCTGAATGGCAAGGAAATCCAGATGCTTGCGCCAGACAAAGGGGCGCAAAATATCAAGGAAATCCTGCCCGGCTTCGTAATCGCCCGCCACGATGCGGGCCTTGATCATGGCTGCACGTTCCCAGTTTTGGCCGACGGTTTCATAATAGGTTTCCGCCGCCATCGCCGACATGATGGGCGGGGTGGATGCCGGGTCCGGCCGCAGGCGCAAATCGGTCCGAAAGACGTAACCATCGCCGGTGCGTTCTTCCATGATACGTGTGACGTCGCGGACCATGCGCACCAGAATTTGCTGTATGCGGTCCCGGTCAATCCAGGCGATTTTGCTGCCGTCAAACAAAAAGATCAGGTCAATATCGGATGAATAATTAAGCTCGTTCGCGCCCAGTTTCCCCATGCCAATGGTGAAAATACCACAATCGCGTAACGGGTCATCCGGGTGGGGGATGTCAAGGTTGCGTTGGCGCGCTGTTGCCGACAGGCAATGGGCCAAGGTGTAATTCAGTGTTGTTTCGGCCATTGTACTGATGGCGGCAGTGATTTTAACCAAATCCCAGCTGTTGCTGATATCGGCCAGCGCAATGACAAGTGCCGCCCGGCGTTTTGCCCGGCGGACTTTCATCATGGCATTGGCCTGGTCTGTTCCTGCCGCCTTTGCCGATATGCTGACATCCTCAAGGGCGGCGGCAAAGGCATGATCAAGCCCATTTTCAAAGGCATTGACGATGACATCAGGGTCGCGCAAGGCAAGGCTGGTCAAATACGGGCTGTTGCCAAACAGGGCAGCCAATACCGCATGATGGGCCGGTTCTTTAGCAAGCTTTGCGAAATGTTCGGCCTGGTCCTCCCACATTGGTTTGCGGGCCAGTTCGGCCCATCGTTCAAACCCGGTCTTGCAACGTTCTGCATCAAAGGGGGCCGGCAGGGTGTTTTGGGTCCAGGCAAGGGTCACGATGGGCGTTCCTTTGGTTTTGGCATTTGATGTCCGGCAATTTTCTTGCCGAAAGGCCTTTGGCAGCGTCTTTTTCATCGTTAAATCACAGTTTAGACATAACCGCTCTTGGAGATGACAAAAAGGCCCTGTAAACAATATCAAATTTAACTCAGGACAAAATTATGGAAACCCTTTGTCTTGTGCGACGTTGATATTGTGAACAAACTATTGTCCGATATGCGGGTTTGAGGAAGACAGATCATTGAGGCATGTAAAAAAACTTTCCGGAGTCATCGCCGCACTGTTCGCATTTTGCGCGCTGTCTGTGGGGGTGTTTTCCGGTGTGCTGATCTGGCGCGTCTCCCAAGGCCCCATATCGCTTAATGTTATTGCCCCCTATATTCTTGAAGAACTTAACAAAAGTTCCGGCGACCTGAAATTTGATGTTCAGGATATGGTGCTGGTCTGGCGTGGCTGGGAAGAGAAATTTGATGTTCGTATGCGCGGCATTTCGGTGCGCCAGACAGATGGGCATGAATTGTTGCGCATGCCTGCCGCCGATGTCGTGTTTTCCAGCCGTGCCCTTTTCAGGGGTATTTTTGCCCTGCGCGAAGTGGACCTGATCGCGCCGCGCCTGCGCATGATCCGCCATCGCGATGGCCATTTTGATATCGGTTTGGCCGGGGAAATAGCTGATATTGGCCCGGATCAAAACAAGGACGCGGATGGCAATAAACAGGGCGCGGACCAGACAACCGCCCGTGTGCCGGATATGCAGGAACCAACCGAACCGGCAAACACGCCGGTTATGTCAACGCCCATTCCCGAGGCGGATGAAGCGGATAAAACCGATCAGTCGGTGCCATCTGTGGCAACTGCGCCAAAAACCGGCGCAGAAAACGCTACCAGCCAAACTATGCCAGAAAATACTCAGGATAAAACCGCGGCCAATGGCTCGCCAGATGATGCCCAAACCGATGGCGATGCCGCCAAGGTGGCTGGGGATGATGCCGGGCCGGCCAGCGTTGAAAATGGTGCTGATAAAACGGCGGCATCTGGCGAAGCGGGCACTGCGAAGGACACAGACCTTAAAGATACCGGTGACGCGGGGGATAAAACCGAACAGGAACTGGTTTCGGGCAGCACCCTGATGCGGCGCATTGTTGCCATCCTGTCGGGCGAGGCAACGGATTTTCCGGCTGCGGCCTATTTTGAAAGTTTCGGTATTTATGATGCGGATCTTCGGGTTGAGGATCGCATGTTGGGTGTGACCTGGTCTGCCCCCAAATCGGAAATTCGTTTGGCACGCAGCCCGGGCGGCATTGACGCCAATATGAAGCTGGCCATCACGGCCGGTGCTTTGACAACGGATGTAAGGGCAACGGCGCGCTATTCCACCCATGACGAACGCATTGCCTTGAACGCGCATATTGGCAAGGTGATTCCGGCATCGCTTTCGACAATTTCGTCTGATTTTATTGGTCTGGACCGGTTTGAATTGCCGGTATCCGGGACCTTTGATGCCGATCTTGGCGCGGATGGCAGCATTTTTGGTATTGTTGCCAAGCTTGATGTCGGTGCTGGGCGTGTTCAGCTCGCAACACCCCTTAATGCGGTTTACGATATTGATGGCGGCAAGGCGACCGTCAAATACCAGCCGGGCAAGCTGGAGTTTCGCGATGTTAGTGTCACCACGGGTAAAACCGGCATTAAGGTAAATTCCGAAATTGATCATCCGTTGGGCAATTGGGCGGTAAAAATGACGGCCGAGGCAACAGATGTTGCAACGGACGATTTGAATACTTTGTGGCCGGAAACGCTGGGTGATAATCCGCGTGAATGGGTGACCAAAAACCTGTCGGGCGGTGGTGTGCAGGTTGCGACGATTGATTTGGCAATGCACCGGGGGGATGATGGCGCAGCGGCGATAGACCATATCAAGGGCGATATGACGATGTCGGGTATTGATGTGCAATATCTGCCCGGCATGCCCAAGGTGCAAAAGGCCGCTGGCCGGGCGGAATTCAATGGCAACAGCTTTAGCATTTTTGTCGATAAAGGCAGTGTCGATGGCATCACTGTGGACAGTGCCAAGCTGGTCTTTTCCAAGCTTGATAGCGATAATGAATGGGCCGATATTGAATTTGTTGCGCATGGGGGCGTACGTGATGCCCTTAAGCTGATTGACCATAAACCGCTGGGGTTTGCCAAAAAGCTCCAGATCGATCCTTCGCAATTGTCGGGGCAACAGGCCACCCGGGTACAGCTTTCTTTTCCGCTGCTCTCGAACCTGTCATTTGACGATGTCAAGGTTGCCGCCGCATCGCGCCTGGAAAAGGCATCGGTTAAAAATGCTTTTCGCAATCTTAGCCTGAAGGACGGCACTTTTGAACTTCAGGTCAATACCAAGGGGCTGGAGCTTTCCGGCGATGCGGCCATTGGTAGCGGGCACAATACCATCAATTGGGTTGAAAGTTTTGATGGAAAAACCCCGCTGACCAGCCATTACCAGATTGGCGGCAAGTTTGATCTTGCCGTCCTGAACGATATTGGCATCGATGTGTCTTCTTTCCTGTCGGGAAAGGCGGATGGCGATGTTGAAATTAAGGTGATGCGTGCCGGCGGCGTAGAGGTTATTGGCAAAGGGGACCTTGCCAACAGCGTGATTGACCTGAAAGAGGCGGATTACCGCAAAGACGCCGGTCAGGCGTCCAAACTGGCATTTGATATTCTGTTTGCGGCAGATGGGGGCGGCAAGGTCCGCAATGTCGATTTGACCGCGCCGAATGTCTCCATTCTGGCAAGTGGTCGCTGGCGGGGTGACAATGCCCTGGATGACAAGTTGCATTTCGATATTGCAAATGCCCATCTTCGTGAAAATAGCGGTGTCAGTGGTACCTTTGTCGTCAATAATGCCGGTGTTTTGAAGGTTGATCTGAAAGGCGATCAGATCGATTTGCGCCCCTTCCTGACCCCAAAGGGGGTGGCGAAGGAACCTGATGCTATCCAGAAATCGGGCAGCACGACGGATGCCAAGGCCGATAAAACGGGCATGGGCGACCAGTTTTCCGCGATCGACATCAATATCAAGGCCAACCACTTTTATGCCAAGGGCGATAACCCGGTGATCGAAGATGGTCATGTGACCTATCATCGTGAAAAGGATGATTCCGAAATTGACATCAAAGCCGCCCGTTTTGATGCGCGCCCCTGGTTGAGTGCAGGATCGTCAAAGTCATCGGCCCAACCCGCCAATGCAAACGATAATGCCAAAACGGCCAATAAAGGCCCCGATAGTGGCGGCATTGGCCAGGAATCCACCCGAAAGGGCGGAAAAACGGAAATATACCTTGATTTTGATGCGTTGCAGGCGGCTCGCAACCAGGTTGTCAAAAATCTGAAGGGGTCGATCCATGTCGAGGGCGAGGAATGGCGTTCGATTGTTCTGAATGGCAAGCTGAATGGCACAGCCGATGTTTTTGCCCAGGTCGAACCGATTGCCGATGGCAAGCGCAAGGTGCAGCTTACATCGGAAGATGCCGGGCGTTTCCTGGCCGCGATTGACCTTTATGGCGACATGCGCGATGGCAAAATGAAAGTACAGGGGACGGTGGATGATCGCGCCTATTCACAACCCTTTACCGGCACGGCCCATATTGAAAATTTCCGCATTGTGAATGCGCCGCTGGCCGCGCGCGTGTTAAATGCCGCCTCCTTGCTGGGCTTGGTCGATTCCCTGCAGGGGAAGGGCATTGTGTTTGATGCGATGGACGGTGATTTTACCTATGCCAGCAATGTGCTGACCCTGACCAAGGTTGCGGCAAATGGATCGGCCATTGGGGTTACGGCCAATGGCAATATCGATTTGGCACAGGATAAAATCAAACTGGCCGGGTCGATTGTGCCGTTTTACGCGGTGAATTCTGTTTTGGGTAAAATCCCGCTGATTGGCGATTTGCTGGTTGGTGAAGAAGGCGGGGGCGTGTTTGCGCCCACCTATACGGTCGACGGGCCGATTGAAAACCCCGATATATCGGTTAATCCGCTTTCAACCATCATACCCGGCGTTTTCCGCAATCTGATCACCGGTGCAAAGCCCGGTTAGGCAAAGCGCTTTAATGCACCACACG
>JBNKVZ010000140.1:0-11936 GCA_050299455.1 Thalassospira sp.
CAGCGCCCCGGCAACAATTTCACCATCATGCAACGCAGTGACCAGGACAACATTGTCGCGCATTCGGTCATGCAACAGGTCAAAAAATTCCCGGGTCAAATAGGCCTCGCCCCATTTGCGGTCGGTTGTGTCATGGTAAAATCGGAAAAACTGGTCCCAGTGACGGGGTTTTAAATCATCACCAGACAGGGTGGCAAAGCTGTATCCGGCTTCCGTGACCTGACGGCGTTCCTTGCGGATGTTTTTGCGTTTGCGCGAATTCAACGCGCCCAGAAAATCGTCAAAACTGTCATACCCGCGATTTTTCCAGTGATATTGAATACCGACCCGGGGCAGAAAGCCATTTTGCGCCATGATCTGGCTTTCATCCTCGTGACAAAAGGTCACATGGACGCCAGAGAGGCCAAGTTGCTCTGGCAGGGCAGCAAGCCCTTTTGCCAGGGCGGTTTTGATGTCGTTCGGGGCCGGGTGGTCGGCCCGCACCATCAGGCGCGGCCCTGGAACCGGGGAAAACGGCACGGCGGATTGCAGTTTGGGATAATATTTACCTCCCGCGCGCTGAAATGCGTCGGCCCAGGCCCAGTCGAATACGTATTCGCCATAGGAATGGCCTTTGACATAAAGCGGGGCAACCCCGGCGATGGTGCCGTCTTCATCCTGGCATATGATATGAAAAGGTTGCCAGCCGGTATCGGGATGGGCGGATTGGCTGTCTTCCATTGCCGATAAAAAGGCAAAACGGACAAACGGATTTGCAGAGCCGGCACAGGCGTCCCATGCCTCGGCCCCGATCTGATGAATGTCGGTGGCTGTTTTTAATTCGACTGGCAAATGGTTTTCCCCGTTTGGCAAATGGCTGCGTTGATTCTGGGGCAGACGCATCAAAACTTACTTTGATAGGTTTGAACCCTGATAAATACTACGCATAACCCGGTATATGCGTTCAAAAGATAGGCGCAATGCGCATTTGTGCAAGGGAAAGCCTTTGACGTAAGCGCTCGTTGGTCCTATTTCATGAACGGCTTGGGGAATACCCCGGCTAATTCTGCGAAAAAAAGGATGGTACGTCGTGATCAGCAAACTTTCGTTGGAGAAGGACAAGATCAAGATTGTTCTGCTCGAAGGTATTCATGAAAATGCTGTTAAAATGTTTCGGGAGGCGGGTTACTCCAATGTCGACCTGTATCCCGCAGCGCTTGACGCAGACGCGTTGAAGTCTGTCGTTTCCGAAGCGCATTTTCTTGGCATACGATCCCGTACCAAGTTGACCGAAGAAATCATCGAATCTGCGCCGAAATTGACATCCATAGGTTGTTTTTGTATTGGTACAAATCAAGTTGATCTCAATGCTGCTGCGATGCGAGGTATTCCGGTATTTAACGCACCTTATTCCAATACCCGGTCGGTGGCTGAACTGGTACTTGGCCAGATCATTATGCTTTTCCGGGGTATCCCACAGCGCAATGCAGCTGCCCATGACGGCGGCTGGCTTAAAAATGCCAAGGGCTCGTATGAGGCTCGTGGCAAGACGCTGGGTATTATCGGTTATGGTCATATCGGTTCGCAGCTGTCGGTGCTTGCTGAATCCCTGGGCATGAACGTCATTTATTATGATGTGATCAACAAGCTGGCGATGGGCAATGCGACATCCTGTGCCAGCATGGATGACCTGCTGGCCCGCGCTGATGTTGTTTCGCTGCATGTTCCGGCCAATGATCAGACCAAAAACATGATCACGTCGGTTGAACTTGGCAAAATGAAGCCAGGGGCGCATTTCATAAATGCCGCGCGTGGCAATGTTGTTGTGATCGAAGACCTGGCAGCCGCCCTTGAAAGTGGCCATCTTGCCGGTGCGGCGATTGACGTGTTCCCGGTTGAACCAGCTGGCAAGGATGAAGCATTCCAAAGCCCGCTGCGCGGTATGACCAATGTAATCCTGACCCCGCATATTGGGGGCTCAACTCAGGAAGCACAGGAAAATATCGGCATTGAAGTGGCCGATAAGCTGATCACTTATTCCGATAACGGATCAACCCTGGGGGCGGTAAACTTCCCCGAGGTGGCGTTGCCGGTTAAAAACAGCACGCATACCCGTTTCATGCATATTCACCGTAACGTTCCGGGTGTTCTTTCCAAAATCAACGATGTTTTTGCATCGCGCGGGATGAACATTTCCGGCCAGTATCTGCGGTCCGAAGGCGGTGTTGGTTACGTTGTGGTTGAAGTTGACGACGAAATCAAACCGGGCCTGGGCATTCGCAAGGAACTGGACGCAATTAACGGCACCTTGCGTGTCCGTTTCCTGATCTAGGACTCGGTTTTCAAGAATGATGTAAAAGGGCGGGCCTTTGCGGGTTCCGCCCTTTTTATTTTTTCATCGTCAATCAGTGGTCTTGTTAAAAACGTCAGATAAGATACCAATTAAAGCCAAATTCACCTTTTGTCATAAAATTGTAATATTTGGTATTCTAAAGGTATTATTTTGTGCTTCTGTTTTCATGTCTCAGTTGGATGTGACAAACAGCAAGGTACAAAAAATGAATGTTAAAAAAGTAATCAGGGCCGGACTTTTCACCGCAATGCTGGCAGGAATGCCGTTTTCACCTGTTATGGCGGCAGAGCAAAGTGATGCGGCGCGCATTCGCGAACTGGTTGATACCGGGATGCATTATTATTGGTCAGGTGGCGACATTAAAAAGGCCGAGGCCGAGGTCTTTAAGGGGATCACCCTGCATGGTCGCTATGATGTGGTAGAGCAGGCCTTTTCAGAGGCATCGGCCTTGTCCCCCCAAAGGCTTGATTTTCTCTATGACGTGGCATCTGCCCGCATTCTTCAGAAAAATATCGATGGTGCGATTGAGAGCTATACCGAGATCACCCGGCGTGATCCAAAGGCGTTTAATGCCTATGCGTGGCTGGCAGCACTGGCGCATATCCGCAATGATGATGTGGCGTTTCACAATGATATGGAAGCCATGGCAGCGATTGATCGTGTCAAAGCCGAAGCCTTCCGTAAACGGTTTGACCGCGCTGATGCCATCATGGCGATACCGCCCAACCAGACCGTACCGGTATTGGCCCATCATACGACCATCGTCATTTTGGGATATGCGCTAGCCAAAGATGGCAGCATGCGCCCGCCCTTGATGAAGCGGCTTGAAATGGGGCTTGCGGCGGCAAAAAAGAACCCGAATGCCTATGTTATGGTGACGGGCGGGCAACCGCAAGAAGGTGTGACCGAAGGCGATATGATGATGCGCTGGCTGGTAAAGCAGGGCGTAAGCCGGGACCGGATTATTCTGGAAGATAAATCCAAGGATACCGTGGGCAATATGCTGAATATTGCCAATCTGTTGCACCGTCACACCGCGGATGATGTGATTTTGGTGACCAGTGCCAGCCATATGCGCCGCGCACGGACGGTGCTTGAAGATGCCTTGACGCAATATGGCATCGATGCACCGGTTCATCCCCTGATTGCCCTTGATTTTGACAGCATGGAAGAAGCCGCGAAGGTAAGCGACAGCGAAAAGCTGGTAATATATCGGGATTTGATGCGGGTTGCCGGGATCTGGGCCTTCCCGGGATTGCAGCAATAAAGGCTGCCGTCTGTTTGCTGTTAATGAGCGATGTAAAAACAATCAGAACCCGGCGTGATCAGAGGGTGTCGCCGGGTTATTCCGGGTAGGGGTGTTCACATAGTACGGCTTCAATCGCGGCATCGTCGGCCTGGAAGGGCAGGCTGGCCCGGCCGGTAAGGGCATCAGCCAGTTTGGTGCGGTATTTTTCACGCGATATTTCAACCACACCGAACTGCTTTAAATGATCGTTGACGAATTGGGTATCAAGCAGGCGAAAGCCCCCCTGGCGCATCAGGGCAACCAGATGAACCAGGGCGACCTTGGAGGCGTTGGTTGCGCGCGAGAACATGCTTTCGCCAAAAAACGCCTGGCCCAGACTAACCCCGTAAAGCCCGCCAACCAGTTCGCCGTCTTTCCAGGCTTCAATCGAATGGGCACATCCCATTTCATGCAGGTGGCAATAGGCTTCGCGGATGCTGGCATTGATCCATGTTTCTTCGCGTGTTTTGGTCGTGGTTGCACAGGCTGCAATTGTCGCGGCAAAATTGCTGTCAACTTTGATGTCGAACTCGCGGCGGCGAACGGCCTTGCGCAGGCTGCGCGGGACATGAAATTCACCCAGCGGTATCACCCCGCGCCATTCCGGATCAATCCAGTACAAAGTCGGATCGTCATGACTTTCGGCCATGGGAAACAAGCCCACGGAATAGGCGCGGATCAGAAGCTCTGGCGTCAACTGGTTCGACATGATCGCTGAAATGTTTGCATATCCTGATTACGCTGGCGGTCCCTATCACCAGATCCTGTCTTTCATATGTGCATCCTACCCGGCGCAACAAGATGAAAATTAATCTATTCTGTTTTGTCACAATTAGGTATAGTGCAACCTATACTCAATGAGACTTAATTTTGCAGTTTCAGTGTCGCATTGATGGGTGAAACAAAAACGGCGTTGAGGATGAGGAAGAGCCATCATCCTGTTTTTGAAGACATGATTAGGCATTGAGTAATGTCCACATTCAACGCATGATCTGCAAAATTCAACCGTATGTTTTCAAAGGGGGGTATGATGAAATTTTTACGGTCCGTTGGTGTTGCCTTTCTGGTTTCGACGGCGTTTGTCGGCGCATATGGAACGACAACCGCTTTTGCCCAGTCGCCGGGGCAAACTCAGATGCCGCCTGCTTTGCGTGCTGCTTTTAATACCGGGAATTCTAACGCAATTCAGCAGGCGATACAGGTATTGAGCGGCGGTAATCCGACGGTGGTAGCAAGCCTTGCCCAACAGGTTGCTGCAGCGGCAGAGGAGCTTGTTCAGACCAACCCGCAGGCGGCCATTGCTGCGGCGCAGGCGGCTCTCAATGTTATCAACGACACTGTGATCCAGAATTCCGCTGCAGCTGCTGCAAATAATGTGGCCGCAATTTCGGCCCGTATTGCGGCTAGTCCGGAAGTTATTCAGGTCGCACCTGCCCAGGTTGCGCAGGTTGCGACCCAGGCGGTTCGGGTTGCAACATCACCGGCCGTATATCAGGCTAACCCGGCAGCGAGTATACAGGTGGCCGCCAATTCATATGCTGCGGTAAATGATCCGGCAGTTGCCACGGCGTCACCGGAAGCGGCACAGCAGGTGACTTCGGTTATTAGTCAGGCAAGTTCTGACCCGAGATTAAATAGTAGCAATACTGCTAATGCCGGGCAAATGAATGCCATATTGCAGCAACCGCAACAGCAACAGACACCGCAACAGACGCAGCCACAGACACAGCCACAGACGCAGCAAGGGCAGCCGCAGCGACCAGAGTTGCCGGATCTTGCCCCTGATCCGGATTCGGAGTTGCAAAAAAACGCTTCGGATACTCGGCCAAGATGATGTGGCAATAAATAAAAACCGGGGACCATGTGATCCCCGGTTTTGTTTTATTTTGTCATATCCATGAATTTCTCAAGCCAGTGAATATCGTAATTCCCGGCCTGGATATCCGGGTTGGCCAGCAGGCGTTGATGCAGCGGAATGGTGGTTTTGATGCCGCCAATGGCATATTCCGCCAGTGCACGGCGCAGGCGCATCATGCATTCTTCCCGGTCCCGGCCATGCACGATCAGCTTGGCGATCATGCTGTCGTAATAGGGCGGGATCGAATAACCGGCATAAATGCCGCTATCAACGCGCACACCCAGGCCACCCGGCGCATGGTATTCCTGAATTTTACCCGGCGAGGGCACAAAGGTTTGCGGATCTTCGGCATTGATACGGCATTCAATGGCATGGCCATTGATTTCAATATCATCCTGGGTAAAGGACAATTCCATGCCTGCAGCAACGCGGATCTGTTCGCGTACCAGGTCAACACCTGAAATGGCCTCGGTAACCGGATGTTCCACCTGCAGGCGGGTGTTCATTTCAATGAAATAGAACTCGCCATTTTCATAAAGAAACTCGATGGTTCCGGCATTGCGATAGCCCATGCCGCGCATGGCGTTGGCAACAATATTACCGATACGGGCCCGTTCGTCAGGGGACAGCATTGGTGCCGGGGCTTCTTCAAGAACTTTCTGATGGCGGCGCTGAAGCGAGCAGTCACGCTCGAACAGATGCACGGCATTGCCATGTGAATCGCCAATTACCTGCAATTCGATATGGCGGGGCTTGCCAAGGTATTTTTCCATGTAAACGGCAGCATTGCCAAAGTTCTGCAAGGCTTCCTTTCGGGTCATGGAAAAGGCTTCGGCCAGGTCTTCGTCGCGTTCCACGACCTTCATGCCGCGGCCACCACCCCCGCCTGATGCCTTGATCAGAACCGGATAGCCGATTTCGGCAGCACATTTTTTGGCCTGATCAACGGTGGTAATCTCACCATCTGACCCCGGGACAACAGGAATGCCAAGTTTTTCGGCAGTCTGTTTTGCCATAATCTTGTCGCCCATTGTCCGGATATGTTCCGGGCTGGGGCCGATAAAGGCGAAGCCGTGTTCTTCGACCATCGCGGCAAAATCGGCACTTTCCGACAGAAAACCATAACCGGGATGGATGGCTTCGGCCCCGGTAATTTCAGCCGCTGACAAAATGGCCGGAATATTCAGATAGCTGTCACGCGATGCTGCCGGGCCAATACATACTGCTTCATCGGCCAGGCGGACATGCATGGCATTGGCATCGGCGGTGGAATGCACCGCAACGGTTTTGATGCCCATTTCCCGGCAGGCGCGCTGGATACGCAGCGCGATCTCGCCTCGGTTGGCAATCAGGATTTTTTCAAACATTGCGGTTATAACCCCGGCTTATTCAATGATGACCAGCGGTTCGTCATATTCGACAGGGTTGCCGTCGGTGGCAATAATCTGGCTGACTTTCCCGGCCTTCGGTGCACGGATCGGATTGAAGGTTTTCATGGCTTCAATCAGCATCAGGGTCTGACCCTCGGCAACGGTGCTGCCGGCGGTAATGAACGGTGCGGCACCGGGTTCCGGTGCGAAATAGACAACACCCACCATCGGCGATTTAACGCAACCCGGATGCGAGGAAAGATCACTACCTGCGGCAGCGACCGGTGCCGCAGCGGCTGCAGGGGCAGCAGCAACCGGGGCCGGTGCGGCGGCATAGGTTGTGCCCTGGCGGGCAACGCGGATTTTGTTGTCGCCATCGGCAACTTCAATTTCCGTAAGGTTGGTTTCGTCCAGCAATTCTGCAAGCTGGCGAATGGCGTCGTTATCGATGTTGAACTTGCTCATTTCGACTATCTTTTATGATGATGGAGCGATAAGGGGTTTCAACGCGTCGAGGGCAAGAACATACCCTTGGGCACCAAAGCCGCAAATCATGCCTTTGGCCGCCTTTGAAACAAAGGAATGGTGCCTGAATGTGTCGCGCTGATGAATATTCGACAGATGTACCTCGATGATCGGCAAGTCAGATGCCAGCAAGGCATCCAGAATTGCGACCGATGTATGCGTATAGGCCGCAGCATTCAATATGATGCCGCATCCCTTTACACGGGCTTCCTGTATCCAGTCAACCAGAACACCTTCGTGATTGCTTTGATGGAAAGCAATTTCCAGGTCCAGCGTTGTGGCATGGTTCTCACATAGTGACTTTATGTCCTCCAGGGTGGTCGCACCGTAAATTTCGGGCTGACGCTGTCCCAGAAGATTAAGGTTAGGCCCATTTAAGATGTAGACGGGTTTTGTCATCCGGTCTCACATATCCAACAGTTTGTGGTGCGTTTATACCACGACGAAAGTCTGACGCAACGCCGCATTCCTTACATCCAGATTACGCAATATGCCAGCTTTGTTGTGAAGAGGGCATTAAAGGCCGCTTCAGCCAGGATGTGTGGTGCTATTGCGGACTGGATATCGATCACGTCTTGCCTTCGTTCCCGGGGCTGACCATACTGCGCGCCAGCGTCCCCGGATAAGGAAAGTTAGCAGAACAATGCGCCTTACGATCAATGGTGAAGACCGTGTCATCGAAAATACCGCAACCGTTGCCGACCTGCTTGCGCAGTTAAATATTGCCGCGACCAAGGTCGCAGTGGAGCGTAATCTGGAGATTGTCCCCAAAACAGCCTATGGCGAGACCATGCTGGGAGACGGGGACCGGTTGGAAATCGTGCATTTTATTGGGGGTGGATCGGGCGAGCCGGAACTGGCGGCTGCTGCAGATGACAGCTTTGTCGTTGCCGGGCGCAGTTTTAAATCCCGCCTTTTGGTCGGCACCGGCAAATATCGCGATTTCGAGGAAACACAACAGGCCATTGAAGAATCCGGCGCGGAAATTGTGACCGTTGCCGTGCGCCGCGTGAATGTAACCGATCCCAGCCAGCCGATGCTGGTTGATTATGTGGACCCGAAAAAATACACTTATTTGCCCAATACGGCGGGTTGTTTTACCGCCGATGATGCCATGCGCACCTTGCGTCTTGCCCGGGAGGCCGGTGGCTGGAACCTGGTCAAGCTTGAGGTTCTGGGCGATCAGAAAACCCTGTATCCCAATATGCCCGAAACCCTGAAGGCCGCTGAAATCCTGATCAAGGAAGGCTTCGATGTGATGGTTTATTGCAGCGATGATCCCATTCAGGCCAAAATCCTTGAAGATATGGGCTGCGTTGCCATCATGCCGCTGGGCTCCTTGATTGGGTCGGGCATGGGGATTATCAACCCGGTCAATATTGCGTTGATCAAGGAAAATGCCAAGGTGCCGGTTTTAGTGGATGCCGGTGTTGGTACCGCATCCGAGGCATCCTATGCGATGGAACTGGGCTGTGATGGGGTGCTGATGAACACCGCCATTGCCGGTGCCAAAGACCCCATCCGCATGGCGCGCGCCATGAAACATGCGGTTATTGCCGGGCGCGAAGCCTTTTTGGCCGGGCGGATGCCGCGTAAACGCTATGCCGATCCGTCTTCGCCGCTGGCCGGTATCATCTGATCGCGATCAGATTACCGTAATAAAAAAGGGCTCCGTTTTGATATCGAAACGGAGCCCTTTGTTTGTTTTGGCATCGAAACCTAAAAACTGCTTTTGCAGGCAGGTTTCAGATCAGGAATCTTTTTCCAGTCCGGCATCGACCAGCGACTGAACCCGGTCCATATCGGCACCAGAGACCAGAGACCCATTGATCAAAAAGGCCGGGGTGCCGTTGACACCAATTGACTTTGCCATTGCCGCATTGCGCGACAGTTCCTGGCGAACGTCATCGCCATTCATATCCTTGCGCATTTGTGCCACGTCAATCCCGGCACCGGCGGCTAGTTCGTTAATGCGGTCATCGGTCAATTTGCCCCGGCTGCCCATCATGGCGCGGTGCAGTTCCAGATATTTGCCCTGTTTCTGCGCGGCCAGGGCGGCCTTGGCGGCAACCAGCGATTCCGGGGTCAGGATGGGCAGTTCCAGAAAGACAGTGCGAATTTTTTGCGTGTCATCATCGGCCATTGCCATCACATCATCAAAGGCGCGTTTGCAATAACCACACTGATAATCAAAAAACTCGACAACTGTGACAGGGGCGTTGGCCGCACCAACTGATGGGACGTTTGAGTCTTTGGCTGTCAGCGCCTTCCAGACCGGGGCAATGGCCCTGTCCTGAAGGCGGGTTTTTTCCGCCATTTGCCAGGTTTGCACATTTTGCAGGGCCTTAAGCAGCACATCAGGATGATCCATGAGGTAGCTTTCAATCATGGTTTCAACCTGCTTTTGCTGCGCGTTTGACAGGCTGTCATCGGCAGCACGGGCCGGGGTCATTGCCATGAGCGACAATGGCAGTGCAATGGCGGCAAATCCGGCGGCTTTTTTGAAAATATGCAAAGGCATTGAAATCCCTGTTCTATTGTCAGGTGCCAGCGTCGGCAGCACTTTGATAAAAAATCTCTTCTGCCTTGATACGGGACCGGCCTCTAGCGGGAAAGTAAAATATGCGAGAGGTAGGTCACAGCTTGCGCGGGGCGACCCGGATGCGGGGTGGTTGAAATGCCGATCCAGACAAGTTTCACATCGCGGGTGTTGGATGTGGGCCAGTAATGGCGGTGCAGGGTGGCAAGGTCCAGATAGTCGGTTTGCCAATATCCGGTCTCATCGGGGGCAGGCTGATTAAGCAGCGGCTGTTGCGCATGCTGGGGGCCGCCAATCGGGATTTGCAAAATATAATCCACACCGGGCAACCCAACGCCAAGATCGTTCTCAGTCCAGCGGGTGGCCTTTTGGTTTTTGAAACCGAGAATAAGGGTGGCGTCGCCGCCTTTCGCCCCGCCGCGCAATTGCCAGTCAAAGGACAGGAAGGGACTGCCAAGAATGGCAACATTGGTGCGCCGCCCCAGCTGGATCGGCTGGTTGTTGGGGGAATGGGATGAAACCCCCAGCGCGATGCGCCCGTCAATATCATCCCAGAACAGGGCACCGCGTTGGGGCGTATTTTGCCGTGCGCCATTTTCGGGCTTTGAGGAAGTTACAGATGATACTTTGTGCGTCGGTGGCACTGCATAAAGCCAGTATTCCGGTAGTTTGTCAGCGCGAAGTGAGAAGGGCGCGTAAAGCAATTTTAGCCCGCCATCGGCATTCACCCCCGCACCAGGCAAGGTGCAGGCCGTGGCGAAAAGACATAAAATTAGTGCTAAAACCGGTTTGGCGCGCCATCGAACAGGCCGGAGAAGACGTAAAAACGGGTATGGCAGCATAGGACGTTTCTTCCGCCAGCATGTGCGAGTTGCAGAAATGGGCGCAATGGAGAGGGATAGACCAAGAAGCCGGGGCTGAAACTGTTTTACAGCATACCGCTTAACAGTGAAAACGGATAATGACCGCAAAAACAACCATCAAGATGGTGTTAACCGGCGCGGTGGTGGTGTTTTTTGCCACCTGTGCGCCGGTTTGTTCGATGTCCGTTAGTTTTGTTTGTCTGGTTCTGTCGCCCGTAAAATATCCTGTGTGCGCAGCCAGGCGGCGGTGCCGCTTTTGAGTTCTTTGTCGGCCTGAACGGCATGATAGCGCGCCGCACTGCGGTCCCCGGTCAAAAGGCTGTATTCAGCCTGGGAAAGCGAGGCCTCGCCCTGGTTATTGAGCCGGGATTCGGTAATGGCGCGAAAACGCCAGGCCGACGCGTTGCCCCGTTCCTTTGACAGCGCGGCCAGCAGGTTTTGCTTGGCATCGGGCAGCATGTCGGGATTGTTGGATTCCAGTTCGGCATGGGCCAGCAAAATGCGAATCAACGGGGCATCGCCGTTCGATTGTTCAACCGCCTTGCGCAAGGGCGGGATGGCGTCGTTGGCTTTGCCAAATTCCAACAGGACCTGGCCCTTCAGTTCGGCGAAATAGGGGTTTTCCGGTTCAACCTTGATCAGGTCATTGATGCGGTCCAGGGCCGGTTGCAATTGCGAGTCGCGATAATAGGCAATGGCACGGGCATAACGTGCAGCGATGCTGGTATCGGATGTCGGGTACCGACGCAGTGTCATTTGCAGGCTGTTGGTGAACGCATAAAGTTTGGCCCGCATTCTGGCATGGCGCTCATACAGCTCTGGTGAAACCTTGGCATCCTTCAGCGGCGAGTTGGCGACAAAGTTTTCAAGAAACTCGACACGTTCCGTGGTGAGCGGGTGGCTGCGCAGATACGGGTCCTGGTTGGCGGGACTTAACAGTTCCTGGCCTTCCAGCTTTTCCATGAAATTGCGCATGCCGCGCGCGGAAATGCCGGCCTTGGTCAGGAATGTGACACCGGCCTGGTCAGCACTGCTTTCCTGGGTGCGCGAATAGGCGTCGTCGCTGCCCGCGTTGCGGTAGTACGGAAACAGGATCATCACCAGCAGGATGAAGGCGCCCAGGGCGGATGCGAACAGGTCGATCGCCGAGGTGGAAAAGAC
>JBNKVZ010000141.1:0-11907 GCA_050299455.1 Thalassospira sp.
ATTGCGCCTCCCGGAATTTTTACGTTCATCGCCGTCTTGAAGAACAGCACCACGCCAATGCCAAACAGGGCGGCAAACTGCCGGTGAAAATGAAACCGCGAATAGGCGGCAATGTCGGCCAGGCTGGCCCCGTCCAGCGGTGCTGACAGGTTGTCATCGATATGTTCGATGACACGGGCAAAGCGTTTCAGGTGCGGGTGCTGCTGCCAATTCTTTTGTTGCGGTGCGGGCGGGGTCTGTTTTGCGTCGTCCTGCATGGTCTTTTCCTGCTGTTGCAAAACCATCATGCCATGCGGGGTGATACATTACCTGTCCGGTATTGCTATTTTGTCATGCAGGCTGCACCGGGCGACGCATTCTGACAGGGATGTTTTTAACAGTCTGAAATATAAAGATTTTATCGGTGTTCATGGCACCCATGCAAAAAGCATCCTTGCTGCAAACCAAAAAATGAATGAAATTCGATTTTACGTCATTTGGAGGTGAGGACGTGAAACAGGAAAAAAGACAGCAGCGCGAAAAGGTCATTCTGGACTGCGCACAGGAATTGATCGGTGAGTATGGCTTTTTCGATTTGAAAATGTCGGACCTTGCCCGGGCCGCTGAAATTTCGGTTGGTACCCTTTATGTGCATTTCGCCAGCAAGGAAGACTTGTTGCTGGGCCTGGCCGTGCGTGCCGGTATGATCCGCATGGAATTTCTGACAAAAGCCTGTACCCATGATGGCACGGCACTGGAAAAATTCATCGTCGCAAGCTTGCTCGACATTCTGTTTTCCATCGAAAATCCGCATCTGTTTGAAATGGAATATCTGGCAATGTCGCCGTCAATCTGGCGTCGGGCGACTGTGAACCGTCATCAGGAACTGCTGCGCAAGGTCAATGACATCACGCTTATGTTTCAGGGCTTTGTTGATGATGCCGCCCCGGTTCTGGGGGGCGAACATACCCGTGATCGGGGCCGGACCCTGAACCTTGCCAGTTGGGCATTGTCATTTGGCATGAATGCCCTGGCCCTTTCCGAAATCACCGATGCCCATTATGGCAGTTTGCTGCGTGAAAATGCCTTTGAAACCTATTGCGATGGTTTAACCGCGATTTTAACCGGCGCAGGCTGGGTTGCGGAGGATGCCCGCAACCTTGTCGAGGGTCTGGGCCGGCAATATGTGCCAACCCATTTTGCGTCCTCCCGCCATTAAGTTTTTTATCGGCATTGCCCGCCACCACGGCAGAGGCCGGTTTTTCAGAACAGAGTTTAATAACCATGCCCCAGGAACGTAAATTAATGATCGCGGTCTTTATGACCGTCCTGTTTGGTTTTGCCGGTTTCAGCCTGCCTTTTCCGGTTTTTGGTCCGATGTTTTTAAAACCGGAACTGGGCTTTCTCGACCCATCAATTCCGGTGGAATATCGGCCGTTTTTGCTGGGGATTGCCATTGCCCTGTACCCGATTGGGCAATTTATTGGTGCCCCGTGGCTGGGCCGCTGGTCGGATCGTATCGGGCGACGTCCGGTTTTGTTGGGCTCGCTTGCCGGGGCGGCTGGCGGGTATTTGGTCACCGCAAGCGGGGTTGCGCTTTCTAGTCTGCCTTTGTTGCTGGCTGGGCGGTTTTTATCGGGCCTGTGCGAAGGCAATATGGCGATTGCGCAATCGATCACGTCTGACATCAGCACGCCGCAAAACAAGGTGCGCAATTTCGGCCTGATCACGGTGGCGATCAATATTGGCTGGATCATCGGCCCGCTTTTGGGCGGTTTTCTATCCGATTCCTCGATTTACGAAGGCTTTAACGTCTCCTGGCCGTTCTTTTTTGCCGCCGGCATGTTTGGCATTAATTTGTTGGTGGTGTTTTTTACCCTGCGCATTCCCGGCTATGCCCGCCGCCGGGGCAAGGCAAAGCCGCCGATTTCTGCTACGCAAGATTTAAATGGGGCGTTGGCGGTCGAATTATCGGCAACATCCGAACCCGCGTCGAACGATCCGGTGGCACCTGCTGTGCGCTCCGTCTGGCAAACCGTACGTGACAAACGGCTGTTGCCCGGCTTTGTGATTTCGTTTTTCAGCTATGTCGCGGTTTATGTCTTTTTCGCCTTTTTCGGCGTCTATCTGGTGCAAAACCACGATGTCAGCAGTTCTTTTCTTGGCATGTGCTCCGCCATTATTTCCATTCCGCTGATTGCGGCGGGCCTGTTGGTGGAACCTGCCCGCAAGCGCATTGGTCTGGCCGGGGTCAGTGCGGTGGCGCATCTGTTCTTGGCCGTGGGCATCATTACCTTTTTGCTGCCCGATGGTTTGGTCTGGATTTTTGCCCCCATGTGCCTGGCGGCCTTTGGCATAGCCTGGTGCGAAGTAACCACCAGCCTGTTTATTTCCGATGCCGCCGGTGCCCATGAACAGGGCCAAGCCCTGGGAATTTACCGTTCCGTCCATGTGATGGCCGAGGCCTTTGCCGTGTTGGTGGGCGGGCTGTTATCCGGGCAATCATCGCCATCGCCCTTTTTCATGGGCTCGATCGCTGCGCTGATTTGTGTGGCGGGCATCATGGCCTGGAAACGCGCCATGCCCGATTTGGGCTGCGGCGTTGAAACCACGAAGGCATCCCATTAGGGATTGGGTCAGGCGGGATCGTACAGAACTGAACCCAACTCAACTGGATTGAACTGGATTGAATTGGATTGGACCGGTTTTTGGGGCAGCGCATATGCTGCCCCTTTGCCGTTTAGACAATGGTGGACATGGTTATCGCACCGCTGGCCAGATATTGGCGTTGCCCGGCAGTGTCAGCATTGGCATCGGCGTTAAACAGGTCCTGTGCCAGCTCGTGAAGCTGGGCAATGGCGGCGGAGCGCATGCCGTCTGGCGGCGCTGTTTCATCGGCGGCGATGGCTTTGTCCCAGGCGTCAGCGGCGCTTTCATCGTCCAGCACAGTTAAGGCAATCGCCCGGTTGGCAAGGGCGGTGGGCGATGTCGGTGTGGTTTGCAGGGCACGGTCAAAATAATCGCGTGCAGCATGATAATCACCGTCAATCATATCCAACCGGCCCAGATCATTCAGGCAGGCCAGCGAATATGGGGTAATACGCAAAAGCTGCTCAAGCGCGCGGCGTTCGCCTGCGCTGTCTTTTTCGGCCCGGTAACACAGGGCAATCATATGATGGATCATGCCATTACCCGGGCGCAGGCGCGATGCGCTGTGAAAATCGGCCAGGGCCGTGCGATGGCGTCCCAGTTCAAGCAGTGCCATGCCATGGGCGGTTAACAAATCCGCATCTCCGGGGCTGGCGCGCAGGGCAATATCCAGATTATTCAAGGCCTGGCGCGGTTTGCCGGTCAGCAAATAAACCTCGGCCAGTTGGCGCAGGGCCATTTGGTGGTCCGGTTCGGCCCGCAAGACAGTTTGGTATTCGTAGGTGGCTTCGGTTAAATTGCCTCGGCGATGCAGGGCCTCGGCCAATCCGAAACGGGCCGGCAGGTTGTTTTGGTCATTGCCCAGCGCCTGGCGCAACATGTTGATCGCGGCGTCATATTGCCCGTGTGACAGGGCATCTAGCCCCATTTTGGTAAATTCGGCCGTGCTCATCCATGTTTTCCTGTTCTGCGTTTATCTGATGGCGCCACAAAGTTTATGGTCGCGCCGAGATGCGATAGGCGCAACGTCGTGCGCCTGCCAGAATGTGGTCTGTCCGTTCAATGGATATATCCGGTCCCAGGACGGATTGAAATACCTCCAGTTCCCGTGCACAAAGCGACCGGCACGCCGATGCCGCCGAACAAATCGGGCAATGGTTTTCCACCAATAACAGATTGCCATCCGCATCGCGCTGGGTTTCGGCCATATATCCCTCGGCCTCGCGCGCCGCAGCCAGGGCCGCGACCTGTGATTCCAGGTCATCCCCCGCATTTTGCAGGCGGGTCTTATAAATCATGATCTGCTGTTCGGCTCGCGCATCAATAATGCGCGCCAGCCCTTCCTCGCCAAAGGTTTCGCGCATGCAGTCAATCAGCGACACCGCCAATTCCTGATGTCCATCCGGGAAGGCCTTGTTGGATTGCGTGGTTAACGCCCACAGCTTGGCCGGGCGGCCCTTGGCCGATGCCATTTGCTGTTCGCTGACCATGTTCTGATCGGCCAGGGTTTTTAAATGTTGGCGCACCGCCATTGCCGATACACCCAGGCTGTTGGCCATCGCATCGGCACGCGCGGGGCCACCTGTTTTAAGCATATCGAGGATGGCGCGGCGGGTTTCGCCATCGGCTGCCTTGGGATTACGTTTTGTCATGTTCTATTTATAAAGAAAATTCTATTGAAAAGGCAAGGGGGATGGCGTAGCGTATTTTTTAAAGAATAATCTTTCAAAAAAAGAGGGCACCATGACATCCGCGACAGAGACGGCCAAGATCGAGACGGCCCAGACAGAGACGGCCCAAAATTCTGACAAAAAATCTTCTTCCCATGCGCCCGCCCGGCAGGGCGCGGTGCCTGGGGGAAATGATGCCGCCACGACGGAAAACTGGGTTGCCGCCACCACATTGGCGGAATTATCGGAAACCGGGCGCAAACTGGTCCGTTTGAACGGTCATCAGGTCGCCATTTTCCAGACCGAAACCGGCCTTTATGCCTGTAATAACCGCTGCCCCCACGAAGGCTTTCCACTGATGGAAGGCACGGTAAGCGGCGGCTGCGTGTTGACCTGCAACTGGCATAACTGGAAATTTGATTTGGAAAATGGCGATACGCTGGTTGGCGGTGATAAATTGCGCCGTTATCCGGTCCGGGTAAATGAAGGTGACATTGTGGAGCTGGATATGACAGAACCCCCGCAAAATCAGCAGCGTGATCAAATCCTGTCCAATCTGGACGAGGCCCTGCATAAAAACGATTATGCCCGCTTGAGCCGCGAACTTGCCCGCCTTGATCAGATCGGGGCTGATCCGCTGGTTGCGGTTAAAAAGGCCTTTGCCCTGCGTATGGACCGGTTTGAATTTGGCACCACCCACGCTATGCCTGGTGCGGCGGACTGGCTGGCTTACCGCCAGGAATTGACCGATCCTTATGAACGGCTTGCCTGCCTGTCGGAAATTTTGGGCCATATTGCCTGGGACAGCAGCTATCGCCCGGTTTATCCGTTCACCAGCAATGTCGCGGCATGGTCCGGGGCCGAATTTTCCCGGGCCATCGAAGCCGAGGATGAAGATACAGCCGTAGCTTTGGTGCGCGGTGCGCTGGGGGCTGGCATGACGTGGGATGATCTGCGCCCGGCCTTTGCCCGGTGTGCCATGCGCCATTATGCCGGGTTTGGACATTCGGTGATTTACGTGTCCAAGGTTTCCCCGTTGATTGATGCTTTGGGCGATGACGTGCTTGAAAGCCTGATTTTGCCGTTAACCCGGCATTTATGCACCGTCACCCGCGAAGATTTGATCCCCGAATTTCGCGCCTTCCATGTCGTGCGCAAGGATTGGGACGATCATGTGGGGCACGAACCGGCACACCGGGATGACTTTTTGGGGCTGCCAGTGGCCCGGGTTCTGTCGCGGGTTCGCAAGTCTGCCGGGGACCCGTTATCGTGTTATCATGCCCTGATGGAGGCCGCCGTTTGGCAGGTGCGCCATTTTGATGAAAGTGTCATGTATCGCACCAACATGCCGATTGGCACCAATGTGAATTGGCTGGATGTTACCCATGCCATGACAACCGCCCAGGCCGTGCGTGAATTGGCAACCGAAATGCCGGAATTGTGGGGCGATGGCCTGTTGCAAATCGGCTGTTTCCTTGGCCGGAATGCCAAATATGTTCATCAAGATGGCGATCCGGCGGATTATGCTGGCCGCTCCGGCATTGACTGGGAAGGCGATAGCGAAACCATTCTGGGTGAATTGCTGCACAATCAGGTTTTGTATCACGGATGCACCGATTTTATCGAACCGGTCCATCGCTTGAAAACCATCGCAATGGTGCGTGCCGAGCTGGCAATGTTCCCCGATGCGCCGTGGCGCAAAGACATGCTGGTGGCCGTGCATCGCTATGTCAGCAGTGCCTTTCCCCGCCGTCGGGCGGTGCGGGTTGCTTATCAATCCACAACTTTTGTCGGTCGGGGATAGGCGGTTTTTCGCGCTCCCTCGCGCCCCGCATCTCCGGGCGACAAACGCCCCCGTTGTGCCGCCACAGCACAACGGGGGCAATTTTTTGGGGCTTGTGAAAAGATGGCTTTGTTAAGCGATGCTGTCCACAACGCCGCCATCAACACGCAGGGCGGCCCCCGTCGTGGCCGATGCCAGGGGCGATGCGACATACACCACCATATTGGCAACTTCATCAACATGGGCGGCACGCTGAATGATCGAGGTTGGCCGCGCTTTCATGATGAAATCCTTGGCAACATCTTCAATGTCCTTGCCGGTTTTTTCCACTTCGCCCGACAGCATGTTCGCAACACCCTCTGACAGGGTCGGCCCCGGCAGAACGGCATTCACCGTTACGCCCGTGCCGGCCATGCGCTTGGCAAGCCCGCGGGACAGTGCCAGATAGGCGGTTTTGGTCACACCATAATGGATCATGTCGGCGGGAATATTGATCGCGGATTCCGATGACAGGAACACAACCCGGCCCCAGCCCTGCTTTTCCATGCCCGGCAAATAGGCACGCGATAACCGCACGCCGGACATCACATTGACATCCATAAAGTTCTGCCAGTCGCTATCGGGGGTGTCAAAAAAGTCCTGCGGGCCAAAAATACCCACATTATTGACCAGAATATCCAGATGCGGCACCGCCTTGATCAGCTTGTCGCACCCTTCCACCGTGCCCAGATCGGCGGCAACACCGTGAATGGTCGCGTCCGGCTGCTCGGATTTCAGCTTTTCAACTGCCTGGCTTGTTTTGTCATCCTTGCGGCCATTGATAATCACCTCGGCCCCGGCCTTGGCAAGGCCTGCTGCAATGGCATAACCAATGCCGCCGGTTGACCCCGTCACCAGGGCTTTTTTGCCGCTCAAATCAATTTTCATAGCCAAATCCTTTTTTACAATAACGTGTTGTATCTAAATAACTTATCTAACAGGTAGGGCAAGGGCGAAAGAAGGCTCTGTTGTTATGGCTTTGATGTCAAGTTAACGATAAAGTGTCTGATAAAACTGATATTTGTGGCTGTGATAAAAGAAGAAGGGGATGATAATGGCAAAGCTACCGGTTAGAGGGCTGTCCCGCATGGATGGGGGGCGTTTACTTGTTAGGCTCAACGATCGCTATCGCGGAAAAATTGATCGTTATAGGATTGTGGAAATTACAAATAACAATAATCAAAAATCTCTGAAAGTTGTGATTTTAGGTCATGATTCTCAAGATGCTATTTTTATGCCTTATGACATCAGGACTAAACTTGGAGTTCTAAAAGGGGGAGAGCTTGACTTTGATATCAAATCAGTTGGGCTTTGTGGGAGTTTATTGTGGTATCTGAGTGCGCCAGATCCTGCCGTTAGAATTCCTGCTGAATTAACTTTGATCGGTGTAGTTCTTGGTTTTTTGGGCGTCCTCCTCGGAGCTATTAGTCTTTATAAGTGAAGTTTCATTTTAGAAGTTGTTAATTGTCTCCTTGCCCCAAAGCGGCAGACATCTTAGGTTAACGTAAACGTCAACTTATGTTGCAGGGCAGAACGATATGAAGTTTCAGGGCACGGAAAATTACGTTGCGACCGAGGATCTGATGGTTGCGGTCAATGCAGCCATTACTTTGCAGCGTCCGCTTTTGGTCAAGGGTGAACCGGGCACGGGCAAAACCGTGTTGGCCGAGGAAATTGCCAAATCGCTGGGCAAAAAGCTGATCACCTGGTCAATCAAATCCACCACCCGCGCCCAGCAGGGCCTGTATGAATATGATGCCGTTTCCCGCCTGCGCGACAGCCAGCTGGGCGACGAACGGGTGCATGACATTGCCAATTACATCGTCAAAGGCAAATTGTGGGAAGCGTTCGAGGCTGATGACGCGCCGGTTTTGCTGATCGATGAAATTGACAAGGCGGATATCGAGTTCCCCAACGATTTGCTTCAGGAACTCGACCGGATGGAATTTTACGTTTACGAAACGCAAAAGATGGTCAAAGCCGCCAACCGGCCGATTGTGATTATTACCTCGAACAATGAAAAGGAACTGCCCGACGCCTTTTTACGGCGCTGTTTCTTCCATTATATCCGCTTTCCCGATGCCGAAACGATGGCGCAAATCGTCGATGTGCATTTCCCCAATATCCAGAAACGCCTGGTCAGCGAGGCCCTGAACCTCTTTTACGACATGCGCGATGTCGCCGGGCTTAAGAAAAAACCCTCAACCTCCGAATTGCTGGACTGGCTGAAACTTCTCATGGCCGAAGACCTCCCGGCTGAAGCCCTGCGCGCCAAAGATGCCAAATCATCGGTGCCACCCCTTCATGGTGCCCTTTTGAAAAACGAACAGGATGTGCATCTGTTTGAACGCCTGGCCTTCATGGCGCGGCGTGAAGGGCGCTGATCATGTTCACCGGCTTTTTCTATAAGCTGAAAGAAGCCCGAATTCCCGTTTCCCTGCGGGAATATCTGACGCTGCTGGAGGCGGTGGAGAAGGGTGTCGCCGGGTATTCGGTTGAGGATTTTTATTATCTTTCCCGGGCGTCGCTGGTGAAGGATGAACGCAACCTTGATAAGTTTGATCAGGTGTTTGGCGCGCATTTCAAGGGGCTTGCCAGTCTGGCGGATGCGGGGGATGAAACTTCGGCGGAAATCCCCGAGGAATGGTTGCGCAAGCTGGCCGAGAAATATTTAAGCGAGGAAGAAAAGGCGCAAATCCAGTCGCTGGGCGGCTGGGACAAGCTGATGGAGACCTTAAAGCAGCGCCTGGAAGAACAGCAAAAGCGCCATCAGGGCGGTAATAAATGGATCGGCACGGCGGGTACATCGCCCTTTGGGGCCTATGGTTATAATCCCGAAGGGGTGCGCATCGGTCAGGATAAATCGCGCCATCGCCGTGCGGTTAAGGTGTGGGACAAGCGCGAATTTAAAAACCTGGATGACAGCGTTCAAATAGGTACGCGCAACATCAAGGTTGCCTTGCGCAAACTCCGCAAATGGGCGCGCACCGGCGCGGCGGACGAACTTGATTTGGCGGGCACCATCCGCTCAACTGCCCGGCAGGGCTGGCTGGATGTGCAAATGCGCCCCGAACGACACAATGCGGTTAAGGTGTTGATGCTGTTTGATATTGGCGGGTCGATGGATGATTATATCCGCGTGTGTGAAGAACTGTTTTCGGCGGTCAAAACCGAGTTCAAACATCTGGAATATTATTATTTCCACAACTGCCCCTATGAAGGGCTGTGGAAAGACAATGCCCGCCGCCGGAGCGAGCAGATTTCCACCCTTGATGTAATCAATACCTATTCCAGCGATTACAAACTGGTTTTCGTCGGTGACGCCACCATGAGCCCCTATGAAATCACCTATCCCGGTGGCTCGGTCGAACACTGGAATGCTGAGGCCGGGCAGGTCTGGATGCAGCGTTTGCTGGATCATTTTCAACATGCTGCCTGGATCAATCCACAACCGGAAAAATGGTGGCATTATACCCCGTCGATCCAGCTTTTGCATAAGATGATGGAAGGGCGGATGTATCCTTTAACTCTTGAAGGATTGGACCAGATGACGGGTGAGTTGAACCGGTAATTTTATAACCATTAACGCTATCGTTTGTCCTAAGGACAAACGATAGCGTTAATGGTGATTTTGTCAATAGATATTTTGATGTTGCGAATTTGTAATAATGGTATATGTATATAATGTCCTAAGGACATTATATACATATACCATGGGAGATAACGACATTTATGTCTGAACAGCTAATGTCATTATCCAGAAACGTCAAACTCTCTCAACTAGCGGGCATCGTCGCCCAAGACCTTGAAGACCAACAACAATGTGTGTCTTCTGATTACGCTATTTTTCTAAAAATTGTTGATGTTTACCAACGCAAACGGGCGCGCTATCTGCGCGGTGAGTACCCGACTTTTCGTGTCCTTTTTTCTGTAACGAATGCTTTGAAAGAAGCTTCTCTTCTTGCTCGGGACAGAGATTATGGGCGCTCTTGGCGTGTACGCACGGTAACAGATGGCGCGGCAGAAGATGTTGCCTGTTTGCTCGATCCTTTTTGTTATGTTTCTCATCTTTCTGCCATGCAGCGTTATGGTCTTACCAACCGTCGTCCGGAATTTTTGCATTTAACACAGCCCGCAAAATCTATTTTTGAAACTCGGGTTGTTGAAATTTATGCCCGTGACTTGGCCGAAATACATCAGGCAGGTGACGCATACAAAAATATCGAGTTACCCAAAATCAAAAGGATACGTCATCCAGTAGAGGTGCGTGGTCGCAAGCTGCATGTAAAAACAACGGCCTACCCGGGGCCTTGTCGACGTGTAAGGGGGACATCGGTAAGAGTTGGGACTATCGGGCAGGTATTTTGCGACATGCTGGAAGATCCGATGTTGTGTGGAGGCATGTCTCATGTCTTTGAGATATGGCAATCATTTGCTCGGACTTACTTAAACGAAGTGATCGAAGCCGTATCTGAATCGTCAAAGGCGATTGTGAAGGTTCGCGCGGGTTATCTTCTGGAAGAAAAACTTGGCATTTCTGATCGGCGGATTGATAAATGGTTGGAATTTGCGCAGCGTGGTGGAAGCAGAATGCTGGATCCGACGACGGAATATACCGGGGAATTTTCAGAAAAATGGATGATTTCTATCAATGTCGGACCATGATGCGCTGATTGTCGATATTGCAGCTTGGGTTGACCGGGTACGTGCTGATCCGGTTGCGCATTTGGAGCGTCAGGCCACAGAAGTTCTACTGACTGCTTTTGGGAAAACGCCATCCATTGGTGATCACGTCTATCTTAAGGGTGGAATATTGATGGGCGTTGTATATCGAAGTATTCGGAGCACCAGTGATGTTGATTTTACAACCGATCTTCAACCCGATATTGGATTGCCAGCAGTCATCCGGCAGGAGCTTGATGATGCTTTTCCACGTGCGGCGGCGGATATTGGGTATCCTGCCTTAATGTGTCGGGTACAGTCACTTCGGGTTCGTCCCAATTCAGGCGGCTTGCTGTCTGCAATGTTTCCGGCATTGGAAATTAAAGTAGGTTATGCCTTGCGCGGATCGGCTCAGGAAAAGCGATTTCATACGGGTAAATCGGTTGATGTTTTAAGTGTTGATATTAGTTTTAACGAGCCTATCGGAGCGATTCAGGTTGTTCGTTTAAGCGAAGAGTTTGAGACGGAAATCAACGCCTATTCTCTCAACGATATTATCGCCGAGAAAATAAGGGCTTTGCTGCAACAGGTTGTTCGCAAGCGTAATCGTCGTCAGGATGTTTATGATTTGAATTTGTTGATTTTGCGATTCAAATTTACCATTCCTGAAAAACAGGAGCTGTTGGAAGTTCTGTTGTGCAAGTGTCGCGCACGGGAAATTTTTCCTGACAGTGCTTCATTGGATAACCCTGAAATCGCTAAAAGAGCGTGCGCCGATTGGCCTTCTCTGGCATTGGAAATTGGTGAGCTTCCTGATTTTGAAGTCTGTTTCTCTAATATTTGTGAGTTTTACAAATCTTTGCCTTGGGATTAATTAGGTAGATGTTTCCTGTTAAGCAGGCCCCAAAAACAAATAGGTTTCGGTTTTGGCAATGCCGTCCATGCTGCGGATATGGGTAACGATGCGGTTAAATTCCGGCAGGCTGCCCACTTCAACCTCGGCGATCAAATCCCATTCACCATTGGTGGTGTGAAGGGCGCGAAAGCCCAGGGTTTTGCGCAATGATGCCACCAGGGCCTTCACGTTGCGGGTTGAAAGCTCCATCATCATCACCCCGCGAATGG
>JBNKVZ010000142.1:0-11868 GCA_050299455.1 Thalassospira sp.
ACTCCGCCGCCACCGTCTTGCCATCGCGTTCCAGCATTTCGCCCTGTTTGCGTTTGGCAAGGATTTCGCGGGCTTTGGCGTATTGCGGGTCGTGCCAGAAAATCAGACAGCCATTGCAGCCCCGGCCACAACAGCCCTGGGTTCCCACACGCGGGGTGCGGAAGCTGCGGTCTTTCTGGCGGTCATCAAGGGCGGTTTGCAGGGCATCGCGTTTCGCGTCGTAGCGTTCCGGGTTGCCTTTGCCCATTTCAATTTTGTGGCCTTCCTGGTCCAGCTTCATGCGTTCCCATTCATCCGGCGTGAGGGCCTTTTCCTTGCGGATGATGGTTAGCGGTGGGAAGGCGGTGCGCAGATATTCCGGGTCTTCCTGTTCGAGCAGCGAAAACGGAATGCGGACCATCGGTTTGGCCCCGGCATGAACGGCCTCGCCAACCTTGCCGCTATTGGCGTCGATAAATTCATACATGCGGATGAAAATGGTCTTGCGGCCCTTGGGCGGGACAATTTCCAGCACATCACCAGCCAGAAGGCGGTTTTTGACGGAAATGACAAAGGCGTCGTCTTCTACCCGTTCGATCAGACCGGCAAATTCCCAGTCCGAGACGTTGCTGGAGCTGTCATAACCATGTGCGTAATTGGTCAGCCGGCCTTCATGAAAGGCCAGGGTATAGCCCCGGTTGGGAATGGTTGCCAGTTCCTTCATATAGGGTTCGGCTGACCAGTTTTCGGGGTCGTCATACCAGTCATCAATCGCCATGCGATAGGCGCGTGCGACAAGCCCGGCATAATAGGGGCTTTTGCCACGCCCTTCGACCTTCAGGCTATCGACACCGATTTTCAGGTAATCTTCCAGTTTCGGCATGATGCACAGATCGCGCGAATTGAGGATGTAAGACCCGCGTTCGTCTTCCTGAATTTCCATCAATTCGCCGGGGCGCATTTCTTCTTCGAGGAAGAAATCAAACATTTCCATGTTTTCTTCGGTCAGGTTCAGTTCCTTGACTGTGCCGTCCTTCAGCTTCATATGGACTTTGTATTTCCAGCGGCAGCTATTGGCGCACGCGCCCTGATTGGCCCCGCGTTCAGCCATGAAGTTGGATAACAGGCAGCGGCCGGAATAGGTCATGCACATGGAGCCATGCACAAAGGCCTCGATCTTGATGTCTTGGCATTTTTCGCGAATTTCGGTCAGTTCCTCGTAGGAAACTTCACGCCCCAGCACCACCAGTTTCGCACCAATGCTTTGCCAGAATTTGACGCTTTGCCACGAACAGACATTGGCCTGGGTGGACACATGCAACGGAATTTCCGGTGCTTGTTCGCGCACAAACATGAAAACGCCGGGATCGGCGACAATCAACCCGTCCGGCTGTACCTTACGCACGGTTTCAACATATTCCGGCAGTTTGGAAATGTCCTTGTTGTGCGAAAACAGGTTCAGCGTCAGGTAAACCCGCACCCCATGCTGATGGGCAAATCCGATGCCTTCCACCACGTCGTCGAGCGACATCTGGCTTTTGACCCGCAATGACAGATCCGGCGTGCCCATATAAACGGCATCCGCGCCATACAGCACGGCAATTTTTAGCTTTTCCAAAGAGCCAGCAGGCATCAACAATTCGGAACGGCGCGATTGATCACTCATATCGTCGGGTCTTTATTTATGGAATGCGGGGAATCATCTCTCTCTTGGGGCGGGTCATATCATATTTGTCCGCCTTCGTACGCCCAAAATCGCATATTTCAGGCATTCTGCAAAGGCATGGCTGTGTTGGGGCGAAATATGCATTTGAAAAACGGTATTTTCATCCCGCCAGTTTCGGGCAGAATTGCGCCAGATTTTGCAAATAGGTCGCCAGTACTTTCGCGGCGATACCGGCATCCTCGGCGGTGATGGCTTCGTTGGGATGGTGGCTTAAGCCGTCTTTGCAGCGCACGAACAACATGCCGATGTCGCATAAATCGTGCATGGCCAGGCCATCATGCCCCGCCCCGCTAAACAGGCGCAGGGGGCGAATATTGTTTTCGGTTATCGCGGCTTCCAGCCCATTCATCATCCAGTTGGCACAGGGCACACCCTCGGCCTCGTAGGTTTGATCGGCACTGATCGCTACGGCGCGGTTTTGGGCAATATTCCCCAAGGCCGATAAAATCGCCCCGCGCCCAATGACCCGCACGGCCCGTTCGGGGGCGCGCAATTCAATCGTCAGATCAACGCTATCGGGGATTACATTAACTGCATTGGGCGATACTTCCAGCTTGCCGACAACGCCGACCATGCCGTCGGTTTCGCAGCAAACCTGATTGACCTTGTGAACAATATCCGCCGCTGCCAACAGGGCATCGTGGCGTTTATCCATCGGGGTGGTTCCCGCATGGCTGGCCTTGCCCTTTATCAGCACGCGATGGCGTTCAATGCCGGTTAATGCTGTAACAATGCCGACGGGCAGGTTTTGTGCCTCCAATACCGGGCCCTGTTCGATATGGACCTCTAGAAAGCCGAGTGTATTTTGGCGTGACCGTTTCAGGGCCGGGATATTTTCCGGGTCGCAGCCAAATTCCTTTAGGGCGCTTCGCACCGAAATACCTTGATCATCCGTGGCATCAAGGGCGGCCGGGTCAAAGGTGCCTGCCAGCGCGCGGGAACCAACAAGGGTGGATTGAAAACGCGTTCCTTCCTCGTCCCCAAAGGCAACAATTTCGATGCCAAAGGGCAGGTCGATGTTGCGGTTATGAAGATCTTCGATGACCGCAATGGGCAGGGAAACCCCCAACATGCCGTCATATTTGCCGCCGGAAACCACACTATCCTGATGCGACCCCATGATCAGGGTGGGGGCACCGTTGCGCGCCTTTTCGTCACGCCCCACAATATTGCCAGCGGCATCAATTTCGGGTTCCAGCCCGGCCTGCTGCATCCAGTCGCAAATTAGGGCGGCAACCTGTTTGTGTTCGGCACTTAAAAACAGGCGGGTGACACCGGGGCCGGGTCGGGAAAATTGGGCGGCCTGTTCCAGGCGGTCATAAACAAGGTGTCCCGGCATGGGGCCTCCGAAAATTAGGATGGAAAACATTGTGATCAATAATGATCAATGCTGGTGCGGATGGTCAGGTGTGGGCAGGCGGACGAAAAAGGACTGATAGTCAGCTTTCTGGGTTATATCATAAAGGCGTTTTAGCTCCGCAATCGGGTTTGAATGATCGTCTACCCGCAGATCCAGCGGGAGCTGGTTGGGTGTGACAATTTGGATGGTGGCCGAACTGGTGCCGCGTTGATCCCCACCGGCGTTAAAGGCGGCTTCAAGCGCGTGAAGCAGCGCAAGCGCAAAAGAGCAACCATTTTCAAGGGCCTGTTCATAACCGCTTTTCATCGCGGGAATGACGGTTTCATTGGCCAGAATGTTACCGCCCGCAACCAGATTATGGGCGATGATGTGATCATGATGGGCGCTGTTGGCGGACCCGGTCCAGGCGGCACCATTGCCATTGGCATCCAGCAACAGCATTTGCCGATAGGCACGGCCCTTATCGGCGTCGGTCAGTTTCTTGACCACGGACTCGGCCTCTTCCCCCGCTTGCAGGTGGTTTAGGCCGTTAATGCCATACCAGTAATTGGTGGAATAGCCCTGTGTGGCAATGGCGCCAATTCCGGCACGCAAATGCGGGACGAAGCCACCAACCGCAAGATTGCCCGTCGCCGTCACCAGCCCGAGAGCCTTGGTTTTCGGGTCTTTCGCGATCAGAGAATAGGTCATTTTTCCTGCCAGGTCAGTGGGGCTGCAATCCGGGATGGTTAAATTTATAATGATAAATAATTGCCCAACGTCAATTTATCATTATAAATAGACATTGCAACCGCAACAACCATAGAGGCTGGTCACGGCCTTTGATGTGGAAACGTTCGATAAAATAATAACCGGTTGCTGCCGCAAGGTTCGGATTGTGATCCGACCCAGATCGAGAGGCTTAATAACAGGGAGGCTTGAATGAAAAGCCTGTTTAAAGGGGCGCTGATCGCAGCGACCCTGACAGTTTCAGCATTCTCAGCCGGGATGGCTGAGGCACAGACACCGCCGGGCGTTCTGCTGGTCGGGCAGATTGCCGAACCCAAATCGCTTGATCCGGCCGCCGATACGGCGGTGAATGATTTCCGCATTCTGGTCAATATGTATGATGGTCTGGTGCGCTATAAGGATGGCACGCTAGAGGTCGAACCCGACCTTGCCAAAAGCTGGACCATTTCGGACGATGGCAAGGTTTATATCTTTAAGCTGCGCGAAGGCGTCACCTTCCACGATGGCACGCCGTTTAATGCCGAAGCGGTGAAATACAATTTTGACCGCATGCTTGATGAAAAACACCCGCAGCATGATACCGGGCCGTTTCCGCTGGCCTTTTTCTTTAGCTCGATTGACAAAATTGACGTGGTGGATGACCTGACGGTCAAATTCACCCTTAAGGAACCCTATGCACCGTTCCTGTCAAACCTGGCTTATCCGACCGGCCTGATGGTTTCGCCAACGGCGGTTAAAAAATATGGCAAGGATTTTGGCCGTCATCCGGTCGGCACCGGACCGTTCAAGTTTGAGGAATGGGAAAGCAATTCCAAGGTGGTTGTCACCCGCAATGACGATTATTGGGATGGGGCCCCGAAACTTGATGCCGTTGTGTTCCGCCCGATTACCGATGCCAATACCCGCATTGCTGAATTGATGGCTGGTGGTATTGACCTGATGGTCGAGGTGCCGCCAGACAGCCTGGGCCAGCTTGAAGCCGATGATAACTTCACGGTTTATCAGCAGGCCGGGCCGCATTTGTGGTTCCTGATTTTGAATACCAAGGACGGTCCGTTCAAGGACAAGCGCGTGCGTCAGGCGATCAATTACGCCATTAACAAAAAGGCGCTGGTGGAGAATGTGTTGCAGGGCACGGCCGATATTGCCGCCGGGCCAACACCGCCTGCCTTTGCCTGGGCCTATGATGATAGCCTGCAACCTTATCCCTACGATGTTGAAAAGGCGAAAAAGCTGATCGACGAAGCCGGGGCAGCGGGCAAGGAAGTGACCTTTTACGTGACAGAAGGCGGATCTGGCATGCTGGACCCGATCCCGATGGGCGCTGCCATTCAGGCGGATCTGGCGAAGGTTGGCCTAAAGGTTAAAATCGAAACCTATGAATGGAATACCTTCCTCGGCAAGGTGAACCCGGGGCTTGAAGGCAAGGCAGACATGGCCGAAATGGCCTGGATGACCAACGACCCCGATACCCTGCCTTACCTCGCCCTGCGCACCGATGCCTGGCCGGATAAGGGCGGTTTTAATTCCGGTTATTATTCCAACCCCAAAGTGGATGAATTGCTGGAAAAGGCCCGGACATCAACCGATCAGAATGAACGGGCAAAGCTGTATCGTGAAATGCAACAGATTGTGCATGACGATGCGCCCTGGGCCTTTATTGCCAACTGGAAACAGAATGCCGTGACCAGTGCGGCGGTAAAGGGGTTCAAACTGCAACCGTCCTTCTTCCTGCTGTTAAAGGATGTCAGCAAGGAATAGGTGCTTTGTTCCGCATGGCCTGATGTGATGGGCCATTTGATCTGACGCCGGGTGCAAATGCGACCTTTTGTTTGCACCTGGCTTTTTTCCCGTACTCATACCGACGAGCCCTGTCATGCACGTCTATATTTTGCGCCGACTGGTATTGATGGTGCCGGTTTTGCTGGGTCTGACCGTGATTGTTTTCCTGATCATGTCCCTGATCCCCGGCGACCCGGCCCTGGCCATTCTTGGTTCCTATGCCACGCCCGATAATATTGCTAAATTACGCGCGGATCTGGGCCTGGATAAATCCCTGTTCAGTCAATACTGGATTTGGCTGACCAATATGCTGCATGGCGATTTTGGCCGGTCTTACAGTTTGAACCGTCCGGTTCTCGATGAAATCCTGGAACGGTTTGGCGCAACATTGATATTGGCCGGGGCATCCCTGGTCTTATGTACGGTTTTTGGCTTGCTGACCGGGGTGGTATCGGCGGTGCGGCAATATGGCTGGGTGGATAAAACCCTGACCTTTGTGGTGCTGATTGGCATTTCCGTGCCGTCCTTCTGGCTAGGCCTGATGATGATGTTGCTGTTTGCGGTCAATCTGCGCTGGCTGCCGGTAAGCGGCATGTATGCCATTTATGGCGGCGGCGATTTGCCCGATTTGTTGCGTCATTTGATCATGCCGTCGGTCACGCTGGCGGTGGTGGCAACCGGGGTGATTGCGCGATTGACCCGCTCCAACATGCTGGAAGTTTTACGCCAGGATTATATTCGCACGGCCCGCGCCAAGGGCCTGGATGAAAGGCGGGTGATTTACCGTCATGCTTTCAAGGCGGCATTGGTTAATGTGATCCCGGTGATTGGGGTTCAGGCCGGCTTTGTGCTGGGCGGGGCGGTTTATATTGAAACCGTGTTTCAGTGGCCCGGCATTGGCCGGATGCTGGTGACGGCCATTGCAACCCGCGACATTTTACTGGTGCAAGGCGGCGTTGTGATTGTGGCGGCAAGCTATGTGCTGTTCAATTTGTTTGCCGATGTGTTGCAACATCTGATCGATCCGAGGGTCAAGGCATGAGTAACCCGGCATCCTCCGCGACCATCGCGGCAAAACCCCGTAAACATTCGGCGCGGCCATCGGCCCTGAAACTGCTGGCACGTAATCATCTGGCCCTGATGGGGGCGGTGATTTTTGCCGGTGTTATCCTGCTGGCTTTGATAACCCCGTGGTTGCCACTGGTGAACCCCGATGTGACCGACCCGGCCAACCGGCTGTTACCACCCTTAACGGAGGGGCATTTCCTAGGAACGGACCATTTGGGACGTGATTTGTTATCGCGCCTGTTATGGGGCACCCGGGTGAGCCTGGCGGTGGGCATTTCGGCCTCGTTATTTGCCGCGTTTTTTGGCTCTGCCATTGGCATTATTTCCGGCTATTTCGGCGGGCGCACCGATAATGTCTTGATGCGCGGCATCGATATGGTCATGGCCTTTCCCTATATTTTGCTGGCCTTGGCAATTGTTGCCGCCCTGGGGCCGGGGTTGATGAATGCGCTTTATGCCATTGCCGTGGTCAATATTCCGTTTTTTGCCCGTAACATTCGCGGCGTAACGGTGGGCATTGCGCACCGCGAATTTGTTGATGCTGCCCGTTTGTCGGGCAAGGGGCATATTCGTATTTTGCTGAGCGAGATTTTGCCCAATGTGATGCCGGTGATCGTCATTACCATGTCCACCACGGTGGGCTGGATGATTTTGGAAACAGCGGGCCTCAGCTTTTTGGGGCTGGGCGCACAGCCGCCCCAGGCGGACCTTGGCTCCATGCTGGGCGAGGGGCGCAAGCTGATTACCACCGCCCTGCATTTATCGGCCATTCCCGGCGGCATGATCTTTTTGCTGGTCATGAGCATCAATTTGCTGGGCGATGGTATTCGCGACATTCTGGACCCGCGTTTGAAATCGGGTGCGTTGGCACGTCCGGCCCCGGTAACCCGGATTGACCGTAAGGGCTGGGCGGGGCAGGTGGCGCCGGCGGGCCAGACGGATCGTGATTTGGCGCTGGCCCATGATCGCCGGGATGCGAAAAGCGATGCCATTTTGTCGGTCGAGGATTTACGCACCGAATTTGTCCTGGGGGATGATGTTTACAAGGCGGTTGGCGGGGTTTCCTTCCATGTCGGGCGCAATGAATGTGTTGGTCTGGTCGGGGAATCCGGCTCTGGCAAGTCGGTTACCGCATTGTCCCTGTTAGGATTGGTAGCATCCCCACCCGGCACCATTGCCGGGGGCCGGGTGATGCTGGATGGGCGTGATGTGTTTGATATGCACGAGCATGAAATTCGCACCATTCGCGGCGGGCGGGCGGCCTATGTGTTTCAGGATCCGCTTTCAACCCTGCATCCGTTATTTTCAGTGGGCGACCAGTTGGTCGAGGCAATTCGTGCCCATAACCGTGTCAGCTACCGGGAGGCCTGGAAAAAGGCCGTGGAGCTGTTGCGGATGGTGCGTATTCCCAACCCGGAAAAGCGGGCGGATAGTTACCCGCATCAATTATCGGGCGGGATGCGCCAGCGGGTGGGTATTGCCATGGCGCTGGCAAATGAACCCGAACTGATCATTGCCGATGAACCAACCACCGCGCTGGATGTGACGGTGCAGGCGCAAATTTTGAAACTGATGAATAATTTGCGCGAACAGCATGGCACATCGGTTTTGTTCATCACCCATGATTTTGGCGTGGTTTCGGAAATTTGCGACCGGGTTGCCGTGATGTATGCCGGGCAGATTGTGGAAATGGGCACAACGCAGCAGGTTTTGGAAAACCCGGCCCATCCCTATACCAAACGCCTGATTGAGTGTGTGCCACGTTTGGGCGAAACCGCCCGCGAGATTGCCGCCATCCCCGGCCTGCCCCCGGCGGTCAATAATTTGCCGGTGGGCTGTGCCTTTGCCGATCGTTGTGACCGCGCCGAAGAGGCCTGCCGGGCCGCAGCGATTACCTTTGATAATCTTGGCAGCGGCCACGCCGTGCGCTGCATTAAACCGATAGGGGGTGGCGATGCCTGATATTGTTTTGCAAACCCGTGATCTGGTGCGGATATTTGGCGGTGGGCGCACCTTGTTTATGGGCAAAAAGCCATCGGTTTACGCCGTGCGCGGGGTGGATATTGCGGTGCGCAAGGGCGAAACGCTGGGCATTGTCGGGGAATCCGGCTGTGGTAAATCCACCCTGGCACGGATGCTGGTGGGGCTGGACCGGCCCAGTGACGGCGATATTCAGCTTGCGGGTCAGCAGCTAAATGATTTGCTGGCGCAGGACCGGCATGCGCTGTCGCGCCGTATTCAATATGTGTTTCAGGACCCGATCAGTTCGCTGAACCCGCGTAAATTGATCCGCGAGACCTTAAGCGCGCCATTGCGCTATTTGCGCAATCTGTCGGGCAAGGCATTGGAGGACCGGTTAAAAGAATTGATGGATTGCGTTAATTTGCGCCCGGAATTTCTCGACCGTTACCCGCATGAATTTTCCGGCGGGCAGGCGCAGCGCATTGGCATTGCACGCGCCCTGGCGGCAGAGCCGGAAATTATCGTGCTTGATGAACCGGTATCCGCCCTTGATGTGTCGGTGCAGGCACAGGTTTTAAACCTGCTGGATGATTTAAAGGCGCGTTTCGGCCTGACCTATATTTTTATCAGCCATGATTTGTCGGTGGTCGAAGCGGTAAGTGACCGGGTGGCGGTGATGTATTTTGGCCGGGTGGTGGAACAGGCGGCGGGTAAGGCCCTGTTTGTAGAACCGCGCCATCCCTATACCCGGTTGTTGCTAAATAGTGCGCCGGTGCCAGGCAAGCGCGGCCTTCAGGGCGAGGAAGCGACGGCCGAACTGCCCGACCCGATGGCACCGCCGCCGGGTTGTGCCTTTGCCCCGCGCTGTCCATATGCGCAGGATGATTGCCGAAAAAAAGTACCCGAAGCCGACTTTGGAATGGATAATCATGCCGCGGCCTGTTTTCACCCGCTTGGCGCGATGACATAAGACAGACCGACCCGCAAAATTGATTTGCCTGAATGGGGCAGCATACAGGTCGCACTAGCGGCATATGGAGCGTGAATGACCGACCGACCGATAATTCCCAAATCCCGGCAGGATGCGCTGGATAAAACGCGCAAGCGGGACCGCAAACGCCCCGAAGCGATCAGCGAGGCGATAAAGGATTATATCGCCCAGAAACGCTTGCGACCGGGATCACGCCTGCCGCAGGAGGCCGAGCTGATATCGCTGCTCGGCGCATCGAAGGGCACCGTGCGCGAGGCCTTAAAATCGCTCGAAACGCAGGGCCTGATTGCGACGCGGACCGGGCCGGGGGGCGGCGCCTTTATTGACAGCGTGCCCGAACAGCGCGCGGTGGAATTGCTGGGCAATTATTTCTTTTTCAAGGATTTATCGATCCGCGACATTTACGAATTGCGCATTTTGCTGGAACCCGAAATGGCGGCCGCCTGCATTGGCCATATGAGCGAGGATGACTTCGTTCGGCTGGAAGAAAAAATGACCTGGTATGCCCGCCAGCCCGCCAGCATCGAAGAAGCACGTCGTCAGCGGATCAAGGAACTGGAATTTCATCTGGTTCTGGTGGATATCTGCCCCAATCCATTGCTGGCCTTTGTTTGTCGCTTCATGATTGATCTGTTGATGAATTTGACGGTGTGCAAAAAGATTTACGAGCAACCCAACACCGAACTGCGCGAAGTGGGCCGCAATTATCAATTGCGCCTGATTGAAGCCTTGCAAAATGGCGACGGCGAAACCGCGCGAGCGATGATTTATCAGCATATGTGTGCCGCCCAGCGTTTGATGGAAGAACAGGAAGCAGTGGTAGAGCGCCGGTTCCTACGGGTTGGCAGCAACGATGTGCCACCGGATCAACCCCTGAGCCCGGAATTGCAGGCTTTATCGGCCATTATTACCAAACATTGAGAAAACCGGGGATCTGCCCGGCTTATGATTGACAGGAGTATCCATGTCTGCCCCGCAAATTGATCGCGATTATCTGGCGGCCATTCTGGCCCGGATGCTGGAGATTCACAGCCCAACGGGGATGACCGACGAGATTGTCGCCTTTGTATGTGCCGAACTGGACAGGCTGGGTGTTGCGTTTGACCTTACCCGGCGTGGGGCCATTCGCGCCCTGTTGCCCGGTGAACGCAAAACACCGGATCGTGCGGTGGCCGTACATTTGGATACGCTGGGCGCGATAGTAAAGGAAATCAAGGATAATGGCCGCCTGGCGATCATGTCGGTCGGGCATTGGTCATCGCGCTTTGCCGAAGGCGCGCGGGTCACGGTTTATGGCGATGACGGCAAAAAATGGCGCGGCACGATTGTGCCCAACAAGGCATCGGGCCATACCTATAATGCCGAGATTGATAGTCAGCCGGTGGCATGGGCGCAGGTCGAAGTCCGCCTGGATGAACGTGTTGCCAATGGCAAAGATGTGATGGCAGCCGGGGTGAATGTTGGCGATTTGATTGCCATTGATACCAATACCGAATTCACCGATAGCGGGTTTGTCGTTTCGCGCCATCTTGATGACAAGGCCGGGGTGGCCTCGGTTTTGGCGATGATCAAGGCGGTGATGGAAAACGAAATTGCGCTGCCGGTTAATTGCCGGGTGATCTTTACCATTGCCGAGGAAGTTGGCCTGGGCGGGGCGCATGTGCTTGATGGGGATGTTGGTGAATTGGTGGCGGTGGATAATGGCACCCATGCGCCGGGGCAAAATACCTGCGAATATGGTGTGACCATTGCCATGATGGATATGTCCGGCCCGTTTGACCGGCGTTTGAACCGCCATTTGATTGATTTGTGCAAGGCCGGCGACATCGACCATTCCCGCGATGTTTTCAAATTTTATCGCAGCGACGTGGCCTCCGCCCTTGAGGCCGGATACGACACCCGTGCGTCGCTGATCTGTTTTGGGCTGGATGCCTCGCATGGGCATGAACGTGCCCATATGGATAGCTTCGTTGCCGTTGCAAAATTGCTGCTGGCCTATGTGCAAAGCCCGCCGGTTGTGTCGTAAGAACATTGAAAAATTGAAATTCCGGCATCTTTGCCAGACGCCGGAATGAAAATTTATCCTGTGTGGGAATGTACGATCACTTGATCTTTTTGATCTCGCCGCGGTCGATTTTTTGCCAATTTTGGATGGCTTCGCGTTTGACGATGGGCATCAGGAAATAAAGTCCAACCACGTTGGGCAGGGGCATGGCGAAGATCATGGCATCGGAAAAGTCGATCACGGGGCCAAGATTCATACTGGCACCG
>JBNKVZ010000143.1:0-11841 GCA_050299455.1 Thalassospira sp.
TCCGTCCTGTCGGCGGATCAACTGCACCAGGCAGAACTGACCATGCTGAGCGATATTTTTGCCACCATCGCCAGCACACAAACCCTGATCGACTGAAAATAGTCGTGACACCTCCCCCTGATGTGCCCGACTTGTGAGTTCCTGCATCAATCGAAACGTCTCTCCGGTCAATCCGACGAAACACTTTGCCGCTTCACTACTGGGAATGACCTTATCTGACTCGCAGTCTACATAATTACTCTTGATAGGCACCTCCAACCAAGTCTGTCATATATTGACAGATTCGATCTTTCGGAGGTTCAATTGAGATATGACCGATCTTTAGCAATTTCTAAGAGGCACAAAGAGCTTTTGGAACTTGTTAAGTCTGGTATCTATTCTTCCGATACCCTAGCCCACAAACTCGGCGTTTCAATACCAACGATTTATCGTGATATTGTATTCCTCAAACAACAAGGATACCATATTATCGCTGTTAAACTATCCTCGAAATGGGCTTATCAGCTTGCTTCATGTGATGGCAACTTGACCTCCAGAGGTCAGAGGGTGCCTAAATGACGGCGACTGCTTCAAAAACATGGGAGAATGATTTCGGCATTGACCGCAATAGTAGGCCGAATTTTTTCTGTGGAACGGATGATCTAAACAAATCAGTTCGCCAAGCGCATGTCTTACGACATGCTTTTGAGCTTTTGGAGTTGGACGGAATCATCTGCGCCGACAACACACCACTTATCTATTTTAAGCTTGTTGACGAAATTGAAACGGAAACCGTACTTAGGCTCCATAGACAGTTTTGGAACCATGGCGGTGCGCCGATCCTCGTTCTTGTATCTGAGAAAGAGGTGCAAGTTCACTCAGGCATGTCCCGCCCAGTTCCTCGCGGTGAAATACAAAGAACGCCACCGTCCCTAGTCAAGACGCTCGATAGGGTTTCAGATACCCTGCAAGAATTTCTTCTTTCTGTGGAAACAGGAGATTTCTTCAGGCAGAACGCCCCGTCGTTCAACCCTGACCACCGCGTCGATCATGATTTGCTCGATAATTTGCGCGACGCACGCAAGCTGCTTGGCGAAAATACTCAAACTCGAATTTCGTCAAGCGTACTGGATGCATTGTTATGCAGATTAGTTTTCACCTGTTACCTGTTTGATAGACACGTTATAGGAGAAAATTATCTAGTTGAACTAGGATACTCTGAGCACCAACATCTTCGGGATATTCTGAGTATTCAGCCTGTTCGGGATGCCAAGACTGCACTCTATAAGCTCTTTGAGAAGCTTGGAGAGGACTTCAATGGAGATCTGTTTAGCGATGAACTGGAAGCTGAATCGCGGAAAATCACCCAAAGGCACATTCAGATTTTGAGTGACTTTTTCCATGGCACAAGTGTGAACGAAGGTCAGTTGTCGTTCTGGCCATATGATTTCCGTTTCATTCCAATTGAGACGATTAGCGCTATTTATGAGCATTTTTTAAAGGATGAAGATCAGCAAAAAGGTGCTTTTTATACCCCGCGTTTTCTAGCCGAAATTGTCTTGGATATGGCCCTTCAAGACACGAGAACATTGATCGGAAAGAAATTTCTCGACCCGGCCTGTGGATCGGGAATCTTTCTCGTCGGTCTGTTTAACCGTATTGCTGAGGAATGGCGTCAAGCCAATCCTAATGCTCGCAATGATCAACGAGCTAAAGAACTTATCAAGCTCATGCAGAACAGCTTGTTCGGTGTGGATATTAATCCCACTGCTTGCCGTATTACGGCATTCAGCTTGTATTTGGCTTACCTTGACCAACTGGCTCCAAGAGACATTCGAAAGTTGCAAAAAAAGGGCCGAGCCTTGCCACATCTCGTTATCCAAGCGGTGAACGAAAATGTAATTACTGACGGCAACATTAGGTGTGGGGATTTTTTTGAAGACCCTTCAATTTGGGATAAATTAAAGGGAACATTTGAAGACATTGATCTAGTAATCGGCAATCCACCTTGGGGGAGTATTGCCAAAAAAGGCACACCTGCCGCAGATTGGTGCAAAGAGCATCAACGGCCTATTCCGGACAACCAAATCGCAACTGCTTTTGTTTGGAAAGCAGCCACGCACGTTTCAGACAAAGGGCATCTTTGCCTTGTGCTGCCGCATGGGGTTTTGACCAACCATGGGAACAAAGCAAAGGAATTTCAAAACAATTGGATAAAAGAGCATACGATTGATCAAATACTAAATTTAGCTGACTTGAGGAAATTCTTGTTCAACGAGGCGCGACACCCTGCCATCGTTGTAAAATATAGGAGTTCAAAACCTGACAACCTGAATCACCGTATTGCTTACTGGGCGCCCAAGGCAGATTGGATCACGACTCAAGCGGAAATAATTCCTGTATCGCCACTAGATCGGCATGACATCGCATTAACTGAACTAGAGGCCGATCTGAAAACAATAGATGGGCCCCAGCTTTGGACGCAAACATTCTGGGGGTCTGAACGTGATCGGCGCCTAATCAATCGGTTGTCGCTATTTCCTAGAATTCGCAACCACGTGCAAAATTACCGTGACAAAAATAGTGACAAACCTTGGTACATGGCAGAGGGGTTCCAGCCCTTTGGTAACAACGACCCAGAAAGCACGCGCAGGTCACTAAACCTTCCAAGTCGGAGATTTCTTCCTGCAACATCGTCTGCAATTGATTTGTTCGTTGTTCCAAGAGATTGTGACACTCTTCCATCATCGCAAATCGATGTCAGAAGAAGAATTCAAAATACGGCAATATTTGAGGCACCGCATGTAATTATAACTAAGGGCTTTAAAAGGATCGCTTATGCTGACTTTGACGTCAGTTTTCAACGTAGCGTTGGTGTTCAAGGCCCCAAAACAGATCGCAATTTATTGATGTTCTTAGCTGCGTATCTTCGGACACCTCTTGCTCGGTATTTTGCATTCCATACATCTCATAAATGGTCGATGTTCCACGAAGAGGTGCAGGTAAATGAGCTTATGAGGCTTCCTTTTCCGTTGCCTAAGCAAACTTCAAATCCGAAACGGAGCTTAGCTATCGTTGACAAGGTTGCATCTATCATCGACCAGGCTACCCGCCGAGCTGAAACCGATTTTATGCAGCGCCAAAACGCTGTTGAAGAAGCAAGCGCAGCGATTGAGCCGCTTATCTATGACTATTTTAGCATACAGCCTCTTGAAAGAATACTGATTGCAGACACTGCAAATGTTCTCATTCCAAGTATTCAGCCCTCGCAGAACAAAATGCCTGTTCCGACGGTTAAACACGCCTCATCAAATGAACAGAACGCTTATAAAGACCTACTCTGCGAGATGCTAAACAAGTGGGCAAAACGATCATCTAGTGCGGTTCGTGGAGCGATTCTGCGTTCAGATTCTCTTGGGGTTGGCTTGTCCATTTTGGAAAAATCGGATCAATCCTCAATAGACAAACCGATAGCAGAATTGGAAAAAAATATTCTGCAAGCCTTGGATCGTGTACGGAACGCTATCCCCCGCAAAATGAGAACCATTGACCCAGTAAGAGGTATCATGGTGTTCGACAAAAACCGATTGTACATAGTTAAACCGTTAGCCTTGCGTTATTGGACTAAAACTTCTGCATTGAACGACGCTGACGAAATTGCGGGCTTTCTTCTGATGCCTTCTACGGAAAAGGGGCTGGCATGAAGTTGATTGGCTCGCCTGAGGATTGGGGAGACCTGATCGAATCACTTGTCCCCGATATTCTTGAGCTAGTCGTCTCTGCATGGAAGGATATGGCCCCCCTTACGTCCGATGCCCTCGAAGACCCGACCACAGAGAAATTGTATCACCTGCTTCAACAACATCGCACTGTTGGCGAATTACCGCTCCAAATTCATATACAAATGGCAGAGCTTGACCCGGCAGCGGACGAAGATCAAGGTAGGATGGATATAGCGTTTTTGCCCTTGATACCCCGCGAAGACATATACTTCTGCCTCGAATGCAAGCGCTTGAATGTAAAATCAACGGACGGAAAAACGCGGGCCTTAACATCTGAGTATATATCTCATGGCATGCTTCGCTTTGTCCGAGGACAGTATGCAAAACGTGTTAAGCATGGGGGGATGCTTGCATATGTACTCGACGGGAATACTGATCATGCGATTGAGAATGTTCAGAAGTTGATCAAAAAGCGATTTCAGGAATTGCAAATGGCAGCACCGGGAGAGTTGCTTGTATCATCAGCCTTGCCGGGAGAAGCAGGTATGAGAGAAACAAATCACTCAAGACAGCACTCATCTGATACTTTCCAGATACACCATTATTTCGCACCTCCGATAGCCTCAACTTAATTTACTACACTTCCCCAATACAAAGATTGAGCAACGTCCGTGCCCGACATGAAATGGGCTATGGCGTCACCGTGGTCAGCGATGCCGCCCCCACCCGCGACCTGCCCCTGCCCGGCGCCATTACCGGCGCGGAAAATGCCGAAGGCCCGGCATCCGTCCTGTCGGCGGATCAACTGCACCAGGCAGAACTGACCATGCTGAGCGATATTTTTGCCACCATCGCCAGCACTCAAACCGTCATCGCAGCAGAATAACCAAAACGGTCAAAACACCTGTGAAAACAAAAATGCCGCGCAAATCACCGCGCGGCATTTAACATTTCAGTGGTGTGTCAAAAGGCAGTTTTACAGCCCGGCCAACACCAAATCATCAGAATGAATGATGGCATTGCCCCGGCTAAAGCCCAAAATCGGTTCGATATCGTGGCTGTTATGCCCAATTAATTGCCGTGTTTCCTCGGCAGAATAGGCCGAAATACCACGGGCAATTTCAACCCCCTCTGCGGAGAGAACCCGCACGGCATCGCCCTGTTTGAAACTGCCTTGCAAGGAAACAATGCCTGGGCCAAGCAGGTTTTTACCCGCCCGCAACGCACGCTCCGCCCCGGCATCAATCACAATCGCGCCGCGTGCCGACAATGATGTCGCAATCCAGTGGCGACGTGCCGCCAGCGGCGTTTCGGATGGTTTAAACAGGGTATGCAACCCGCCCTCAAGCTGAGCCTTGAGCGGATGATAAATCGTGCCCCGGGCAATCATCATGCGGCAGCCTGCCTTCATGGCAATTTCCGCAGCCTGAAGTTTCGTCACCATCCCGCCAGAGCTATACATGGTCGGCGCAGCACCGGCCATTTCCATAATTTCCGGGGTCAGTTCGCCCACTTCTGGGATCAGTTCGGCATCGGGGTTTTTGCGTGGATCGGCGGTATATAGCCCGTCAATATCGGACAGCAACACCAGCATATCGGCCGAAATCATATGCGCGACCTTGGCGGCCAGCCGGTCATTATCGCCAAAACGAATTTCGGCCGTTGCCACGGTATCATTTTCATTAATCAACGGCACCGCGCCGCGCGACAACAAGGCATTTAACGTACCGCGCGCATTCAAATACCGGCGGCGTGCTTCCATGTCTTCCAGTGTCACCAACACCTGGGCCATTACCAGGCCATTGCGATGCAGGGCCTCCTGCCACACTTGCGACAGCGAAATTTGCCCGGTGGCGGCAGCGGCCTGTTTATCGGCCAGGCTGATGGTACGATGATCCAGGCCCAAAATGCGCCGGCCCATTGCAATCGCCCCGCTGGAAACGATCAGGACCTCGGTCCCGCGTTCGCGCAAGGCGGCAATATCGTCGGCCAGGGCTTCCAGCCAGGCGCGGCGCAGCTTGCCGGTGGTTTCATCCACCAGCAAGGCCGAGCCAACCTTGATAATCAATCGTTTTGCATCGGCAAGGCTCAAGGCTGATATCCCTCATCATCCTGGTTTTCTGCGGCCCGGCGCCGGCGTTGCTCAAGGATATGCTCGCGCAGTTTGCGGTGAATATCGGTCACGCCCTGCTGGGTCGCCCCCGACACCACAAAAACCGGCTTGCCAATGCCCTTTTCCAAAATCTCGCGCTGTTCCTCAACCATTTCCGGCAAAAGCTGGTCGGCCTTGGACAAGGCGACGATTTCGGGCTTGTCGCTCATTTCATCGCCATAATTTTCCAGCTCTTCGCGCACGGTGCGATAGGTCCCAACCGGGTCTTCATCGGCGCAATCGATCAGATGCAGCAAAACTTCGCAACGTTCGATATGGCCCAAAAAGCGCGTGCCAATGCCCTTGCCGTCCGATGCGCCCTCGATCAGACCGGGAATATCGGCCAGCACAAATTCGCCATCATCCACGCTCACCACGCCAAGCTGCGGATGCAGGGTGGTAAAGGGATAATCGGCAATTTTGGGCCGCGCGGCGGAGGATGCCGCCAGGAAGGTTGATTTACCGGCATTGGGCAGGCCAACCAGCCCGGCATCGGCAATCAGCTTCAGGCGCAGCCATACCCACATTTCTTCGTTCGGCCAGCCTTCTTCGGCCCGGCGCGGGGCCTGGTTGGTCGATGATTTGAAATGCGTGTTCCCCCGGCCACCATCGCCGCCGCGGCACAGCACATATTGCTGGCCCGGTTCGACCATATCAACAATCAGGGTCTCGCGGTCTTCTTGCAGAATCTGCGTTCCGACCGGCACCTTGATGATCACGGATTTACCGGCCCGGCCCGTGCGGTTGCGCCCCATGCCATGCATGCCGATTTCGGCCTTGAAATGCTGCTGATAACGAAAATCGATCAGGGTATTGAGGTTTTCTTCCGCCTCAAGAATGACATCGCCGCCCCGGCCACCATCGCCGCCATCGGGGCCGCCATATTCAACGAACTTCTCCCGCCGGAAGCTGACCGATCCGGCGCCGCCGCGACCGCTTCGCACATAAATCTTTGCTTCGTCCAGAAACTTCATAACCAGTCCTTTGGGATCCATTCAATTGGGGACCGTCCCCATTTTCGCCCGCCTGCGGGCATGGCAATATTTTGCCTGAAACATATAAAACAGGGGAGGAATGATTGCTCATTCCTCCCCTGCAAATTCTTGGCACGTTGTGCCCGGAACGGGAGGCTTACGCCTCTGCCGGGACGACGCTTACAAAGGTGCGACCCTTGAAACCCGATTTGAACTGGACGCTGCCGCCAGCAGTTGCAAACAGAGTGTGGTCTTTGGCAACGCCAACATTATCACCGGCATGGAACTTGGTTCCGCGCTGACGAACGAGAATGTTACCTGCAACAACCGCCTGACCGCCGAATTTCTTAACGCCGAGGCGCCGACCTTCGGAGTCGCGACCGTTACGGGAGCTACCACCAGCTTTTTTATGAGCCATGAAACCCTCCTAAAACTGCATCCACCTGATAAATCAGGCGTTGATGCCCGTGATGCGCAGAACGGTCAGGTTCTGGCGATGACCATTTTTGCGACGGTAATTGTGCCGGCGCTTTTTCTTGAAAACGATCACTTTGTCGCCCTTGGCCTGTTCCAGAACTTCCGCAACAACAGAAGCACCAGCGACCAACGGAGCACCAACCTTCGGCGCACCGTCGCCAGCAACCATGAGAACCTGATCCAGGGTCACGGTTTCACCAGCTTGGGCAGCGATCTTTTCGACTTTGATAACGTCGTTGGCGGCAACCTTGTACTGCTTGCCACCCGTTTTGATGATTGCATACATCTTTAAAAGTTCCTGAAAAAAGAATTCGGAAACGCAAACGCGCAGCCCGGTGTCGCTGCTAACTGAGACCGGACCGCTGCGAGAGACGGGTGAATTACCTTTTTACCCCGCAATTGTCAACTCCAAAGCGGCCCGAGCCCCGGCATATTCACCCACCATACATGCATGGCAACCCTGCACCGCCCCTTTCAAACCCACAAAACCGGGCAGATCCCCCCGGTCAAATGCGACAAATTCATCCAACACACCTCAAATGCACCCTGCCTCCCCCGCAAACACGCAGCAACCACGCCGCAACCGCTCCCGCAAAACCACAGTTTTTCAGCCCAAGAATGAAAGTTTTGTTTTTTCCCTCTTGCATTCTTAGGCACAGACCGTTAAACACCGCCTCGAACGCCAGACCACACATGCGGAGAGGTGCCGGAGTGGTCGAACGGGGCGGTCTCGAAAACCGTTGTACTAGCAATAGTACCGTGGGTTCGAATCCCACCCTCTCCGCCATTTTCCCTGAAAAAATCGCAACGCCAGTTGCTCCGGATTTACAGCCTTTTGTCGCTACCAGACACGCGGCAAGGTATTTTTGTTTTCCTTGATACAAATCGCGTTACCCGCAACCTCGACAGGTGATCACCGGATCAGGGAACAATCTGGCGCGATTCTTTTTTCCATTTGCGCAACCGACCCCGTGCATTGTCATAGGGTGAGGACGTGTTGAATTGGATCATGCGTCCCAAGGTCCATTTCCCATACCAGACACGGCCATAAAGCTCGTCATTATTGCGGGCCTCGATCCGTGAAACGATATGGTCCTTGGCAGCTTCCAGACGGCTTAGAAGCTGTTCATATGGCATCGTTTCATAGTCACGATAGAATTTCTGCGCGAGCCGACCCAGTTCATTCCATTTGAACCCGGTTTCAGGGAAGTCGATTACCAGGCCTTGTTCATCCCGGTCCAGCCATTTCAGAACCAATTCGTTCCAGCCCACCAGATAAGCAACCAGATCGGCAACGCTCATCATTGTGCCCTTGGCATGCCCTTCAAGCTCCTTGTTCCTGACCATGCTGTCTGGAATATCCGCGAGTTCCTTGCGAAGCTTGTTAAAATTGCCGTTAATCGCTTTGAGCAAGTCGTCCTTGTTTTGTGGAACGGCCATTGGGACACCATGATTAGAGTTCAAGCATTATTCAAGCCGCCGGCTTTGATACCGGCTCTGCTTTCATCTTTTCATCTATATGTCACGAAGGCTTTTTCAGGAAGCACTCGGTTGCCATCAATCCGTGCTCAAGAATTTACATAAGCCCCGAAACGTTCGGCGCTCTTTGCACGCGCGACGGCGTGGGCGATTTGAGAGCTGACGGTTAATGAGTGCGACGCGACCAAACGACAAGCACCATAGCAGCGGCAAGCCCTAATGCGCCGGCAACCGCAACAGCGAGGGAGAAGCCATGTGTGAAGGCATCTGCCAGCATTTCGTGGAAAATCGCAGGCGCAATTTTGAGATTTGAGGGCATCTCATGCCTTTGAACAGCGACGGTGGCGATCGCGGCACTGTCGATAACACCGGATTTCGCGAAAACAGCCTCTAGCGACGCCACGGCCCGCATGCTCATGATGGTTCCAAGCAGCGCAATGCCGATGGTCATGCCGCCTTGTCGCAGGGCGTTCATCGTTGCGGATGCCGCCCCTGTCCGCTCGCGCGGCGCACTTCCCATTGCGGCAGCCCCGGTTGAGGGCACCGCCAAGCCAAGCCCGATGCCGAGCAATGCAAAAACGGGGGCAACAATGTGATACGGGGTCGCGGATGTAAATGAGACCATGAGCAACATAGCCCCGCCAAGCAGACTATAGCCAGCCACCATCAAACGGTTTATCCCGAACCGTCGTGCCAATCGGCCAAAGAAAGACGACGAAACCAGCATTGCCGTGAAGACAGGGGCCATCCGCCAGCCCGTCTCTGTTGCTGTCCAGCCTTGTCCCTGTTGTAAAAACAAAGAAAATAAAAACAAGCTGGTATAGCCCGAAAAGCCAAGTACAAATGACGCGAAATTGGCCGATGCAAATGCCCTTTGACGCAAAAGATCAACGGGCAGAACCGGCCGTAAAGACCGCATTTCAACGGCGATAAATGCCAGTAACGTCAGCGCGGAAATGACCATCGGCACGATTGTTTCAGAAGCACCCCAGCCCGAATGTCCCGCATTAATCAATGACAGCGTCAATGCGCCAAGAAAGACGATGCTGAGAATTTGCCCGGCCGGATCAAGGGCGGCATGGTCCGGGTGAGAGCTTTCTTCGATACCGAAAAGCCCAAGGCCGAGCGCAATAAGGCCAACAGGCAGGTTGACGAGAAAGATGCTTGGCCACCCCGCGTAGTCGACCAGCAAACCGCCGACCATCGGCCCAAGAATGAGCGAGATTGCGTTGAATGACGACCAACCACCAATAACATGGGCACGTTCCACCGGCTCGGGAAAAGCCTGGGTCAGGATGGAGAGCGCCCCGGGGATCACAAGCGCGCCGGCAAGGCCCTGAAGCGCACACCCTGCAATCAGCATTGCCAGAGAGCCCGCCATCGCACAAATGGCCGCCCCCAGGGTAAAAAGGCCCACACCGATAAGCCATGTGCGCTTGCGTCCATAACGGTCAGCAAGAGGACCTGCAGACAACATAAATGCCGAGAGACAAAGAGTATAGGCCCCCACCACCCATTGAAGGCCAGACAGACTGGTGTCCAGGCTCGACTGGATCGCAGGAAGCGCGACGCTCACGATGCTGATCGCAAGCGTTGCCATGAACGTTCCGAGATATACGGCGGCAACGGCGACCGCCCTTCGAGATATTTGCATGACCATTTGAGCCCTCTGATTACAGGAATTACATATTCCATTGACCGACGGTCGGTCAATATAAATGAAAGAGCTGAACATCAACATGCCTCCGGTCAACAGAAGGATGTTGAGGCGCACAGCAACAGGTCACCGGGCGTGTCTGCGATGATCAATCTTTGGAGGTGGTAGAGAGCGCAGAGACAGTACCGAAGAGATACAATGATGGGTGGAGAAGTATGCGACAGAGGTTTTCAACATCGCCTTCTTGCAACTGCCGGATGATGTTGAAGGGGGCGTTGAGAAGATCGTTGCTGACCGAAAGCGGTGCAGATTGCGAAGGAAACACGACGCCCCCTCCGCTTTTCGGGAAAACCTCCGACGGGCAAAGCCCCAGGCAGGGTATTCCTGCGACTAAGCAAGATCAGCTTATTCGGAGCTTGTTAAAGGGGCTGTAGCATGCGCAGGCAGGCGTCGGACACGCTTTGCGCAAAAGGCGTACAATCTTTGGTTTGGGATGCGATGATATCATCGGTCGCACCATGAACGCCGGAATAGATCAGCAACGCGACGACCCTCGCCTGAGCGGGCGCCCAAAGTCCGGCCAATCTGCCCCCCTCGATAATGTCGAGCAATTGATCGAGCATCGCGCTTTTCGCATGGTTAGAGCGGTCTTGATGGTGGTGATTGGTGTAAACGATATCGTGCGTGCGGTAGGTTTTTACGTAAATTTCGATATTCGCCTGAATCCATACCCGAAGCCGCCCTTCCCAATCATCTGGCGGGCAGGCATCAATCTTCTTTTGCACGCGGGTCAGAAAGCGTTCCGTGTAGCGTTTCTCCAGCACCACCAGCATATCGTTCTTTGAGGAGAAATAATGGTAAAAGGTGCCCTTGGCGACACCGGCAGCCTCGACAATTTCGTTTATCGTCGTTGCCTCAACACCGCGCGAAAGAAACAGCTTTTCCGCCGCAGACATCAGTTCATCCAGTCGAACTTCGGCCGGCTTCGTCCTGGGCGATCCTGAAGCGCGAGAATTGGTCTTTTCTGGTTTGTGTCTCATAGGCTCATGTTACTCTCAACACGAAGGTAGAACGATAGCGGATCGAGTGCGTGGTTTGACTGATAGCACCCTTTGTGCCCGCAAGTCTTGTACTTGGCAAAGGCCTTTGCGCCCAGATATGCCAGTCAGCCAAAACCTATTTGCCGCCGCCATTCCCACGACTCTGATCCGCCCTCGACAATCCCTATGATAAGCAACCAGGGAACAAAAAGGGAGGGGGTCTTGTGGCTCTGCAATGGTGAATTTAGAACTTACCCTTGGCCTTCTCGCCTTCTTTGGCGGGCCGTAATGATCCGGCAGCCGACATCGCCGATAGATAAACCGTCGCCAGGAAAATCACGCAAGGCGGCGATCATCTTAG
>JBNKVZ010000144.1:0-11580 GCA_050299455.1 Thalassospira sp.
GTCAGATCTGTGATATTCGAAATGCTGACTTCTTGATCTTTAAAAGTGGCTGTCGTGACCCATTTATTTTCAACAATGGGGAAGTTAAAGCTAAGTGTGCCTTTGACACCCAGATCAAAGCTGCCTTCGATATAACCTTGAGTGGGCAAGTAGGATTCTGTAGTGACGTAGGTGGCTTTAATTCCTGTTGTAACTAACGCATCAATACCGGGAACGGTGAAGCCGGAACTTTTTTCATCCGATTCCAGCCCGAAGCTCATATGTGACCGTAATATCCCAAGATGCTCATCAAAGATGATTTGGACATCTGTGTCTTCATAGCCAAAAGATCTTGTTTTTCCTTTAAGGGTGATCTTTTCTTTCTCTTTTTCGTCCTCATATTCAACAGAGGATTCCGAAATATCGAAGGTTTCTGACAGCATGAAGTTTTGGCAGAAGTCAACGATATTTCCACTTTTAATAACGTCAGGATATAGGCGCAGGTTTTTATTTTCCTCCTGTTTTTCGTTTAGGAGTTTATGGAGTTTTAATAGGTTGAATTCTTTGTTTTTATCTTCAGTATTGAGTTTGAATTCATTAAATACCGACGGTTTTACCTGTGATGCGCACAGGAGCAATGCCGGGATCAGGCGGTCATATTTCTTATTTTTGTAGTGCCTGGCCAACAGACCAAAGAATTCTTTTTCGTCTTGATTTGGATCGTTGTTAAGGACTTGATTAACTTGATGGAGAAAACGATCCCGTTGTTCTGCGGCTGTCGATTTTTCTGTAAAGCTTTTGGGGAGTAAAAAATTGAGAGATTCGGTGTGAGTTTTTCGGATATGACTTTGATCCAGGTCGTATTCCTTGATGTGTCCTGTAAACTTGTCCTTGTTTTCTAGTCTTGGGCCAAACATCCAATTGACAGTAGGGAGTGGGATCAGATTTCTATCCTTGCTGCCGCTAAGAGTTTTCGTAAAGGTTAATCGTGTGCTTTTAGAAAGCTGATGGAAAGGGGCTCCTGACTGGCGCATAAATGCGCATAGGTCATGATTTTCAACAATAGGGCAGAGGTCTGATTTTAAAAGAAAATGCTCTTGCATGGCGATAGGTAGATCGGGCAGGGCGAGACAGACAATTTTGAATTTTTTTTGTTCTTTGGTTTGTCCGTTTTTCGAATGAATTAGGATGAATTGATTAATTTTTTCTAGAGTTTTTTTGTATTTTCTTTCAATATTGTCCCAGAGAGCGGTCTCGATTTGAGATGTGTTCTCGTTTTCGTCTTTTATGTTAACGCTGAACTCTTTGTCTGTTATTTCCTTCAAGTCGGCTTTTCTGATTTTTTCGAAGGTGTCGCTGGCAAAAAAAGCTTGTGCTTTCTGCTCATCCCAACTTGTGTCTTCAGGCTCCTTATCCTCGTTGTCCTTGCCATTTTTTGTTTTATCATCTGGCTCTTTTTCTCCGATCCACTCTTTAGAACAGTCGGCAAATAACCTGGAGGGGAGTTCCTGAAGTAAGCGATAAAACAGGTTGCCTTGGCTAAAGCGATCAAAAAATACGACGCAGTGTGAGGTGTCGTCTCCGTCTTCATTTTCAATCAAGGCGCTGAAAAGTTTGGAGATTGCGCAGGCCTGGGTATCCTTTGGCCAGTTTTTTAAACTGTTCTTTGCCAAGGCCTCTTTGTATTTTTTTATGGTGTTATTTAAACGTTTTTTCTTGTCTTCGTTATTCTCATTTTCTTTGGCTTTTGGGGCGCCAAAAGGGGCCAAGCCTAGGCCGTCAATACAAAGAAGTTTGGTATTATCCTTTTCGGCCTCGTCCAAGACGTTTTGGCACGACTTTTTTAAGGCATCGTCTTTGATTCTTTCCAGATCATCTTTGATCTCTTCTTGTTTTAAGGCCTGGAAAGGCGAGAAGAACTGAAAATGGAAGCGCTCTTTGTCCGTAATGGTTTCTAAGGCACCTTCTGTGCGGTTGGCAAAGAACTCTGTGCTCAGGTCGTAGGATTTGTTTTTATGTTGTAGCTGCGATTTACTTGCGCTCAAAGTTGGGCGAAGGGTGAGAAGGGCATCGACTTTAAGGTCCTTTAGCAGCTTATCCGCCGCGGGCTTTTCCGTGCTTGTGATGGCGAATTTGAGGTTTCCTGGATTAGGTCTTTCAGAAAATTTCTTTTTGGTGACAAATTCGATTTTTACCGATTTGCCAAGCTTATATTCATCATCAATGACAGTATCACCATTATTGCTGACTTTAATATCTGGTTTCACATCAGGCAGATGGCGGGCAATTTTTTCACCGTTTCCTACCTTATCTTCGTAGATGACTTCGAGCGCGACCTGTTGATCTTCGGCCCCCCAGCCATAGGTTATAAGCTGTCTGATCGTTTGAAATGCAGTGCTCTGATCATTTTCAGAGAGGTAAAGGCGTATGGTCTTCTGGTCTTCGAGAAATTTTCGAATAGCTTCTTTTTGTTTTGCCAGCTTTGCATTTTCGGCAGTTACGAAGTTGTACAGAAGGTGCATGCTCATGGTTGTATACCTGATGACAATTTTTAAAGATTGTAATGGGAGCGTTTTGCGAAGAAATTTTCCAAATAGGTGTTATTTTTTGTGATCTTTTTTTTGTTTTATATCTTTATGAACGTGTCGTACCGGCTAGTGACGCGCGAGGTACGGTTGTGTGATTTTTTGCATCCGCTACTCCAGCGACGAGGGAGAGTTTACGTCCAAAAACAAAAAAGACGCTTCGATGAGCGTCTTACATAATTGATGATTTTTTTGGAGAAAGTGTCGCCTGGGGGCGATTTCTATCCAACTTTCTCCAAGGAACTGAGAGTTAAAAAAACTCTTCATGCATTGAATGTGCAGCAGTTACGTGGGCAAGTCGTTACGTGGTTTATTTCTGCTTGCTGTTATGGTTTGTGGAGTGATTTCGTTTTTGGATTATCAATTATCGAGTGCGCTGTCAGGTGAGCTGCCAAAATCATGATTATGATGTTACCTGCTGTAATCAAATCCTCATGAAGATTTTTGATAACCGTGCCGTCGCTTCGTAATGCATCGTTCATTTTTAATGAGATGTTGGTTCGAGCTCTGATCCGTTTGTATCGGTAAACACAGAAATAATAGAGTTCCATAAACGCATTAATACTGTGGTATCTCTTGAAGATAAGAAGATGATTTTTTCGGATGGCTTTCTCGTTTTGTGGTCTCGGTATTTGATGAATCCGGGTTTAATACCCTCGATTTAGCAGACCCAATCCTTCATCTAATTGTGATGGGCCCTATAATTTGCAAAGGCTACTGCGTGAGCCTGTGTGCTCGGGTAGCAACGGTTTCGGGGGCTCGCAGAGAAACGTTACCTGAAGCCGCCGTGCCTTGCGGAATATCTAATTTTGATACATGTATGTAAAAATATATCAATTTATAGTAGTAAATTTTCACAGACATGGGCTACGATCTGTCAACAATCATCCAGGTGCCTTGCAACTGACTTTCACCCCTTCTTCTCTCCGTTGCCGGTTGAGACGTCATGGTGACGGTGAGAGGCCGGTTTCTAAATTTACGCAGGTCAGCAAGCACCATCTCGGGAAAGTCGAGCCGTCTGCCGAGCCTTAAGAGGGCGGTAACGAAGATGGGAACCAGGGCTTTGAACATTTCGCAGGGCTTTGCGAGATTGCCGGCCTTGCCCTTGATCACGACATAGCCCAGCCCGAAGCGGGAGGCGGGGTGCAACTGTGCCGATTTTGGCCGGAACGACGACGAAGAAGACACCGTATCAGACTGGATCATAGCCGGGGCTCATCATCATTGTATGCGTGATGGGCAGGGAAAAGGATATAATTTCAGGAGAATAATATGACGATACGAATTGGACTATACCTGGTCTTGGCGCTTTGCCTGCCCTTTAGTGCTTATGCACAGGGGCGTCCGTCGGGCCCGCCGCTTGTTTTGCAGATCACGGTAGATCAATTGCGGGCCGACCTGATCCATCGCTTTTCTGAAGGATTTACCGAAGGCGGGTTTAACCGTTTAATGAAAAAAGGTGTTTGGTATATCGATGCAGAGCACCGTCATGCCAATACCGAGACAGTGGTTGGTCATACCACCATCTCGACCGGTACGGATCCGTCGGTGCATGGAATGGTTGCTAACAATTACCGCGATAACCGGCTGTTCGACCAGGGGGGTGGCGAGACGATCGCGATTGATGTGAGCAATGCCTTTCACTATGCCACGCGTGACGAGGATGCCCCAATTCTTAAGCCGGATGGTACCAAGTCTGACCCCAAGGATGGACGTTCCCCGCGCGATATTCTGTCAACGACCATCGGCGATGAATTCCGCCTTTCGCTCGGAGCTGAGTCGAAGATTTTCGGTGTGGCAGCCAAGGACCGCGCGGCCATTGGCGCCACCGGTCATGCCGGAACCGCGTTCTGGTATAGCACATCGTACTCAACCTTCGTTACCAGCACCTTTTACCTCGACGCCTATCCCGATTGGGTTCAGAAATGGACCGACCGGAAACTGGCGGAGGGTTATGCCAATACCAGCTGGTCGCTTATGCTGGATCCCGCACTTTACACTTTCCGGGATTTTGACGATCAGGAGTGGGAGAAGGACTATCCGGACTGGACCCGCGTGTTCGATCATCATTATGGTGATGCCGATTATGATCTCTACCAGGGGTTTATTGAGGTCAGCCCGGCGGCGGATGTGCTGACCCTTAGTTTCGCCCGGGCCATGATAGAGGGTGAAGGGATCGGCATGGACGAGATCCCCGACTATCTTGCCATCTCACTGAATTCTACCGACTATATTGGTCATACCTTTGGTCCATCGTCGCTTGAGGCGGAGGACAATTTGAAGCGGCTCGACAAGGAACTGGCAGGTTTCTTTGACTGGCTGGATGCGCGCATCGGGCTGGACAACGTATTGGTGGTGCTGACGGCCGATCATGGTGCGACCGAAGTGCCGGGCTATACCAATGCCCGGATGCGGACCAGTGCCGATGTTTTTGATTACGGGAAGGTCGAAGAGAATCCGGCAATTAAAAAGTTGCTCAAGGATAACAACATTGAGAAGCCATTGTCGCAATATTCCTCGCCTTACGTTTATTTAAACAACAAAAAAATTGCCAAGGCCGGGTTGGACAAGGCTCAGGTGACCAAGCTTTATGGCGATGTCATTCGCCATATGGACGGCATTGCCTATGCCTTCTCTCATGACAGGATTGCCGCCGGTGCCATTCCCGATGATCAGATTGGGCGTGCGGTAACCGCCAGTTTTAATCCTTCCCGCTCCGGCGATCTCTATCTGGTATTCCAGCCCGGCTGGTTCGCCAAGGATCCCAGCCCGATGGCAGGGGTATCGCAGCATGGTTCGCCCTACAGGTACGACCGTCATGTGCCCATATTCTTTATGGGCCCGGGGGTGAAGCCCCAGGTGGTGTCGCGCCGGGTGCAAACCATAGACATTGCAACAACCATTGCGGCTTATATGCAGGTCAAGTTTCCTTCCGGCGCACGGGGGCAACTGCTGGGCGAAGTGCTGGGTGACTAGGCCAGCACTGACCGCAACGCCGCTGCCAAGGCGGTGGCGTTGTCCTCGGTCATCATGGTGACGTGGTCGCCACGGGCCGGGATCACAACAATCTCCTGTCCGGCGATCTTTGCCCAGTCGGAAACCGGGCTGCCTTCGGCCTGAAACAGGATGATCGGGACGTCGCAGGGACCCGGCACATAGGATTGCCGCGCCCTGCGATGGGCCTTTGCAATCGCCAGCAATCCCGCGACCATCGTTCTGGCATCGCCCTGCAACATGGCTGTGCCAGAGTCTGTGAATGACTTGGCCACCAGGTCGATCTGCGCTGCGACGGGCAACTTTCGCAGGGCTGCCTCGTCCATTGTCATGTCACTGCCGGTGAAGCGGGCAAAGACCTCGGTCGCATTGGCCAGGTCGCAGGCGGTGGCATGGGGCTCTGGCTGTGCTGCGAACCAGGCGTCATCCGGGCGCGAGAGACTGGAATCGAAGAGTATCAATTGTGTCACTTCCTGACCTGCCGCGCGCAACAGGCAAGCCATTTCATAAGCCACCACGCCACCAAAGGAATGCCCGGCCAGCCGATAGGGACCTTCGGGTTGAATGCGGCGCAGGTCGGCCAGATAATCCGCCGCCATGGTCGGAATGTCCTTATGCGGTTTCTGACCGTCAAGCAGCCCGCGCGCCTGTAAGGCATGGACCGGATAGTCTGGTGCCAAAGCTTGAACCAGAGGCAGATAGTTCCAAATCGCGCCACCGCCGGTATGGACGAGGCACAGGCCCCCCGGCCCGTCATGCGGCCAGAGCGGCACCAGCGTAGAGGGATCAGCGCTGCTGTTGTTTGCCACTTGGGCCAAATGCTCGATGGTGGCCAATCTGAACAATTCGGCCAGCGGGATCTTCACGCCCATCTTGCGTTCGATCATCAAGAGCAGACGCAGGGACAACAGCGAATGTCCGCCAAGGTCAAAGAAATTGTCGGTGACGCCAAAATCCCGCCGGTTCAGGAGCGTTTGCCAGATCTGCAACATCTGCAATTCTGCCGCGCTGCGCGGTGGTTGCGCCTTGCGCGCATCGTCTTGCGGAAGGGCTCCGATCTCTGGTAACCGTTTGCGATCAAGCTTGCCATTTGGCCCTAACGGCAAGGTTTCGATTAGCGCGATTGCACCGGGCACGAGTGCGGCGGGAAGGCGGCGGCGCAAATGGTCGCGCAGATCTTGAACGCTGGTCTTGGCCCCGGGTTTTGGCACGGCATAGGCGGCCAGCATCACCGTGCCCTCTGGCGTTTTGCGTGCAATTACGGCGCAATTGGCAACGGCCTCCGACTTGCGCAGGATGCCCGCAATCTCGCGCGGATCAACGCGAATGCCATTGATCTTGATCTGGTCATCCATACGTCCCAAAAGATGCAGGGTTCCATCGGCCCGGATATAGCCTAAATCGCCCGTAAAATAGAGGATGTCATCGGCATCGTCGGTGAGCGGATTGCGGCGGAAAAAGGCCGCTGTTTGATCCGGGGCATTGGCATAGCCCAGGCTGCGAAAGGGGGTGCGGATTGCCACTTCGCCGGGTTCGCCAATGGCACAGATTTTGCCGTTCTTTGAGAATACCAGCGCTTGCGTATCGGGTATGGCATGCCCGACGGGCTGTATGCCGGGATATGGCGGGTTTGGCACCGGCTGCCAGAATTTTGCCAGTGTGGTTTCCGTCGGACCATAGAGATTGATGATGCGGGTAGTGGAACAAAACCGCGCGCGCCAATCCTGTACCAGTTGCGCCTGCAAGGGCTCTCCGGCACTGAAAAGCAAGCGAAGGGCGGGAAGTTTTTCGTGCGTCTCTGCCCCCAAAAGCCATGATTGCAACACCGAGGGAACCGAATGCAGAAGGGTGATCCCCTCGGCCTTTAACCAGCCCACGGCCTGTCCGCTGCCGGCCTCGTATGACGGGGCCGGCAGGACGAGTTCCGCGCCGCTGGTAAGGGGTAAAAAGACGTCGCGCAGAACAACATCAAAGGACATGCCGGTCATTTGCGCGGCCCGATCGCCGGGACCGACCTGAAAGGTTTTGCGCTGCCAGGACAGAAAATGCGCCAGCCCGCCTGCCGTGCCCAAAACGGCCTTGGGCGTGCCGGTGCTTCCGGATGTGAAGAAGACATAGGCCGGGTCCTGGGTTCCGGCGCGTGCGCCGCTCTCATAGCCCGTTTCCTGCAGCGCGATCACGCCATTTTCGGGCAGATCCGTTGTGGGAAGGCTTTCGGGGCAGTCCATATCATTTCCACAACGCAGGATGTGGCAGGCCCTGGCTTCCCGGAGCATGGTGCGTTGTCGGTCCTTGGGCAGGTCCGGTGCCAGGGTTAAAAGGACCGCGCCAGCGTCAAGCACCGCTGCCATCGCAACAATATAGCCGGGACATCGTGGCCCAATCACGGCGACTACATAACCTGCTTGGACCCCGCGGCGTTGCAATTTGCAGGACACCGCCTGCATTGCCTCGGTAAAGGCGCGGTAATCGAGTGTCCCACCAGCCCATGTTACAGCCGGCGCCTGTGGTTGCTGCTTGGCCATCTCCGCAATTTTATGGGTCAGCGGGATTTGTATCTCCGTCGCCAGCGGGATTTCCGTGTCTGAGGTATCATCGAGCGCCCGAAGGTCGAGTGCATTCAGTGCTATGCCCGGATTTTCGGCAACCTGCTGCAGTACGGCTTCATATTCGCGCAGGATCGCCGCCATGAACGGCGCGGAATATCGGGATTTCTGATAGGCTAGTTGTAACTCCAGTTCGCCTTCCCATTCGGTGACGTATAACACGTTGGAGAATTCGCATCGCTGGGTTGGCGGTTGTTCGAACGCCGCACTCAGCCCGGGCAGGTCGAGACTGCGGGGCGGACTGGGCGTAAAATTGAACATCAGTTCGAAAAGGGCATGGTCGCCGGGGCCGCGTGCCGGGGCAATGCCCTGTACCACGTGGTCGAAGGGAATCTCGTGATGTTCCAGCCCGCCCAACAATGTCTGTTGTACCTGGTCCAGTGCGTCGCGAAACGGCATCGCCGGGTCCAGTTGGACACGAAGGGCGAGCGTATTTAAGAACACGCCGATCAGCGCTTCGGTGTCCTGACGCATCCGGCCCGAAACTGGCGTGCCGACCACCAGGTCTAATTGCTGCGTAAGCCGCATTAACAGGGTGAAATAGGCGGTGAGCATCGTTGCAAACAATGACGCCCCGGCGGATTGACCGACCTTGGTCAGCCGGGCTTTTAGCGTGGCATCGATCACGCGTTCGCAGGCGGCGCCGTCAAGGCATCGTTGGCCATCTGCGCCCAGCCCCCCACCGGGCAGATCGGGCGGTAGATCAAGCAGCGGTGGCAGATCGGCAAGTTGCTGACGCCAGTAATCCATACCGTTTTGCATCTTGGGGCCGAGCAGATCCCGGCGCTGGCGGCGTGCGAAATCGGCATAGGATATTTCCAACTGCGGTAGGTCTGGTGCCTGTCCGCGCGCGGCGGCGGTATAGGTGCGGGCGAATTCCTGCATGAAAATGCCCAGCGACCAGCCATCGGACACGATGTGATGCATGGTGATCATGAGCATATGCATCTGCGGTGCCAGCCGCACCAGAACGGCGCGAATGGGCAAATCCTGCGCCAGGTCGAACCCGGTTTCGGTCTCCGCTATGTAGTGGCGTCGCATTATTAACTCGCGGTCTTCCAGCGCGGCTTCTGGATGGTCGGTCATCAGATCGAGCCGTTTTAACGGGAAGTCCGATACCTCGCGCAGATGCACTCGTGTTTCGCCATCGCGGGTGACAAATGCCGAACGCAGCACCGCGTGCCGGGTGAGGATGCTGTCAAGGCTGGCCTGTAGCGCGGTTTTTGACAGGTCGCCTTTTAACCGCAGCGCGCCAAAGATAGCGTGTGCCGGGTCAGCGGGTGACATGCGATCACCAAAAATCCAGCGTTCCTGGGCGAAGGACAAGGGTTCGGTGCCGTTGTCTTCGGCATCGGCCCCGGTCCCGGCGTTAGCCTGTTGCGCCTTTCTTGCCGCCAGCTTTTGGCGCAGGAGTGCACGTTGCTGGGGTGAAAGCGCCATGATCTTTTGTGCAGCGTCGTTCATCGGGATCTCCCTTGCTCAGGTTTGGGTGTCTGACAGCAGCTGTTCCAACACCTTGGGATCGAGGTCCGAGAGGTCGTCCAACATGTCGTTGATAAGGTCATCTTCGGCCTGGCCTTCGCGGCTGTTATCAATTTTCACGGCAAGCTCGGCGATGGTGCGTGCCGCGAGAACGGCCGCCAGCGACAGTTCCACCCCCAATCGAGAGAAGATCCTTGCGTTGAGTTGTGTCGCCAGAAGCGAATGCCCGCCCATTTCGAAAAAGTCATCATTGATACCGATTTGGTCGATGGCAAAAAGATCCTGCCAGATCTCGGCCAGAACTTCTTCGGTCGCATGGCGCGGCGCAACATAGGTGGATTTCAAGGCTTTGCGCTTGTGGCGCGTAATGGTCGGACTTTTGTTGTCCTGAGTGACCCATTGTTTCAAGCGGGCCTGCAGGTTGCCGCTGGAAACCACCGCTTGTGGCACGCCAGGCAATGCCAGCAACCGGTCGCAAACCTCTGCCGCTTCTTCCGGTAGCATATAAAACTCGCTAACGGTTTCGCCGAAACCCGCCACGGCGGCTTTGACATCACCGGTGCGCCAGGCGTCCCAGTTGATGCTGAGCCAGCGCGGGCTAGGTTGCCCCGCCTTTGATTGGGCAAATGCATCAAGAAACAGGTTGGCGGCGGCGTATGAGGCAAAACCAAGCCCACCAAGGACCGAGGCCAGCGACGAGAACAGGACGCAGAAAGCAGTATCACGCGTTGCCAGCACCTGTTCTAGTGCCCGGGTGCCATATACCTTGGCGTGAAACTGCTGGGTTGCCTCGAGTTCGGAAGTACGCGATATCTCGCAGAAGGTTTCTTCGCCGATTGCGCCGGCACAATGGAACACACCCTGGATCGGGCCCAGTTGTTCTTCAGCCCGCTTGAAGGCAGCGGACAGGGCCTCGGGGTCTGCGACATCGGCGGTGAGTGTTAGAACCCTGGCCCCCGCGGCGCGCAATTCTGCAACCCTTGCGAGGCGGGCAGCACGTGGATCATCGGCGCTTAAATCCGCATCGGCGGTGTTGTCGGGCAGGTCGGTCCGGCCAAGAAGAGCCAGCCCTACGCCCGTGCGCTGTGCCAAATGTCGGGCTATCGCCATGCCGACATTCCCGAGCCCGCCTGTTATCAGATAAGTACCGCCGTCCTGTGGCGGTGAAATTGAAGGTTTGGGAATGCGGACAGGCTGATAATCCTCAACCCAACGCTGGCCGTTTCGGTGGGCCACCAGCGGCGCAGTGATCGGTGTTGCAAATTCCGCCAACAGTGCGGTGGCGGCCGCAGTGGCCTCCATATCGGGGGGGAGGTCATGGGCGGCGCATTTTAGACCCGGCCGTTCCTGCGGAGCCACTTTCAACAGGCCAAGAAGCGGTGCGAGGTCCGGGTCCGGCGTTTGCCCCATGGCGGCGAGCTTCCGGGTGGCGACATGCAGGCTCAATTGTTCCAGCCCGTTTTGTCTCATTGCCGAACGGATCAACCGGGTTAAACAATGAAACCCGGCCTGTTGTGCGCGCTCAAACTTCTGGTGCGGCGTTTCCGCCACAGGTGCGGCGAAAGACCAGAAATGCACGATGCCATCAGGCAGATGGCCCGCCGCCTTGAGGTCGTCAAACAGGCGCGTGTAGTGGGTGTCATCGGCGGGGTTAATTTCAAAGCTGTCCGGGTGACGGGTATAGTCCTGCCCGGCGGTGATGCGGAGCACGATGCATCCTGCCGCTTGCAAGGCTTGTTCCGTGGCCTTGGCTATCGGGCCATTATCGTCAAGGATCAGCCAGCATGTGCCAGGTGTTGGGGCCGCCGGGGCGATTGGGGCCGGTTTCCAGCAGGGCAGGAGGGTCCAGTCGTCCACAGGTTTGCGCCCTGGTGAAGCGGCATCGACACCCTGATCGGCCGGGTTGATCCAGTGCCTTTCGCGGGCGAGGGAAG
>JBNKVZ010000145.1:0-11466 GCA_050299455.1 Thalassospira sp.
GAAGCGGGGCGTGCAGGGCCGCGACATGGCCGCGCACACACCCTGATATGCCGCAAATAAAACAGGCGATCCCCCGCAAAAGCACAGCTTGCGCAGGGAATGGCCACTGTTGTTACATTGTTATTCGGCGGCCATTTTCATCGAGCCACCATCCAGCGCGTTTTCAAGGTCGGCCAGAATGTCATCAATGCTTTCCAGCCCGGCGGAAATGCGGATCAAACCATCGGTGATCTGATATTCGGCGCGTTCTTCGGGGCTATAGGTGGAATGCGTCATCGAGGCCGGATGCTGGATCAGGGTTTCGGCATCGCCCAGGCTGACGGCACGGGCAATCATTTGCAGGCTGTTCATCATTTTACGGCCGGCCTCGATCCCGCCTTTCAGCTCGAACGCGATCATGCCGCCAAAACGCGCCATCTGTTTTTTGGCAAGGTCATGCTGGGCAAAGCTTTCAAGGCCGGGATAATACACCTTGTCCACCATCGGGTGTGCTTCAAGGAAGGTGGCGATTTTTTCGGCATTGTCGCAATGGCGTTCCATGCGCAGTTCCAGGGTTTTCAACCCGCGCAGCACCAGATTGGCATCCTGCGGCGAGAGCACCGCCCCCGTCATATCCTTAAGCCCGACCAGGCGAATGTCGGTCAAATCCTCGGCTGTGCCAATGATGGCGCCGGCCATTAAATCGCCATGCCCACCCAGATATTTGGTGGCTGAATGCACAACAATATCCGCCCCCATTTCCAGCGGGCGCTGCAGGTAAGGGGTGCAATAGGTGTTATCGACCACCACCTTGGCCCCGTGCTTGTGGGCAATGTCGGCAATGGCCTGCACATCGACCAGGCGCATATTGGGGTTGGCCGGGGTTTCAAAATAAACCACCTTGGTGTTGTCCGAAATTGCGGCTTCGAGATTTTTCGGGTCTGACAAATCCACATGGGTGTGTTTGACCCCAAAGCGTTCCAGGCCGTGTCGGAAATAAGCGAATGTGCAGCCATAAAGCGTGCGATCCACAATCACTTCGTCGCCCGGGGAAATCAGCGTCCAGAAAACCGAGGTAATCGCCCCCATGCCCGAGGCCGTGGCAATCGCGGTTTCGCCGCCTTCCAGGGTCGCCAGGCGGTCTTCCAGCAAACTTAAGGTCGGGTTGCCAATGCGCGAATAAATATAGCCACCTTCATCGCCGGCAAAACGACGGCCGCCTTGCTCGGCACTATCAAAGGCGAAGGTCGAGCTCATGTAAACCGGCTGGTTCAGCGCGCCGTTATGGATGGCCGGGTTATAGCCATGATGAATGGCGCGGGTGGCAAAACCGGCTTTGGCATTACGATGGTTATGATTGTTTGAGGCAGACATAAAAGCACTCCCGTTTTTTAAACTGTTCTGCCCTCATCAACGCAACCGCCGTGCCAGTTTCAGCTTTTTGTTTAAATTCAACACTTTACCAATATTCTACAAATTGCACCTGTATCGTAAAGTTTACACACCCGAAGCCACACGCCGCAGAAATGCTTGTCTTTCGCAAAAACAGCGCCTTATATATGTATATAATAGTTTACACTGTAAATTAAGGTGTACGGATGCGCTTTGAAATCACCGGCGAAAACCGCCTTGGCATTACCCGCGACGTTGTAAACACCTTAACGGCGCGCGGGCTGGATATTCGGGCGTTTGAAGTCACCCCGCACCATATCTATGCCGACATTCCCGCCCTTGCCCCCGATGATTTTGCCGACCTGGCGCGCAACCTGATGCGGGTCCCTGGCATTCACAATGCGCAGCCGATTGACCATTTACCGACCGAACGCCGCCGCGCCCAGCTTCACGCCACCCTGGCCGCCCTGGGCGACCCGGTCATTGCGGTTAATGCCAACGGCCTGATTGCCCAGGTTAACCCGGCGGCACAAAGAATTGCCGGTACATCCAAAACAACCCTGCGCGATCAGCCGCTTGCCAGTATTTTAGCCGAACCTGATATCGCAAGCCTGCGCCGGGACGGCTTTTCGCAAAGCGAACGTGAGGTAACACTGGGCGGGCAAACCTACCTGTTGCAGGTCGAACCGATTGGCCAGGTCGAGGATGGCAGCCCGGTGCATGATGTCGGCCCCCGCGAAGATAACGCCCCTTGGGGCGGGGTGTTGATTTTTCACCGTGCGGCGCGGCTGGGCCGGGTCATCACCGCCCTTCAGGATCGCAATCACACCGAATTTGCCGACATTATTGGCAACAGCCGTGCGCTGGCGCGGGTAAAAAACCAGGCCCAACGTTTGGCGATTGTCGATGCGCCGCTGCTTATTTTAGGCGAAACCGGCACCGGCAAGGAACTGTTTGCCCGCGCCTGCCACCGGGCCAGCAAACGCCACGACCAGCCCTTTTTGGCCCTTAACTGCGCCGCCCTGCCCGAAGGCCTGGCCGAAAGCGAATTGTTTGGTTATGCCGCCGGGGCCTTTACCAGCGCACGGCGCGGCGGCAAACCGGGGCTGTTGGAACTGGCCGATGGCGGCAGCCTGTTTTTGGATGAAATCGGCGAATTATCGCCCTATTTGCAGGCCAAATTACTGCGGGTTTTGCAAGATGGCCGCTTTCGCCGGGTTGGCGGGACCGAGGAAATATCTGTCGATGTGCGCATTATCAGCGCGACCAACCGCGACCTTGAAGCCATGTCACATGATGGAACGTTTCGCGAGGATCTTTATTTCCGCCTCAATGTTCTTGGCATCACCTTGCCGCCGCTGCGCGACCGGCGCGAGGATATTGACGCGCTGGCGCATTATTTCATCACCCGCACCGCCCGCCAGACCGAACGGCCCACCCCGCATATCGCGCGCGATGCCCTGCAATGGCTGTTAACCCGGGACTGGAAAGGCAATGTCCGCGAACTGGAAAACACGCTGTTTCGCGCCGTCGCCCTGCTGGATGGCGAAACCCTGACCGCATCCGACCTGCAATCAGCCACCAGCCCGGCTTCGGGTTATGACGCGGTGGAAAATCCGGCGGAGGGCACCATCAATTCCCCTTCTGCCACCAATGACCACCCGGCAACGGGCTCCGGTGCTAATGATGTGGTTGCACAGGCACTTATGTGTGAAAATCACGGTCAGGCGATGGATATGCTGGAAAAAACCCTGCTTGAACAGCTTTATCCCGATTATCCCAGTTCGCGCAAACTGGCGGCCCGGCTTGGCCTGTCGCATACCGCCATTGCCAACAAATTGCGCAAATATGGCATTGGTGGTTAACGGCCTTTCCTTATCTGCCCCCTCTCACAGAATGTACCAGGTTTGTCGGGCATCTGTCTTTTGCACTGCAATGCTGGCGAGTGCTGGAAATTGAATTGAAATATCAATTCACCCCGCGCAACCGGCGCGTGATTTCTTGCCTGAACGATTGCGCTGCGGCATGATCGGATTACCTGATAATAACAAACCCACCGAACGCCCCCTCATCGGATAATGGAGAATCACCATGCTAAAAGGCAAACATGCACTTGTTACCGGCTCGACCAGCGGGATCGGCCTTGCGATGGCAAAGGCACTTGCCGGGCAGGGTGCCAATATCATGCTTAACGGCTTTGGCGATGCCGACGAAATCGAAAAGATCCGTCTTGGCATTGAAAGCGACTTTGGCGTTAAAGCCCTTTATAGCGGGGCGGACCTTTCCAAGCCCGATGAAATTGAAGAGATGATGAAAACCGCCGCCAGCGATTTTGGCGGGGTGGATATTCTGGTCAATAATGCCGGTATTCAATATACCGCCCTGGTCGAGGATTTCCCGGTTGAAAAATGGAATGCCATCATGGCCATCAACCTGTCATCGGCCTATCACACCACCCGCCTTGCCGTGCCGCATATGAAAAAACAAAACTGGGGCCGCATCATCAATACCGCCTCGGCACATGGTTTGGTCGCCTCACCGCAAAAGGCGGCCTATGTTGCCGCCAAGCACGGCATTGTCGGCTTGACCAAGGTTGTCGCGCTTGAAACCGCTGAAACCGGCATTACAGCCAATGCGATTTGCCCGGGCTGGGTCCGCACCGAACTGGTCGAAAAACAGATCAAGGCCCTGGCCGAGAAAGACAATGTCTCGGTCGAGGAAGCAGCAACCGAGCTGGTATCAGACAAGCATCCGTCGAAAACCTATGTCACGCCCGAGCAAATCGGCCAGACAGCCGTTTTCCTGTGCTCGCCGGGCGCAGACCAGATGACGGGCACGACCCTGTCGGTTGATGGCGGCTGGACCGCACAGTAAAACGCATGTTTATGTCACCGTTCGGTGGCAAATTTAAATAAGAAGCTTGAATGACACCGATTGGTTACATACGTAATCCGTAAGATTATGAAACCGATCGGTGTCATTATGATCATCCGACATGCGGAAGATTTACAAAAAGCCGTGCGCATTTTGCGTAAGAAGCGCGGCCTGACTCAGAGCGAAGCTGCCCAATTGATCGGCCATAGTCGCAAATGGCTGTCATCTTTGGAAACCGGCGCAAGTCAACCGCTTATGGATATGGTGATCAACCTTTTGGTCCTGCTTGGCGCGCCCATCCATCTTGACATTCCGCGCGAAAACAACCATTTCGCAGACCAAAATCAATCGGCCCCCAGCCTGGCCCCACCCTGCTGGATATAGACGAGGGGCTGTAATATGACGCGCGTTGCAGCCGTTCTTTTGTATGACACCGCAATTGGTGACCTGTCGGCCGACGCCGATGGACGTCTTAAGTTCCGCTATCATGCCGACTTCATTGCTCGCCACCATGCTGGCGATCCCCAGTGCCACGCCCTGTCCTTGTCACTTCCGATACCGGCCATATATGATGAATATTTCTGGTTCACCGACGCACAATGCGGGCCATTTTTTGCCGGATTACTGCCAGATAACAAACAAACACGCCGCCGCTTGGCACATATTATCAACACCGGGAAATCCGTTACTGAAAACGACGCGTTCGGAATGCTGTTTGCGTTAGGCAGGGATTGTCCGGGCGCTATTTCCTTTATCGCGCCGGACACGAACCCCGACGATGATGATCCTTACCCCCCTCAATATCGCGTTCTGTCTGAAGCCGAACTGGCCCAACATATTCGCGACCTGCCAACCCGCCCGCTTTTTGCCGATGATGCCGGCGAAATCCGCCTTACGCTTGCCGGTGTGCATGACAAGGCGGCAGTGATAAAGGTGGGAAATGACATCGCCCTGCCGCTGGGCCGCACCCCCAGCTCGCACATCCTAAAGCCTGATATTCGCGGCCTGCCGGGCTCGATCCGGGTGGAGCATTTCTGCCTGGAGGTCGCCCGCGCCATTGGGCTTACCGCCCCGCCCTCGCATATCCTGCAGGCCGAAGACCAAACTTTTATGCTCCTCGCGCGGTATGACCGCGCCCTGCATGAGAAATCCGGCACGCGCTATCTGACCCGCCTGCATCAGGAGGATTTCTGCCAGGCGACCGGATGCTTTCCCGACCAGAAATATGAACGCAATGGTGGGCCGGGCTGGAAAACGCTGTTTGCCATGCTGCACTACAGCGACGACCCGGCCTATGACCGGCGGGAGCTGTTGCGCCGTGCCATTTTTCAGTATCTGATCGGCAATCCCGATGCCCATGCCAAAAATTACAGTTTGCGATGGCAGCACGGCACGCTCCTCCTCGCCCCGCTTTATGATGTTAATAATGCCAAGGCCTTTGCGGGGTTTTACAAGGCACAGCGCATCAAACTGGCAATGCCGATTGGCGGTGAACGCAATCCCGATGCCCTGACAGAAGATCACTGGAGCCAATTTGGCAAAGAGATCGGGCTGAGCCCGAAACTGGTTCTGGCCGAGCTTGAAACCCTGCGCGACCAGATCGTCCCCGCCGCCGAAAATGTCCGCACCCGCATGGTAAACAATGCCGCTGATACGCCGCTTTTGGATCTCGCACTTGAGGATATTTTAAGGCGCAGCTCATAGGCAACCCCCTGTATCTTCTCGAAACAGTTTGCATTTTTCTTATCATATGATAAGGTCGACTCTATCATATGGAGGGAAAAATGCTTTATCCCGTTACCCCTGATACCGCCCAAGGTGAAACCGGCATTGTCCGCCCGATCACGGAGCGCGATAAAATTACCGTGCTGGTCAAGGCTGTTGTGCGCACGGCCGATGCCTGGGGCCTGACCAACACCGAAGCCGCCGCCCTGTTTGATGTGCCCACCGCGACCTGGAGCCGCATGAAAGCTGGCATTTTTCATGGCAAACTGGACCAGGACAAAGTCACCCGCGCCAGCCTGTTGATCGGCCTGTTTAAGGGGTTACGCTTGCTGTTTAATGGCCCGCTGACCTATGGCTGGCCCAAAACCCCCAATAAAGGACCGGGCTTTAACAATAAAACGCCGGTTCAAATAATGCTGGAGGGCGGCATCCCCGCCATGATGCGGGTCCGCCAGCATATTGATGCGTTGCGGGGTGGCGTTTGATAAACGCAGCCGACCTGCAAAGCCGGGATTTTACCAGCAACCATACCATTCGGCTGATTCCGACCGCTTATATCGATGAACCCGCCCTAAGCCCGCTTGCCGATAGTGATGACGAGCTGGATCTTCTTGCCGAAATCGAAGGACTAACATCGGCACGGCTGCAACCGCCCCTTTCCATTCCGGGAGGAGTTGAGCCAAGCGAACTGCTAAGCCCGGCCCATGGTTATGGCTGGAGCTATGTCAACGCAGCCTTTTGTTATACCCACGCAGAGGGCAACCGGTTTAACGGCGCGGAACGCGGGGCCTGGTATGCCGCCTATGGCAAAAATGCCACCCAAACCGCACAGGCCGAAGTCGCCTGGCATTTAACCCGCGAGCTTGAAAATACCGGCATTTTTGAAAATACCACTGCCTACCGCGAGCTGATCGCCGGCTTCAACGCCCCGTTTCACGATCTCACCGCGCACCCGCAATCCACCGCCCTTGATCCCTCGCCCGCCATTGCCTATCCCGCCGGGCAGGCGCTGGCCCGCACCCTTCTGGCATCGGGCGGCAATGGCCTGCTTTACCCGTCTGTCCGCCACGCTGACGGCCACTGCATCGCCGCCCTGCGCCCGCATCTTGTGCAAAATATCCGCCAGGGCGACCAATGGGTTTTCACCTGGTCCGGCACGGCCATCCCGGAAATCATCCGGGCGTGAAAACGCCGCTGCCTAACGCTCCAAGCGTCTATAGCTTGAGCCAACTAAATGAACTTGAACCATTCATCAAAAACATCATGCAAACTTATGCACGGCACGAATAAATTCTGATCGACTAATTCGAGAATAAGCAAAATATCCTTCTTCCAATGGCTGACCTCCATTCAATTTCTTTGAAAGTGCCTCACCTGCAAGAAAAAAAATATGCCCATCATAGTCAAAGAACACGTATGCAGATGATCGCTTCCATTTCTCAATGAACTGACTACTTCTTGATGCGAAATACACTATCTCAAAAGTGCGACCGTCAACCGTCACAGACCGAGAAGAAAGCCCCAGCGATAAGCGAAAATTCGTTCCAGTAAAGCTTCTCTCATCATGAAGATGAACTAGCCAAAACATTCGGTGCCGTTGACGATAAAATACCTCTCGTTCAATACGCTCTTGCTCACTTATGCTAGAATGCTGCAATTCCAAAACAGTTGCCTGAGGCGTATTCCTTCCACAAAGCACGTCAGCACGGTGCCATTCACCAGCAACGTCGTCAAAAAGCCCAATTTCACGGCATTCCTCTGGAAACTCTTCTTTCCAGCCAAGATGCCAAGGGCCTTCAGATTCGCTCCAGCAATCACAATCTCCAGCCTTATGCCTCCAATGCCTAACGTTTTTTGAAGGAATAACCGAAGTTAAAACTCCGCCACATTCGCGGCAGGCCGTTCTTTCCCCCTTAGCAATCGGTTGACGCTTTACTCCATCGACCCACGCATAAAGCATTGTTCCTCACTACTAATTTTCTGTTTTTAGCTCACTCATCTAAAAGAAGGCCTTTGATAGGTTCACAGATTAACTATTCAGCTTTTATAAGAAGGTTGACCTTTAAATCTTATGTTATTTCCATCCAATACACGATCAAAATCACCCCAAATACCGCGCCAAATGCTCCACCAGCATCCGCACCTTGGAAGACAAATGCCGGTTAGCGGGGTACAGCGCCCAAATGCCTTCGTCAGACGGTTGATAGCGTGTCAAGATCGGCACCAATTCGCCACTGGCGATATAGGGATCAACGTAAAAATCGGGCAATTGCACAAGGCCAAGGCCCTTGCGCGCGGCATCTAACAGGGCCTGGCCGCTATTGGCGGTGATGCTGCCATGAATGCGAATGGTGCGTTCGCGGCCATTTTCCTCGAACCGCCAATAATCCAGCGTACCAGGCAGGCAATTATGCCGCGACAGCTCCGACAGGCTATGGGGCTCGCCCCGCTTGGACAGATAAACCGGTGCGGCACAGACATATAATCGGCGCGATGACAGCCGCTGGCTCATGATGGTTCCGGGGGTTCCCTCCAGCCGCCCCAAACGGACCGACAGATCATACCCCTCCAAAATCAGATCCAGCTTCTGATTGGTAAAGCGGCAATTCACCTCCAGCTCCGGGTATCGGGCGACAAAATCATTAATCAGCGGGGCAATCACGCTTTCGCCGTAAGTGGTGGGGGCTGTCAGTTTCAATTTGCCGCGCGGGGTATCTTGCAGGCTGCTAATCGCGCGTTCCGCCTCTTCCAGGCCATCGCGCAACTGGCGGCAATGCTGGTAGTAAATCAGCCCCGCTTCGGTGAGGGTGACCTTGCGCGTCGTTCGGTAAAACAGCTTGCTGCCCAGGCGGGTTTCCAGCGCCGTGATCTGGCGGCTGACATGGGCAATCGAAACGCCCAGTTGGGCTGCTGCGCCGGTAAAACTTTGGCAGTCCGCCACGGCGATACATTCGCTTATGCCATCCCACGCATTCATTATTACCACACTGTAAAAGTTATTTGCATAAATACGGGATTAACATTTTCTCAGAAACAAATAAACTTTCCTTCATATCTTTGCATTTTTTCGATGCATTCCCGCTGGTCTGAAAAGGATTTACCATGACTGCACAAACCATCACCTGCAAAGCCGCCATTGCCTGGGAAGCGGGCAAACCGCTCTCGATCGAGGAAGTCCAGGTTGCGCCGCCCAAGGCCGGTGAAGTGCGCATCAAACTGACCGCCACCGGCGTTTGCCACACCGATGCCTTCACCCTGTCGGGCGATGACCCCGAGGGCATTTTTCCGGCCATTTTGGGCCATGAAGGCGGCGGTATTGTTGAATCGATTGGCGAAGGTGTGACCAGTGTTGCCGTGGGCGACCATGTTATTCCGCTTTACACACCGGAATGCGGCGAATGCAAATTCTGCAAATCGGGCAAAACCAACCTGTGCAGCAAAATCCGCGAAACCCAGGGCAAGGGCCTGATGCCCGATGGCACCACCCGCTTTTCACAAAACGGCACGCCGATTTTCCATTATATGGGCTGCTCGACTTTCTCCGAATATACCGTTCTGCCGGAAATTTCGGTCGCCAAGGTTAACAAGGCCGCCCCGCTGGAAGAAGTTTGCCTGCTTGGCTGTGGTGTGACCACCGGCATGGGCGCTGCCACCAATGCGGCCAAAGTGAAAAAGGGCGATACCGTTGCCATTTTCGGCCTGGGTGGCATTGGCCTGTCGGCGATTATCGGCTGCCAGATGGCCGGGGCAGAACGCATTCTCGCCATCGGCATTAACGAAAAGAAATTTGATCTCGCCAAACAGCTGGGTGCGACCGATTGCATCAACCCCAAAAATTTCGACAAACCGATCCAGCAGGTCATTGTCGATATGACCGATGGCGGCGTTGATTACAGCTTTGAATGTATTGGCAATGTCAACATCATGCGTTCCGCCCTGGAATGCTGCCACAAGGGCTGGGGTGAATCCGTGATTATTGGTGTGGCCGGGGCCGGGCAGGAAATCTCGACCCGTCCGTTCCAGCTGGTTACCGGGCGCGTCTGGCGCGGCACCGCCTTTGGCGGCGTCAAGGGCCGCTCCGAACTGCCGGAATATGTGGAACGTTATCTGGCCGGTGAATTCAAACTGTCCGATTTCATCACCCACACCATGCCGCTTGAAGAGATCAATCACGCCTTCCATCTGATGCATGAAGGCGAAAGCATTCGCAGCGTCATCCATTATGCACCGGCCGCCAAATAAGTTGCCGTCACTCTGGGCCGGAAGCAATCTTCCGGCCCAATCGCATCATTGGAGGATGAAATGAGCATCGAAAATATCTCTAGCGCCAAAAGTTTCGGCGGCTGGCACAAACAATATAGCCACCCCTCGTCGACCCTGGGCTGTAACATGCGCTTTGCCATTTACCTACCGCCCCAGGCGGGCAATGGCACCACGGTCCCGGTGATGTATTGGCTATCGGGCCTGACCTGCACCGATGAAAATTTCATGCAAAAGGCTGGCGCGCACCGCCTTGCTGCCGAACTGGGCATTGCCATTGTTGCCCCGGACACCAGCCCGCGCGGCGACCATGTGCCCGATGACGAAAACGAAGCCTATGATTTTGGCAAAGGGGCGGGTTTTTACGTGAATGCCACCCAGGAACCCTGGCGGCAAAACTATCGGATGTATGATTATATCCTAAGCGAGCTTCCGGCTCTGATTGCCGAACACTTTCCGGTTAATGACAATGCGGTGATTTCCGGCCATTCGATGGGCGGGCATGGCGCGTTGATGATGGCGCTGCGCAATCCGGGCAAGTTCCGCTCTGTCACCGCGTTTTCGCCCATTTGCAACCCGGTCAATGTGCCTTGGGGGCAAAAGGCGTTTGAAAACTATCTTGGCCCCAAACAGGCCGATTGGGCCGCTTATGACAGCTCCATGCTGATGAGCACGGCCCAGCCCACCGGCTTCACACCCGCCCTTGTCGATCAGGGCGATGCCGACGGCTTCCTCAAAGACCAGCTAAAACCCGAAACGCTGGAACAGGCCGCCAAAAACAGCGGCTACCCGCTGACGCTGCGCATGCAGGAAGGCTATGATCACAGCTATTATTTCATCGCCAGCTTCATCGAAGACCATATCCGCTTTCATGCGACGCATTTGGGCTTAACGGCCTGAAACATTTAGCCGACAAGACCCACTTTCATGCCGGACCTGACAAGAGGTCCGGCATTTTTATTTGCGTCCGGCGGGATCATAACTCCGTGCCTCAATCGCATCGGCAACGTCATCGGCCATTTTAAGGGTGCGGATGATCAGCGGCACCGACAGGGCCAGCATATTACGATCCAGCCCCCGCGCTTTTTGCGCCTCGCGGACATCATCGAAAACACTAGCAATGACGGGGATGAAGCGCAGCACCAACGAAAAAGCTAGGCCGACCTTTTCGGGATTGATGCCGACAAAACGCAGCGGTTGCATCGCGAGTTCCAGAGCCGCCAGCATCACCGAAAC
>JBNKVZ010000146.1:0-11386 GCA_050299455.1 Thalassospira sp.
CCTTGGGGAAAGCTCATTTACAAGCGACGAAAGGAAACGGTTGAACGTTCCTTCGCTGACGCCAAACAGCTTCATGGTCACCGATACGCACGTTATCGGGGACTGGTAAATGTGAAATGCCAGTGCCTGCTGGCCGCCGCCGCCCGGAATATCAAGAAAATTGCCCTGGCTTTGACCTCCAAACCAAGATGTCAGGAGGCGTAATCCTCCTGACACTCCTTAAGCCACACATGAAATGCCAGAAACGACAAAACCCCAGACAATTTGTCCGGGGTTTGTCAGCGTTCTGGGACCGGCCCCATAAAGGCCGGTCTTTTGCGTTCAAACAACAATTTAGGGCATAACCTGGCAAATATTGCCCGCAACGGCCCGCCCTCTTGTTTCGCATCTGCGAAATGCGTAACATCAATCATCACGTAATTTATGATTGATGATGGCAATGGCCGATATACATCAGAAACAAGCGACCCCGACGATCGACACGGTAGAAATAGACCTGCCAAAGGCCGAAAAAGAGGACAAGGCACCCCAGCCAAGCATCGCGCATCGCAAATACGAGGATGCCCTGGCCCTTATTCTGGGCACAATGATTGTCTCGCTTGGCGTGACACTCTATTCCCAGGCGATCCTGATTACCGGCAGCACCGCCGGGGCCGCCCTGCTGATCCATCATGCCAGCGGCCTTGGGTTTGGCATTGTTTTCTTTGTCCTGAACCTGCCGTTTTACTGGCTGTCTTTTAAACGGATGGGGTGGGAATTTACCCTGAAAACCTTTGTCGCGGTTGGTCTGGTTTCAGCCTTCTCGCGCTTGACACCCCTGTGGATTACCATTGAAAACCTGCACCCGCTTTATGCCGCGCTGATTGGCGGCGGGTTAATGGGGGTTGGCTTGCTAATGCTGTTTCGCCATCGCGCAGGGTTGGGCGGCATCAATATTCTTGCCCTGTATTTGCAGGAACATCACGGCATTCGGGCGGGTTATTTCCAGCTTGGCATTGATACCACCATCATGGTCTGTGCCCTGTTCATCCTGCCTTTTGACAAGGTTTTGCTCTCGCTGGCGGGTGCTGCGGTTCTTAACATGATTATCGCGCTCAACCACCGGCCGGGTCGCTATTTTACCGCCCGATAATGCACACAGCACAAAATAAAAGCGGTATCCGTCCAACGGCATACCGCTTTTATGGTCTCAGGTCGTAACCGCCGCGATCAAAACAGATCAGGAACCGGTTTTCTTTGTATCGCCATCAACCGGCTGCCCCATGACAGCGGCAACAACACCTTCTGCTGTTTCATCAATGGTGGCATCTGTCTGGCTGTAAAAGGCACCATACCCCCCAGGATTGGCTTCACGTCGCACATCAAATTCAGCAAGGGTAACGCCAGCCTCGTCCGTTACGATAACGCTGACATCCATGTAATTCGCGCCCATAAGGGCCCCCAGAAAAAACCGCCCCGCCCCGCTTTGAATTTTGAAATCATTGACACTAACGGAAACATGAACCGGTTCCGTCCCCTTGATTTGGCGGGCAAAACCGTTCTCAACAGCCGTTTTCAACCGCGCCAGCGCAGCTTGTTCTATATCGACCGACCGTGCGGCTGTTACCTGAACTTCATCAACAACCAGGCTGTGCTGAATCTTTTCAGGCATCGCCGTGCGCGTTTCAATTGCGGTTGAACAGGCCCCAAGAGCCAGGCAAGCCAAAAATACCCAAATACGTGTTTTCACTAAACTTCCCCCAAAGATCAAAATCGGCAAGAAGATGCCAAGTTATTGAAATATTGGGAATAGTCTCAAAGGGTTAGGTACACTGGCTAAACGAATGGGACACTATACGCGTTAAAATTTTTGCAGCTCTTCGCCCGCCTGACGAGCGCAAACGATACATTTCATGCCAACGCCTTATCCGCCTGTTTTGCATTTTGACAATACGAAACAAAAGACCGAACGAAATGATCGCCCTTGTAAAAAAACCACCAAAGGCAACCGCGCGACACACAACACACCATAAATGACAGACAAAACGAACCCGCGAACGGCCCAAAATGCGTCATTCGACAAACTGAACGTCATTGATCAAGCGCGGCAAGTGGCTGACAACAACAAACAACGGTGACAAACGAAACCGAATCCGTTCAATCAAATAACGTTAACTATATGACTTAAAAGGAAAAATGGCGATCCCTGCAGGACTTGAACCTGCAACCTACAGATTAGAAGTCTGTTGCTCTATCCAGTTGAGCTAAGGGACCGCAGAGGCCTAATCTGGCCTTGTGATATGCTGTGACCGATGCAGAATAATGACTATTCTTCACGGCTTTACAGCAAAACGGGGCGTTTCCCGCCCCGCGACCCGGTTTGAAAAGCAAACCAGAAAATATGATCAGACAACGCGCTTGAAAGCAAAATTGTCGGCATAGGATTTGATCTGGAGTTTGCGCGATTTCGGCTGTTCGATTTCGGCAATCAGATTATGCTTTGCCGCAAAAGCCTGCGCTTCTTCCAGGGTTTCAAATTCCATACGAACCTGACCACGGGTATCGGTCGACCCGATCCAGCCCATCAATTGATCCGCTTTTTTACGATCGCGCGGTTCAAATTCCATGACCCAATGCTTGGTCGCGGCGCGGCCGGACTGCATGGCATTCTTCGCGGGTTTGAAAACACGAACCTTCATCGGCACCCTCGTTAGCTTGATCAACCGGCTGAATAACGACGTTACATAGTCCAGTTTACACCCCTGGGGGCGACTTGAAAATGCAAACACCCGTTTAGGGATGAAATGGTCGGGAAGGCGGGATTCGAACCCACGGCCCCCTGCTCCCAAAGCAGGTACGCTACCAGACTGCGCCACTTCCCGACACGGGGAGGGATTTAGCACCTTAATCTGTTCGCGGCAAGACCGCTTTGATGCTTTTTATCACCTTTTTTACAATAACATGCCGTTTTGGTGATTTCAGCCAATCCCGTCGTACAAACCCCGGGCAGGATCATCCGCCAAATAATCGATCCTGCCCCTGCCCCGCCAGATCAGCGCGGCAGGCCATCAACCGTATCGCCCACCTTGAAATCGTATTTTTCGGCCAGACCGCCATTCAGCTCCAGCACGAAGCGCACCGGGCGCGGCGACGAAATAATGGCTTCGGATTTTGGCACCGCGCGCTTTGCGATACCAACGATTTTACCTTTCTGATCGATAAACAGCATATCAAGCGAGATGAAGGTATTCTTCATCCACATCGACACGTCACGCGGCTGGCCAAAATCAAACAACATGCCGTTTTGATCGGCCATCTCGGTGCGAAACATCAGCCCGCGCGCCCGTTCTTCGGGGCTCAGTGCCAGTTCGACGTTAAAAATCTGTCCATCAACCAGAAGACGCGATCGCTCAAATCCTGTGGCTTTTGCATTCAACCCGGCCATAACCGCAGCACTGACACAGAAAAATACAAACACCGTTTGAACGAAAGACTTCATACCCCATACCCTTTAAGAAACTGCACATGACCCCGGACATCCGCCCGGATTTCCCCACCCCGCCAATCATCGGCAAGGGTTGTTAACAAGCTGGCCGCTGGCTGTCTGCCAAGACGATGCGACCATTTTATGTCACGCAGTATCTCTTCTGCCGATTCCGGTAATTTTTCCGGAATTTCATTATTATTCAGCACTGCCCATATCCCGGCCCAGCATCGAGCCACCCCATAGGGGTTATACCCACCGCCCCCCAAAACCATCAGGCGCGGGGCCATTCCGACAAATTCTTTCACCACTTCCCAAACAGAGCGATTCCCCAGCATTTGTCGGGACTGGGGGTCTTCTGCCAGGGTGTCACACCCGCATTGCATCACCACCGCCTGCGGTTTGAAATCCGCCGCCAGTGGCAAAAGATATTCAAACAAGACAAACCGCATTTCATCGTCATTCATGCCGGCCGGAACCGGCAAATTACGCGCCATGCCACCTGCAATGTCTGTAACAGCCCCGGTTCGTGGCCATAAATCATGTTGATGAACCGAAACCGTCAAAACCCGGTCATCATCGGCAAAGGCAATTTGCACGCCATCACCGTGATGGGCATCAATATCCACATACAGCACCCGGTCCAACCCATCATCCAGCAGGGCTAAAATGCCAAGCACCGGATCGTTAAAATAACAAAACCCCGATGCCTGATCCGCACGCCCATGATGAGTCCCGCCTGCCGGATGATGGATAATACCGCCATCCTTCAAAAGCGACGCCGCCAAAATCGATGATCCTGCGGCCGTTGCCGGACGACGGAAAATTTCCGGGTAAATCGGATTTCCGTTTTTGCCCAGCTTGTAACGCTGCATCATCTCTTCGGGCAGGAACTGGTCCCGTTCGGCCTGCATGACGGCAGCGATATAATCGGGCGTATGAAAACGCGCCAATTGCGCCGGCGTTGCAAGCGGCCCGATACTGTAATTCTCCGCATTTACCCAGCCCAGGGCATGAACCATATCTACAACCAGCGACACCCGCGGAATCCCCAAAGGATGATTGGGGCCATAAGATGAACCGCGATAAATCTCTGCGGCAATCATACGCGGCGCATGGAGCATAAAAATTCAGAACACCAAGGCATGAATAACGGCGGAAAAGCACAGAAAACCAGTCCAGGTTCCCAGGTCAGGACAAATGCCAGACCCCGGAATGCTTCCGGTATTAGGGTTTGCAGAAGCGCGCCTAAATTTCAAGGGATAATACGTAAAACACCCCAAAACATTCTCGCAACTGCAATAATTCTAAATTCAAATTAGATTTATCTGCTTTGGTCCCCATAAAACGATCACGTTGCAAGATGCCCAATGGTTCTGATCAAAAAATCCATGCCATTTCGCACCCGTGGGGCATGGCGCAAATCGGCATGGACCAGCATCCAGATCTCGCGGGTTGGACAATCTTCCTGCCCCGGCAATTTTTGTAAATGCGGGTCCGCATCACCAAGATAACAGGGCAACAAGGCCACCCCCAGCCCGGCACGGGCACTGGCAGCCTGCACATCCATATCATTGGAGCGCAAAACAACCGACCGCCCCGCCCGCCTGTCTTCAAGCCAGCGATATTGCGGAATATCGGCACTGCTTTCATCCCAACTGATCAGGTCCCAGTCTGCCTCGGATTTGCAATAATCAACCGCACCATAAAAGGCCAAGGGCATGTCGGCCAGTTTGCGGGTAATCACGCTGGATTTTTGCGGCCGGGATAACCGAATGGCAATATCGGCCTGACGGCGGTTCAGGTCGGCCGACTGGGTTTGGCCGTGCAATATCACCTCGATATCCGGGTGTTGCTGGTGAAACCCGTGCAGGCCGGGTGCAATCACATGCCGGGCCAAAGAGGGCGGCGCGCTAATGCAAAGCGGGACCGAGAACCCCGTCATAGAGCCCGCCGCCGCGCGTTCCACCGCAAACATCGCCTCCAGCGCCCCTTGCCCGCGCCCGGCCAATAATTGTCCTTCCTCGGTCAACATCACCGCCTTGGGCAAACGGTCAATCAAACGCAGGCCGAGGGCGGCCTCCAAGGCAGCAACGCGCCGGGCCACCGTGCTGTGATCAACCCCCAACCTGCGAGCAGCCCCGGAAAAACTGCCCGTTTCGGCCAAGGTCAAAAAATAGCGGAAATCTTCCCAGTTCATTTGCGCATTTTTCCCCATTTAATATGCAAATATATGCAATTTCCCCCATCATCAATACACCTTAATCCTGAAGCTGTCACAACATTCAGGAGAGCGACATGAGCCGCATCATTCACATGGACCACAGCGGAGACGCATCGGTTTTATATCCGACCGATATCGACATCCCGGCCCCCCAGGCCGATGAAGTATGCATCAAACAAAGCCTGATTGGCGTAAATTACGTTGATGTCTATTTTCGCAAAGGCCAATATCCGGTGCCCAGCCTGCCCGGCAGCATTGGTGTGGAGGCCGTGGGCACCATTTGCGCCATTGGTAAGGATGTGACCGGCTTTGCCATTGGCGAACGGGTTGGCTATGCCGGGTTTCCGGTCGGAAGTTATTGCACCCACCGCAATGTGAGCGCCAACCGCGTGATAAAACTGCCCGATGACCTTGGTGATGCACAAATTGCCGGGTCGCTTTTGCGCGGTTTAACGGCCTGGTTTCTGCTGGTGCATGTATGCCAGGCCCAGGCGGGGCAAAGCATACTTATTCATGCGGCGGCAGGCGGGCTGGGCCAGGTGCTGGTGCATTGGGCAAAACAATTGGGCCTGACCACCTTTGGCACGGTCAGCACCAAACACAAAGCCGAACTGGCACAAAAACAGGGCCTGGATCATGCCATCTTTTACAAAGACCAGGATTTTGAAACCACCATCAAAGACCTGACACAGGGTGAAGGCGTTGATTATGCCCTTGATGGCATTGGCGGCGACACCCTGGCCAAAAGCATCCGCAGCACCAAGCCCTTTGGCACGACAGTCAATATCGGCCAGATCGGCGGGGATTTGCCGTTGCTCGATATCAATGCGCTGGCAAACCGGTTTTTAATCCGCGCCAGTGTGCTGGCCTTTATCAATAACCTGTCGGATTATCATCAGGCGGCACAGGCCTGGTTTGATATTTTGCGCCGGGCATCCTTCCCTGCAGCCCATATTTATGATTTCGCCAATGCAGCACAGGCCCACCGGGACCTTGAAGCCGGGGCCACAAATGGTGCGGTTTACCTGAAAGTCGCCGAATAAGCCCCATCAAACAGGTGCGATCTCACCCCGGCGGGTCGGTATCATACGAAAAACAGTAATCTCAAAACTTGACGCCGGGGTTTCAACTGCGCATAGTCGCGTCATCTCCAGGGGGGCCCGTCGTAAACGGGCTGAGAGGTTCGGTGTTGCCGAACGACCCTTTGAACCTGAACCGGTTAAGACCGGCGTAGGAAGGATCGTATGACATATACCGATACCCAAACGCCCGTTAGCGGGCACACACAGACCCCAACCGATCACAACCGGACATCCTTTGATGTTCATTTGCGCGGTGCCTGTGTCGAATTTAACACCACCCGCCTTTTCCATGATCTGTCGCTTGATCTGCATGCGGGCAGTTTTACCTGCTTGCTAGGCCCCTCCGGCGTGGGCAAAAGCACCCTTTTGCGTTTTCTCGCCGGCTTGGTAGGCGACAATGCCGCCAGCGGCACCATTACATGTAGTGATGGCAAAGCCCTGACCAACCGGGTTGCCTATATGGCGCAACAGGATTTGTTGTTGCCGTGGCGATCCGTGCGGGAAAATGTGGTGCTGGGTGCCGTATTGCGCGGCGAAAAACCTGACCTGGCCCGGGCCGATCATTTAATTGCCGAGGTTGGCCTTGCAAAGGCGGCACAGATGCGCCCGGCAGAATTATCGGGCGGGATGAAACAACGTGCGGCCCTGGCCCGCACCCTGATGGAAGACCGCCCGGTTGTGTTGATGGACGAACCCTTTTCCGCCCTGGACCCGCTTAACCGCATGCGCATCCAGGACCTGGCGGCACGGGTTTTACAGGGGAAAACCGTTTTGCTGGTCACACATGACCCGCTAGAAGCCCTTCGCGTTGGCCATAAGGTGATGGTACTGCAAGGAAGCCCGGCCAGCATATCCGATGCCGTGATCCCCAAGGGCGACATCCCGCGCGATATCACGGACCCGGCCATTCTGCGCCACCAGGCCGAATTGCTGCAACAATTGGGCGCGCTATCGGCGCATAGCGAACATTCGGATCAGGCGGATCAGCCAGATCAGCCAGATCAGGCAGACATGGCGGAGGCCCCTCAATGACCTCGTCAAAATCCATCAAACTTGGCAAATCGGGCAATGTTGCCACGGGGGCGATTGGCACCAATAGGACCAATAACACCAATAGCACCCGTGACAACAAACGCAGCAAGGGCACCATCCCGTTGTCAGAGCGAAAACTGCTGAAACTGGCGCGGCCCCTGATCATCATCGTCGCCCTGATCGCCACCTGGCAAATCATTGTCACGGCAACCGGCGCGCCCAAATATATGCTGCCCGCCCCCTATGATGTGTGGCTGGCCTTGATAAAGCGCCATGCGGTACTGCTGGATCACGCGGGTTACACCATTGCCGAAACCGTGATTGGTTTGTTTGCCGGTGCCGCCCTGGGGGCGCTGGCCGCCATGCCGATGGCATTGTTCAGCCCGATACGGTTTTGGCTGATGCCGATCCTGCTGGTATCCCAGGCCATTCCGTTTTTTGCCATTGCCCCCTTGCTGGTGCTGTGGCTGGGTTTTGGCATGGCGTCAAAAATCGCAATGGCGGCTCTGATCATTTTCTTTCCCGTCACCGTCGCCTTTTTTGATGGCCTGTCGCGCACCGAACCGGGCTGGCTGGATTTGGCCCGCGCCATGGGCACAAACCGCTGGCGGATGTTAACCCATATTCGCCTGCCTGCCGCCCTGCCTGCTTTTGCATCGGGCTTTCGCGTGGCAACGGCCGTCGCCCCGATTGGCGCCATTATTGGCGAATGGGTCGGGGCCAGCAAAGGCCTGGGCTATTTGATGTTGCACGCCAATGCCCGGGTGCAGATAGACATGGTTTTTGCCTGCCTGCTGATCCTGTGTGCGTTTTCGATTACGCAATATTTCATCGTTGATCGGCTATTGCGCCGCCTGTTGCCCTGGCAGCCCGACAGCCTGGCAAAACACGATTAACCGCCCAAACCGGTGGCACCACCGCCGGGCGGCATAAGCCTTATTGGCCCGGCGCAAACTGCTTTCATCCTTCATGCCTGCAAAGGGGAACTTTGTTCATGTCATGCATAAAAAACCTGTTATCCGTTGCAACGATTGGCACCGCCCTTAGCCTTGCCAGCCTGCCGGCCCACGCCAATGAAAAACTGACCATCCTTCTTGACTGGTTTGTAAACCCGGACCATGCACCCCTGGTGGTCGCCAAGGAAAAAGGCTTTTTTGCCAAACATGGCCTGGATGTTGACCTGGTGGAACCAGCCGACCCGTCTGCCCCGCCGCGCCTGGTTGCCGCCGGCCAGGGGGATGTTGCGGTTAATTACCAGCCCCAGCTTCATGTGCAGGTGGCCCAGGGCCTGCCCCTCACCCGGATCGGAACCCTCATCGCCACCCCTTTAAATGCGCTGGTGGTGCTTAAAGACGGGCCGATCAAGGAAATTGCGGATTTGAAAGGCAAAAAAATCGGCTATTCGCTGGCCGGGTTTGAAGATGCGGTTTTGGGCACCATGCTGAAAAGCCACGGGGTGGATATTAATTCCGTTGAACTGGTCAATGTGAATTTCTCGCTATCCCCCTCGCTTTATTCCGGCCAGGTGGATGCGGTAATTGGCGCCTATCGCAATTTTGAACTGAACCAGATGGATATTGAAGGCAAACCGGGCAAGGCATTTTATGTCGAGGAAGAAGGTGTTCCGCCTTATGACGAGTTGATCCTGACCGTGCGCAAGGACAAGGCCCATGACCCGCGCATGAAAAAGATGCTCGATGCGCTCGAAGAAGCCACGCAATATCTGATCAACCACCCTGATGAGAGCTGGAAGGCCTTTATTAGCGCCTATCCCAACCTGGATGATGAATTAAACAAACGCGCCTGGGGCGACACCCTGACGCGCTTTGCCCTGCGCCCGGCCGCGGTTGACATGGCACGTTACACCCGCTTTGCCAAATATTTGCAGGATACCGGCATAATCGACCATGAACCCGATGTGAAAAGCTATGTCGATGTGATCGACTAAAACACACCTGCAAACAGGTTTTTACATGAATAAACAAACGGGCGGGCCTTGGGTTGCGCCCGTTTTTGGTTGCACACCAGCATCATCGGGCGTGGCAAAAGGCGACTTGCGCAGTTTGGTAAATTCTACACATAGTATAGGAATGGAAACCATAAGGGTATAATTGTGCAGTCTGTATCACCGCCGGATCATCATACCGAAAACGGGTTTGAAAACCGTTACCCCCTGCCCGAAGGCAAAAGATCGCTTTTCAGGTTTTTACGCCGCCGCCTGTTTGGCAAGGAAAACTGGCCCAAGGCCAAACATCAAATTGGCAAAACACCCATCGTCGCCCCGAACCTGGAAGCCATTCATACGCCCAACCCGGAAATCGCCCAGGTAACCTGGATCGGTCATGCCTCGGTTCTGGTGCAATATCAGGGCGTCAATATTTTGACCGACCCGGTTTTTTCCGACCGGGCATCGCCGTTTAAAACTTTTGGCCCCAAACGCTATTCCCCGCCCGGCCTTGCCATTGATCAACTGCCAAAAATCGACATGGTCTTGCTATCGCATAATCATTACGACCATTGCGACCTTGAATCATTACGCCAAATCGGCAATGCGCCAACCTATATTGTCCCGCTTAAAAACGCTTCGTTACTGCAAAAGGCGGGCATTGATGGCTGCCAGGAGCTGGATTGGGACCAACAGACAAATGTTAATGGCGTTAATATTATCCATACCCCATCCTACCATTGGTCCAGCCGCGCGATAAACGACCGCAAGGAAATGTTATGGGGTGGTTATGCCCTGACCTTTGCCAACGGTTTCAATTTTTACTTTGTCGGCGATAGTGGCTGGAATGAACGGCTATTTGAAGAAATGGGCGCACAATATGGCCCGTTTGATTTGGGATTGATCCCGATTGGGGCCTATGAACCGCGCGATTTTATGAAGGCAGCCCATGTAAACCCCGAAGAGGCCGTGCAGATCAAACAGACAATGGGCGTAAAACAGGCCATCGCCATTCATTGGGGGACCTTCGTTTTAACATCCGAACCGGTTGACGAGCCCCCGGCACGCTTGCATAGCGCAATGAAACAGGCTGGCGAAGACCCGGCACAGTTTATCGCCCTGCCCGTCGGTGGTACACATCATCATATCCCGGATCATATTCCGGATCATATCCCGGACCCTGCGATCCCCAAATAACAGACCAAGTCCTGTTGATGTGATGATTTTGTCGTTATTATTCAATTATTATAAGCACAAAAACCGGGGATAGAAACGTGAGTATCACGGTATTTATCGCCGTCCTTGGGGCGGCCCTGCTGCATGCGCTTTGGAATGCCCTGATCAAGGGCGGCCCGGATAAAATGCTGAACATGTCCGCCGTTATCTTTGGTCACGTCCCCCTGTTACTGGTGTTGCTGCCTTTTACCAGCCTGCCCGCGCCGGAAAGCTGGCCTTATCTGGTAGGCTCGATCATTCTTCACCTTGGCTATCAGTGGTTTTTAATCGCCTCTTACCGCTTTGGCGATTTAAGCCAGGTTTACCCCATCGCCCGGGGTTCTGCCCCGTTGATTGTTGCGGCCATATCGGTACTGTTTTTAGGGGTGGTCCTGTCCCCGATTGAAGGCATCGCCATCATGCTG
>JBNKVZ010000147.1:0-11082 GCA_050299455.1 Thalassospira sp.
AAAATCTCCATTCTTTCGGGGTGATGAAGCATTATATCAGCGTACAGGTTTCTTAGACGATGCCTCCAGGTGTTTCCAGACCAATGTACTATTTTGTCACGGCTTTTCCACTTATTACAGTGATTTTTCAGCAAACTATGATGCTGAATAAATAGTAAAGCCTGGTCAATTGGTGGCTGCTGTCGTTCTCCTGGTACTTATCTGGTTCGCACACCGTATCATGGGTTTTTTATGTTTAAGTAGAAAATCCGAAAAAATACTTCCGACGTGATGATGATTGATGAGGTCAATGTCTGCTCTGAGATATTTTTTAGTTCTTTCAATGCCGGGAGGCACAATAATTTCATTTTTTTCTCCCTCTGATTATGAAGAGCAAACTTGATTGCAAGGCAGCCTTATTTGTGGGGCTGTCATGGAAAGAAACAAAAAAATGGATAGTCTTAAAGAAGAAATGTTCAGAAACGGAACATACATATGAGATGTTTTGTGATGCATCAGGTTGGGTTTAAGAGATTTAAGTTTGTGTTTTTGTCTCTTCTTGTTATCTATCCTGTTTTAATTTATTATGTATATGCTGTGAATCCGTCTCCAGACAAACCTGATATTGGCGTTTTCTCGTTAAAGGAAGATAAAGTATTTAGTGATTCTTTTCTTGATCGTTACGGGAGAGGGTATCTGTGGGGGGAATCGCGATTGTGGACGGTTGGGTATGAGGAATATTGCTTAAAGGATCACTATTATGGTTGTACAAATTCAACATCACGGTTTGAGTACTTTCTTCAGGTTGTTGGTATAAATGCGTCTAACTATTTAATGGACGTATTTCTTCTTGCCTGGACTCTCGTGTCTTTTTTGGGCGTTTTTGTCTATCGCAAGCCACGGGGCTTGATCGTGAACCTGGATCTCGGCGCCATATATACATGGGAACGGGGAAGATTGTGGATATTGCCCATTGGTGCATGTAACCAAGGTTCTGAGAAAGTAGAAAATTTGGTCGTGGCAGAGCGTTCCGATGAGGCGGTTTTTGTTCGATTGTTTCAGGGACAAAAGCCGTCAAAGAGCAAAATGTTTGGTGTTGGCGACGTCTTTAATATGGCTACGCTTGCCAGGATAGGCTTTGCATCTAAATTGCGTTCTTTGTTGGTCGGGAAATTTGAATTCAGTGATGATGACCTGAATTTGCTCAATACATATAGATGGTGGGAGCGGTCCTTTTTGGGGCGCAAGAAGTTTCCGGTAGATATCCATATGCAGGCAGAAGCATGGATGAAACAGAACGTTCACCCGTCAGCTTGATGGTTGGAAATGGTTTGCTGTTGAAGGTGTGATCCCGCTTTGTAACAGAAGCGGGATTTCTTTTTATGCGGGTTGCGAATCAGCGTTTGTGTATGATTCTGCGAGACCTTCTGAATTGTGCAACAACCGGTGCTGGTAGGCGGATTTTCGCCCAGGCGGGCGGAAATCCGCTCGATTTCAGAAAGGGTTAACGCGGTTAAATTCCAAACTTATCTATATATATCAGTTGTTTATTGGAATTTAAAGAAAAAACGAAATTTGTGAAATTTCCGGCAGACGCTGCTCAGCGGGTTGGGGCATGTTTCTCTCACACCGAACGCGGTGAAACGTTTTTTCCAATCTGATTAATGGAGATTTTCCTATGCCGATGCCAGCATATTTGACCATTGAAGGTGAAACTCAGGGCCTGATCACCCAGGGCGCCACCACCTTTGACAGCATCACCAACGAATGGCAGGCTGGTCATGAAGACGAAATCATGGTCCAGGCATTTGACCATTCCGTGATTACCCCGCGTGACCCGCAGTCGGGTAACCCGACCGGTACCCGCATCCATCAGCCGGTGACCTTCACCTGCACGCTGAACAAGGCTGTGCCGCTGATGTATAACGCCCTTGTTACCGGCGAGCTGCTGCCGAAGGTTGAACTGAAATGGTACCGCACCCAGGCATCCGAGCAGGTTCACTTCTTCACCACCTCGTTTGAAGAAGCTCTGATCGTTGATATCAACTGCGCCATGCCGCATGCCAAAGACCCGTCAACAAAAGATTACACCCAGCTGGTCGACATTAAAATGACCTACCGTAAAATCATGTGGGAACACGTTGTTGCCGGTACCTCTGGTTCCGACGACTGGCGCGCTCCTATCCAGGCTTAAGGTCTGTTATTCCCAACCAGACCTGCCGGACCTGTTTATCGGGTCCGGCTTCCTCTGTTTGTGCGGAGATGTGCAAAGCCTGGCTGTATTTTTTGGTGACGCGGCCACTTTTTTGCCACTTCCACACGTCAGGGTTGTGTCTGTCGGGCGTATACCGGTTCGAGCGGTTTGGATCATTTTCTGGCCGGGTTGTTTTAATGTAATCGCGTTCGCAGCAAGAGGCGCACCATGAATCATATCATTTCGGAAGAAACCCTCTCGGGGCTGGCAAAACGGTTTTTATCGCAAGACCAGGATCTGGCATTCGCCTTTACCGGTGCCGCCGGAGATTTTTCCGTGGTCGGTTTTGAAGCGCGCGAAACCATTAATGCCCCGTTTGAGATTTCGATTAACCTGGCCTCAACCGATCCGTCGGTTGACCTTCATTCCCTGATTGATGCGCCCGGTTGCCTGGGTATTTATAATAAATATGATGAAGTTCGATACCTGCACGGGATCGTCACCGAGGTTGAACGTGGCGATAGCGGCATTCGGCGCACCTTTTATTCCGTCACCTTGCGCCCGACATTAAGCCGTCTTGATCACGGGTCGGATAGCCGTATTTGGCAAACCAAAACCGTGCCCGAAATCGTTTCCGAGGTCTTTAAGGAATACAGCATCACCGATGTTGAGTGGCGCCTGAATGGTCAGCACGCCCCGCGGGAATATTGTACACAGTACCGCGAAACGCATCGTGCCTTTATTGAACGCCTTTTGTCTGAAGAAGGCATTTTTTACTATTTTGAGCATTCCGAGAACAGCCATAAGCTGATCCTGACCGACGCGCCGCTCGCAACCCCCATGTTGCCGAATGCGGGCAAAATTGAATATAATTCTCGGCCTGGCGGGCAAAATCGCGGCAGCTGGATCAGCGCCTTCTCCCTGCGTGAAAAGCTGCGTTCATCGAGCTATGAGATGAACGATTATACCTTTAAAAATCCGCCCGCCAATCAGCGGCGCAATCAGGGCGCGCAGGAAAATAACGGCTTGCAGGGAGATTACGCCCTGTATGATTATCCCGGTCGTTACAAGGACCCGCGTGTGGGCGGGGATTTCACCAAGCACCGTATTGAAAGTGTTCGGGTTGATGCCACAACCGGCCACGGCCAGACCAACAATATCCAGCTTTGCCCAGGCTTTCATTTCGAACTGACCGGCCATGACGATGCCAGTGCCAATGGCCGTCACCGTATTTTATCTGTGCAGCATAGCGGCACACAATCTGCCGCCTTGGAAGAAGATGCCGGCAGCGGGGCGACGACCTATAAGGCGAGCTTCACCACCATGCCGGGCCATTTGCCTTATCGCCCGCCTTTGGCGCAAAAGCCGCTGGTGGATGGCCCGCAGATTGCCCATGTCACCGGCCCGGAAGGCGAAGAAATTTATTGCGATGAATTTGGCCGCATCAAGGTATGGTTCCCGTGGGACCGTCATGGGGAAAAGAACGAAAATTCATCCTGCTGGATCCGCGTGAGCCAGAACTGGGCCGGTGGGGCCTGGGGACATATGGCGATCCCGCGTATCGGTCATGAAGTGATTGTTGATTATCTGGAAGGCGACCCTGACCAGCCGATTGTCACGGGGCGCACATACCATGCGACCAACCGCCCGCCTTATGGCCTGCCGGAAAACAAAACCCGGATGACGATCAAATCCCAAACCCACAAGGGCGAGGGCTATAACGAATTCCGTTTTGAAGATGAAGCGGGGCGCGAAGAGGTCTTTATGCATGCGCAGAAAGACCACAATACCATCATTGAAAACAATGAAACCCATCAGATCGGCAATGACCGGTCCAAAACCGTTGCCCATGATCAAAGCGAAAGCATTGGCAACAACAAGACCATCAATGTCAAAAATGATCATACCGAAAATATTGGCAATGACATGACCTATTCCGTTGGCCGCAACCAGCAGGAAAAATACGGTAAGGATCATGTGCATAATGTCGGCAATATTCATAAACAGTCGATCTATGCCGACCATCTTTATGAAACTGGCCGCAATTACGAAGGATCGGTTGCCGGGACCTACAAGATGGATGTGGGTAAAACCATCACCACCAATACCGGCACCCATACGCTGATGGCGTTTGAAAAATTCGTCATCAAGGGCCCGGGTGGCAAGATTGTGCTCGATTCATCGGGTATTACCCTCGAAGCGCCGAAAATCAACCTGAAGGGTGCGGTATCAATGGGCGGGTCTGGCTCTGCCCAGGTGCCGACCCTGTCAATGGCGGCCAATGAAGGCCTGCCGATTTGCGAAGAATGCGCCAAAAAGGCAGCGGAGGAATAAGCCATGAAACCGGTAGCACGGGTTGGTGACAAGGTGGATTGTTCCAAACATGGCAGCGGGAGCATTTCGGCGGGCGGGCAGTCACTGGTTGATGGCAAGCCGGTGGCCCGTGTTGGCGATAAATGCAGTTGCGGCGGCACCATCACCCAAGGCTCCAGCCAGTCGATGGATAATGGCAAACCCATTGCCTATGTCGGCTGTTCGATCAGCTGTGGTGGCTCGATTACCTCGGGTTCGCCCACGGCCAAGGTAAAGCCCTGAACCATAAACGGGCGGACTGGATGAATAAATTTGACGGTGCTTTGACGATTTAACGAACTTTGTTTTTTCTTGGGTTGGGTGGACGTGATGTCTGTATCCGAGGCCTGGATTGGGGATTGTCATCTCAAAGAGATTGACGGGCAGCGCGAATGTCGCTGTCAGGTCTCCGTTTGGGCCAATGGGTTTGACGTTTTTCACGCCCGGCTTGAAGAGCACCTACAGGCGCAAGGCCTGACTTTGCTGTGGGTTGAGGAAGGTCTTGGCGCCCGGCAGTATTTGCGCCGTCATCGCGATCAACAAACGCAGATTGGCGTCCTGGCCCGCGCGGTGCATGACGGGCATCTGGTTGAACTGGGACCGAAGAATTTCCAGACTGTCGAAACGGAAGATGACGCCGTATCAGGTTATCTCGCACACGAAGATATTGCTGATATAGCCCCGCTGGATGACCAGTTTGGCGTCTGGCCGGTCAAAAACGTCCCCGAGATGTTGCTTGATCCGCTATTTGGGCAATTGGAACCAGACCCCTCCGAGATCGCGCATTATGGCGATGCGGGCCAGGTGCCCATGATGCGGACATACGCGATTATAGATGCTGCCAAGCTGCAATCCGGCTTTGATGAAATTGCGGATTGCGGTTTGCCAGATCAATGTCTTTTTAAAGGACAGGCGGTGCAGGACCTTAAAGATGTTGCGCCTTATCTGCTTGAGCTTGACCCGTCCGCCGATATGACGCGCCGGTTATTAACCCATAATCCCAAACTGTCTGAAAACATGACGACCGCCCATTTGTGGCACAAAGAGCCGGGGATTTATATCCGCTCGCGCATCGGGTTTGACGAAATCTGGCGGCATTTTCGCAAGTTTGTCCGTATTCAGGATGAAAACGGAAAATGGTTTTATTTTCGGTTCTGGGAACCATCTGTCCTGAACCAGATTCCCGCCATATTAACGCCGGAAAACGGAAAGCAGTTTTTTACCAGAAACCTGACATTTGTCGTGCTAACAGCAACCCCCAACGCAGGCAGGATCATCCGACGTGTTTGAAAAACTGGTTTTACACAGCCGCAAGGTTCTCATGCTCGTGCTTTGCACGCTGGTTATGGCCTGTAAACAGGAGGCGGACGTGGATACGATTAATATTGATGATGTGAAAGTCGATACCAGCGACTGGCGTGATTATTGTGTTGGCTATCATACCGTGAAAATCCCGCCGGGACTGAAACCCTCACTTCATCCAGCCACGAATATCGACTGGCAATATCCCCATATTGACCGCAATTTTCAGGGATCGGCCCTTGATTATATTCATGGGAATGAGCGGTTTGGTGAAGCTCTTTTTTCAACTCGAGTTAATGGGTGGGATTTTGTCGTTTCTACCGAAAGGGTGGATGATTCTATTGTTGCCGATTTTGCGCTTGTATTTTTTGGGGCAAAAATAGTGGATGGTAATCTTATTTCATTTCAAAGAGATGCGTCGACCTCTCTGGTTCCAGATGTTTCTGATCCGAAATATCAAGGTTTCTATGAGAACTTAAATGTTATGCCGGTGACGAAGGAAAATAAATCAACCGGGTTTTGTTATGATGGATATGTTTTTTCCGGGTACCAGCCCCAGCATATATATGATTTCACTGCAAAATTTGTTGGCGTCTTCACCAATGGGAAAAACGGATTTAATTTTGACCGGCACGGATACAGCTTGACGATTTCAAAGAATTTTAAAGATGTTGAAGATGACGGACGTCCCCTGGCCCCAACACCAAGCCTGGATATGTTCCCGGATATCATTCAACACGAGCAGAAAAAACTCATCGGCCATGATCAGTTGAAGGGTTACATGACACATATCTGGGGGACGGAAGACGAAGCTGACGAACATGCGATTGATGCTGTTTTGGTGCAGCCTGATCGTGATTCACGTGTATCTATCATAAATGTTAAAACAATTGATTATATTCATCCGAAAAGTTATGCGGAGGGCGAACAGGAGTTTCTCGATTTTTTGGCTAACCTAAAAAAGAACTAGGGGGATATGCTATGGTCGGGTGTCCAAAAGATGTCGTTGTTCCTGTTGTATTAATTCCCGGAATTATGGGATCTAGATTGCAGACAAAAGAAGAGCACGAGGTTCTGTGGGACCCGGATGATAAGAAATTCATGCTCTTTACCTACGGTGCTCTTGGTGGAGTAAATCCAAACCAGATGAACTTAACCGGATTTATAGATCGCGCGATAGAAAATGAAATTGTTCGTTTTTCGGCGGCAGAGCGTAAGCAGCTTCTTATCGGCGGAACATCATTCAATAAAGACTACCTTGAACCAATGGAATATTCTAACCACGAGAATATTTTCGAGGCTTCTGATGGATTTTGGGGATCGCAGGTGGAACGAAACTGGGGCTCCGTTGCCTGGAGCTCTTATGGTTCCATCTTGCAAAAGCTGGAGCAGCAATTTCCGCAAACGCTGAATCTTGCTGTAAAGCAGGTCAATCCGGAATTCAATCTGGTGGAAATGCCGGTTTTTGCCCTGGGATATAACTGGTCGGCATCCAATGACGATTCCGGAAAATATGCCGCAGATAAAATAAAGCAGTGGGTCGCAAAGGCAAAGCAGCGCGCGGCAGATATTGGTGCACAATGCCCGGGGGCGATTGTTTTGACCCATTCGATGGGCGGGCTTGTTGCCCGCTCTGCGGCTATGATCCACGGAGGTGCAGGCGATATATTCGCCCTTTTACACACAGTTATGCCAACCGATGGCGCAGCGGCGGCCTATAAACGCTTTCATTTCGGGTTTGAACATCCTGAAATCAGCATTTTTTCGCCCATAGACGGCGCTTTTGAAAGGGCCGGATATGTGGTGTTGGGGCGCCAGGGGCAGTTGGTCACGTCCATTTTGGGGCACATGCCCGGTGGGCAGGAATTATTGCCCAACAAGCGTTACAGGGATAATGAAGGTAAGGCTCAATGGCTGACGGTTCAAAATCCTGAACGGAACTGGGCGGTTAAGTGGTTTACCGATGACGAGCCCTTTATTGAATTGCCGAAAAGCAATCCCTACAGCGAAATATATCGTCGCGAGGACCGGATGTATCGGGCGGCAAATCCGGAATGGCTGTTTCCGGAGGGGATGGAGAATTTACCTCCAGATAAATCAGGGTTCGATTATTTCAAAAAAATCAATTTATATGCTGAAGCTTTTCACGACAAGGTCGTTGCTGCAGGCGATTTTCACGAAGTAACGTATCTTTGCTACAGCGATGATTCGAGCCTTAAAACCTATGACCGGGTTGACTGGGAAAGCGAGAAACCTTTGGGGTCATGGGGCCGGGATGTGAGTGAGAAAGATGTTTCGGCGGACAGAACCGATGATTATCGGCGGGAAGATTTGCTTTGGGGCAGTGAAGAGGACAAGGAGATTTCCGGCGGCTGGGTAGGAACGGATTTCAAAATTGCCGCTGCCAACGGTGCAGGCGACATGACGGTGCCCGCCAGTGCAGGGCGGTTTGTCTCTGGTGTGCCCAAATCACGCCGGACGGGCCATAAAAGCGGATATATGCATGAGCCCGCCTTGAAAGCTGGCATTGTGGAAGAGTGGGTGAAAAACACGATGGTTGCCGTATTGGGCAAATGTACGCTGTATTGAGGCCACAAATGATGTTGTTGAAGACAAAAGAACTCGACGGTCTGAAAAATTCAGCGCAATCAAGCCGTAAACGCAGACTAAAGGCGGTTTTTGTTGCGCAAATTGCCACCGGCGCCTCTGGTGACATGTCTGCGGCATCTTTTTTTGACCGGAATTTTGAGACGGCTTTGACGCTTCCTTCTCTTCGGGACGACGAATTGCTTGATTTGTGCCAGATTGCTTATTTTCAACAGTTGGATCTTGATGATCTGCCCGCTTATCAACGCTGTCAGAAAGAACAGAAATGGCCCGCCAGGGCATTGTGTCTTTCGGCAGTTCTGGAGACTGTTAAAGAAAATGGTAATTTCTGACATTTGAATTTCGTCTTGCATGGCGATCAGATCGGCAATGATTGTTTGTCCCGTTGGATCAATGGTCCGATGACAGATGGAACAGCGATGACGTCGATGCCCGCAATGGTACAAACAATCCGCATCGCCTGGAAAACCAGCACTATGATGCGGAGAAAGGTCGTGCATTCGCTGTAATTGACCGAATTTTTTAAGCTGATGTCTGGATATTCAATCAGACATCATCTTTTTGGTGTTGCAGCATTAACCATTGTTCCACCAAGGGTATGGATCGGTAGGAAGTAGAGTCCGGTCCGTTTGTTTTCATGAGTTGCCTTTTCCGGGGTTAAATCAACTAATAGCTTCACACGTTATTTACGCTTATATTGAGTGCAAAGCTTAAGATCATTTACCTGAAGTTGTATTAAAGCATTTGATGCTCTGAATGGTGGTCCGTTTCTTGGTGCGGAGCATTTTTGTATTCAAAGTTGAAAGTATTGAAACAATTTATTCTAATATAAGGGCAATTCTTCAGTATAGGCATAATAACCTGCATGTATGGTTTGTTGCCTTTCATTTCTCTGTTGCTGGTGTGTTTGTTTCAGACATGGTATGAATATTGAACTGAATTGAAAAATACTCCTCAGGTAGAGGAGGACGTCAGTTCTTGTTGATCACGCTGTTTAGGTAAAACAGTTTTGATGGAAGGGATCCATGCCCACACATGAGATCGAGAAATCGGTCTTCGATACGTCCTGTATCGAAGAGCTTTTGCGCTATGATGTGTGGCGCGAGAGCATATCTTGTCTATTTAACGTTGACGCTGCACGCGAGGATCGTGATCCGGTTCGATTTAACGCAGTGATTAAGGCGCTGCGTGTGGATAACGTGATGTTGACCGAAACCCGTTCGGTTGCGCAGTTGTGGCAACGTCGCCCCATTGAAATTGCCCGCGACGGGTTGGATCATTACATGGTCCAACTGTTTTTGGCAGGCAGTGCGACGTGGGAAAGCCGCAATGGCGATGATCAGACCGTTCGCGCGGGCGATATTATTGTGTTTGATCTCGCCTGCGAAATGCAGGCCAGAACGACCGATTTCAGGCATTTATCGCTGATCATTCCGCGTGCTGTTCTTGCACCAATGCTGGATTATCCTGATAACCATCACATGCAGCTTTTGCCGGGTTCCTTGCCTGTTGTGCGGATGCTGGCGGATTACATCATTTCGTTAAATCGTCACTTACCGTCGATTGACGGGGTTGAAGGAAATCAGTTGGGGCCAGCCGTGGCGTCGATGGTTGCGACCTGTTTAAACAGTTGCGGGCCGCTTGATCGGGTACCTTCGGTATCGGCAGGTTGCGATTTGGCAGATTACCGCATTCGGAGTTTCATTCGGCAAAATCTGAGTGACCCGGAGATTGATGTTAACCGGATTTGTGATGATTGCGGTATTTCGCGCAGTGCACTTTATCGTTTGTTTCGCGAAGAAGGCGGTGTGAGGCATTTCCTGCGCGAGGAACGCCTGGTCAAGGCGATGCGCGCTTTATTATTTCATCCCTCGCGGCAAATTGCCGTTATTGCGCGCGAGAATGGTTTTCTTCACGCCAATGATTTCAGTCGGGCGTTTCGGCGTCGTTTTGGCATGACACCGCGCGAGCTGCGCGCCGCCCAGGCAAGCCACAATCATCACCAGCATTCATCGGCGGACAGGGCCGGGCGCGAATATGAAGACTGGTTGCGCGAGATTGCATTCAGGAAATAACATCACGTGTCGATGACGGTGGCGTCACATGGGTGAAAGTCACAGAAAGATGAAATGTTTTAACAACATGTCCCATATGTTTTTCTTTTTCTAGCATCTGGGGTACCTATACTAAAATAGAATTAGTTCTGTTGGTGTACGGCGTTGCTCTTCCAAATGGATGGTATCATTCGCCGGTATATCAAGCCCCCTGTGTGATCTGATTGCGAGAAATGCTTTTCTTGATACAGGCTGGGGTTGAAAAAAGAACTTGAATTGTTTGTTTGCGACAGAGGCCGTTTCTGGCCGCGAAATTATTGAAAAATAACAGCTTTAAGAAGCGATGAACCGCTTTGTTGCTGACATGTGATGGTTGGCGGTTTGGTGGTTTTAAATTCGGTTTTGCGCTGTTTGGGGCGGAAGGCCGGTGCTCTTGGGAATGACGGGCAGCGAAGAACATGTTGCCAGGAAAGCCTGCGATACGGATTTGACGTCACGGCAAAGTGCTTGTGGCTCGCATGGGGGAAGTTGGACGATGGTTGCGGTTATCGGGGAAAACAAAGGTCGTGTGATCCGGCGGGCATTTGCTTATGC
>JBNKVZ010000148.1:0-11076 GCA_050299455.1 Thalassospira sp.
TTTTGTCACCTTTGGCCTGCCCGGTGCCATTGGCATGTCGTCTATCGTCGGCTTGACGGACCCGGTTGATCGCTATGAACCCGAAGGCCGACATATCGTTTTATCCCCCGATGCCGACCGGGTTTTAAACGCCCCGATTGCGCCTGGGCTGATGGAAAAAGTCGGCATTCAATCCATCACCACAATGACACCTGACAGCGTTCACGCCCCGTCGATCCCGGCGGGAACACTGGCCTTTGATGGCGAACGCGAAGTTACCTTTAATCAGGATGACGACATTTCGGTGCGGCTGGTCGCCAATGCCTTTCGCACCATCAATGTCCCGGCATGTATGCGTTTTGCCGCCCAGGCCGGACTTTTTATCCAAACCAGAAACTGAAAACAAACACAGGGAGGTTCTCCTCATGTCCAGTCCATTCCCGTTGCCCAAAGAACGGCTGTTGGATGCCTATCGCAAAATGAAAACGATCCGCGATTTCGAGGAACGTTTGCATGTGGATTTTGCCCGTGGCGAAATTCCCGGCTTTGTTCACCTCTATGCCGGTGAAGAAGCCGCGGCTGTTGGCATCATGATGCATTTGCATGACCGCGACCGCATTGCCTCCACCCATCGCGGGCATGGTCACTGCATTGCCAAGGGCGTTGATGTCAAGGCGATGATGGCCGAAATTTACGGCAAGGCCAGCGGCTGTTGCGGTGGCAAAGGCGGGTCGATGCACATCGCCGACCTTAGCCTAGGCATGATGGGGGCCAATGGCATTTTGGGCGCTGGTGCCCCGCTGGCCTGTGGCGCGGCACTGGCCGCACAAAAACTGGGTCATGACGGCATTGGCATTACCTTTTTTGGCGATGGTGCGGCCAACCAGGGCACCGTTTTGGAAAGCATGAATTTGGCCGCCATCTGGAACCTGCCGGCAATTTTTGTTGTCGAAAATAATGGCTATGCCGAAGCCACATCGGTCGATTACGCAACCGCATCCGATAGTTATGTCGACCGTGCCGCCGGGTTTGGCATGCCGGGCATTACCGTGGATGGCATTGATTTTTTTGCCGTGTTTGAAGCGGCGGGTGAAATCATCAAACGTGCGCGCGAAGGGGCGGGTCCGACCTTGCTGGAATGCAAAACCGTGCGGTTTTTTGGCCATTTCGAAGGCGATGCCCAAACCTACAAGGCCCCGGGCGAAAACGACCATAACCGCGAAAATAATGACTGCCTGAAACTGTTTCGCGCCAAAGTCAGCGATGCCGGTGTCATCAGTGCAGCCGAATTTGATGCCATTGATGACGAAGTCGGCAAGCTGATTGACGAAGCCGTCGAACTTGCCATTGCCGCCCCCGAACCCGGGGCCGCCAAGTTAACCACCGACGTCTATGTGAACTGAGCCAGGGCCCGAACGGCCAGAGGAAACGGCCCTGAACGGCCAATGAAAACAGAAAAAACAGGAGTGCAAAATGGCACGGATCATCAGCATGAAAGACGCGGTCAACGAAGCCCTGGACCAGGAAATGAGCCGCGACCCCACGGTTATCATGATGGGGGAAGATATTGTGGGCGGATCGGGCGCGCCTGGCGAAGATGACGCATGGGGCGGTGTTTTGGGGGTTTCAAAGGGCCTTTATCATAAACATCCCAATCAAATGCTCGATACCCCGCTTTCGGAAAGTGCTTATGTCGGCGCGGCCATTGGTGCAGCCACGGCAGGCCTGAGGCCGGTTGCGGAATTGATGTTTGTCGATTTTATCGGCGTCTGTCTGGATCAGGTTTTTAACCAGGCAGCCAAGTTTCGCTACATGTTTGGTGGCAAGGCAGAAACGCCGGTTGTTATCCGGGCGATGTGCGGGGCAGGTTTTCGCGCCGCTGCCCAGCATAGCCAAATGCTGACCCCGCTTTTCACCCATATTCCGGGATTGAAGGTTGTTTGCCCGTCAAACGCCTATGACACCAAAGGTCTGCTTATTCAATCCATTCGCGATAACGACCCGGTGATTTTTCTGGAACATAAAAACCTTTATGCCAGCACCTGTGACGTCCCCGAAGAGCCCTATACCATCCCCTTTGGTGAAGCCAATATCGTGCGCGAAGGCGGCGATGTGACCATTGTGACCTATGGGCAAATGGTCCAGCGGGCCGAACAGGCCGCCGATATGCTGAAGAAAGACGGGATCGAGGCCGAAATCATTGATCTGAGAACCCTGTCGCCGATTGATATGGATACCGTGCTGGAAAGTGTCGAAATGACCGGGCGGCTGGTTTGCGTGGATGAAGCCAACCCGCGTTGTTCGATTGCGACAGACATTTCCGCCAATGTCGCCCAGGACGGATTTGATGACCTGAAAGCCCCGATCCAGATGGTCACGGCCCCGCATTCGCCCGTGCCGTTCTCCCCTTCGTTAGAAGATATCTACATCCCGTCAGCGCAAAGCATTGCTGACGCTGCCAGAAAAACAATGGAGGGTTAAGTATGACCGAAATTACCCCGATCCTGATGCCCAAATGGGGCCTTTCCATGCAAGAAGGCAAATTAACCGACTGGCACATCAAGGAAGGTGACGAGGTCTCCGTCGGCGACGAAATCATGGATGTGGAAACCGACAAAATCACCAATGTGGTCGAGGCCGCCGATGGCGGCACGGTGCGCCGGATTGTCGGGACCGCGGGCGAGGTTTACCCCGTCCGCGCATTGCTGGCAGTTATGGCCCCGTCATCGGTTTCCGATGCCGATATCGAGGCCTATGTCAGTGCCTATGAAATGCCAGCCAATGACACGGAAGACGAAGATACCGGCCCGGCCTATCATTTCGTTGATCTGCCGATTGGGAAAATCCGCTATTCCGAACAAACCGGTGACAATGCCGATCAAACACCGATTGTTTTAATCCACGGCTTTGGCGGTGATCTGGATAACTGGCTGTTTAACATTGATGCCCTGGCCGAACATGCCCCGATATACGCAATTGATTTGCCAGGGCACGGTCAATCGGTCAAATCGGTTGACCCGCAGGACCCGACGATTTTTACCAAAACCCTGCTTGATTTCATGGACCATTGCGACATCACGCGCGCCCATCTGGTCGGCCATTCGATGGGCGGTTTGGTTGCCGGGGCAACCGCACTTGACCACCCGGACCGTGTTGCCTCGCTTACCTTGATATGCAGTGCCGGTTTGGGCGAAGACATCAATGCCGAATACATTGATGGCTTTGTTAATGCGACCGGGCGCAAGGATTTGAAACCGGTTCTAACCCACCTGTTTTATAATCAAAGCCTGGTCTCGCGTGCGATGGTGCAGGACCTTCTGAAATATAAACGCCTTGATGGCGTGCAGGACTTCCTGACGAAACTATCGGCAGCGGCGTTTAATGCGGGCAAACAGGCCCGGATCATTGCCGATGACCTTGCCGCACTTGACCTGCCGATCACGGTTATTTGGGGCGAAAATGATGCCATTATCCCCGCCAGCCATGCGGAAAACCTGAAAGGGGTAACGCCCCATGTGCTGGGCAGTGCCGGGCATATGGTCCAGATGGAACATGCCGGCGAGGTTAATAAAATTATCGCAAGCGCCATCAGTTAAACCGGCCTGAAACCAAACCATCCCAAAACAAACAAATACCAGGTCGCCCGCCCGTGTGGGCACCTGGTTCACCCCATAATGCGGGAGGAAACGATATGAGTAATTCGGTAAAAGACCGTTCCATCATCGTCACCGGTGCGGGACAGGGCATCGGCCAATCCATTGCCGCCGGTCTTGCCAAGGCGGGCGCCCATGTGATTGTCGCCGACATCAATGCCGAGACCGCCCAAAAAACTGCCGAAGACATTTCGGCGGCGGGCGGGAAGGCCATTGGCATGACAGTGGATGTTACCAAACGCCAAAGTGTGACCGAGCTGATTGCCAAGACCGTCGAAAAATATGGCAAACTGGATGCGATGTTTAACAATGCCGGCATCGCGCATGTTAAAAAATTCAACGACATCACCGAGGATGACTGGCACCGGGTGATGGATGTGAATGCAATGGGTGTTTTGATTGGCACACAGGAAGCCGCCAAGCATTTTATCGCCCAGGGCACGGGCGGTAAAATCATCAATACCGCGTCAATTGCCGGGAAACAGGGATACGAGCCCCTGGCCCATTATTCCGCCAGCAAATTTGCCGTGGTCGCCCTCACCCAGGCCGCCGCACGGGCCTTTGGCAAACATAAAATCAATGTCAATGCCATCTGCCCCGGCGTGGTTGCCACCGATATGTGGAAGCTGATCGACAAGGGCTTTGTCGATGAAGGCCTGACCGAACAGGATAACGAAGCCTTTGACGGCTTTTCGGCCGATATTTTAATGGGCAGACCCTCGCGCCCGGATGACATGGTGGGGGTCTGTATGTTTCTTGCCTCGTCCGGTTCCGATTACATGACCGGCCAAAGCCTGATGATTGACGGCGGGATGGTATTGATCTGATGGCACAAGATGAAAACCGGATCAACGCACAGGACAAGCTGAATGCCCTGAACGCCCGCACCATGAGCCTATATACCGCCGAAAAAACAACCATGACCGCCTTTCGCGGTGTCATGCAGGCCGCCACCCGGAAGGGCGAACTTTCCCCTGCCCTAAAGGAACTGATGGCAGTCGCCATCGCGGTCGCCAAGGGATGCGAGGATTGCATCCTGTTTCATGTCAGTGAAGCCCTTAAGCATGGTGCCACCCGGCAACAGCTTGTCGAAAGTCTGGCTGTCAGCATTGAAATGGCAGGCGGCCCCGGCACCGTTTATGCCGCCAAGGCACTAAGCCTGTTTGACGCCCTGCAAAACGGAGAACAAGGATGAAAGCCCTACGTTTCCACGCCGCAAAAGACCTGCGGATTGAAAATATCGACCAACCGCCCGCCCCCGGCCCCGGCCAGGTTGTTATTCGCAACCGCTATGTTGGCATTTGTGGCACCGATTTGCACGAATATGCCAGCGGCCCCATTTTTGTCCCGACCGACGCCCACCCCTTTACCGGCGCCACATCGCCGCAGGTTCTGGGTCATGAATTTGGCGGCGAAGTAATCGCCGTTGGCGACGGTGTGACCAAGGTGGCGATTGGTGATCGTGTTTCGGTGCAACCTTTGATCATGCCGCGCAGCGACGAATATTTTGCCGACCGTGGCCTGTTCAATCTTTCCGGCAGCCTGGCGCTGGTCGGGCTGAGCTGGATTTCCGGCGGCATGTCGGAAATGGCCCTGTTAAACGACTATAATGTCGAAAAAATCCCCGATAGCATGAGCGACGAGGAAGCCGCCCTTGTCGAACCGACCGCGGTTTGTGTTTATGCCTGTGACCGGGCGGGCATTACAGCGGGCGATAGTGTGCTGGTTACAGGGGCCGGCCCCATCGGCATGCTGGCCTTGTTATGTGCGCGGGCCTATGGCGCGACCAAACTGTTTGTATCCGACCTTAATGAAACCCGGCTGGAACTGGCGCGCAAGATTGTGCCCGGTGTGATCACCATCAACCCCAAAACCGACAATGTCGGCGATGTGGTGCGCGCACATAGCCAGGATGGTGTCGGCTGCAATATTGCGCTGGAATGTGTTGGCAATGAACATGCCCTGCAATCCTGCCTTGATGCCATTCGCAAACAGGGGGTGATTGTCCAGACCGGGTTGCATCCCGGCAAGGGCAGCATTGATTTCTTCCAACTGACATTCAAGGATGCCGAAATTCGCGGTTCCTGGTGTTATCCGACCCATAGCTGGCCGCGCACGATTGATCTTATTTCGTCAGGGGCCGTGCCGGCATCCCGCGTGGTAACCAAAAAAATCACGCTCGATCACGCGGTAAGTGACGGGTTCGATGCCCTGCTTGATCCTGCCGGGTCGGAACTCAAGATCCTGATTGACCTTAAAGCCTGACGGTTTCGCTCAGCGCCATAAAGTCAACACAGATAAGGCCTTTGCTATGGGGTGGTCAAAGATGATACTTTGACCACCCCATATTATGGGAGGAAACAATGGGAAGGCTAAATAATAATCAGCCCCATACCCTCGAAATCATGCGCGTGGCAGAAGGGCAAAAAAGCCCACAACGCGACGAGGATGTGCAGGCTTCCTGGCGACGCTGTTTACATGAACACCAGTTGGACCCGACCCGCTATGAAGGTGCGCGGATCGTCACCCAACAGGAATTGCGTCATCACCGCCAGGCATCGGAAGAACTGCTTTGCATGGCGCGCTACGGCATGGAGGATCTCTATCGCCGGGTTAATGCCATGGGCTATATCCTGCTTTTAACCAATGCCGAAGGCGTTGCCGTTGATACAATTGGCGATGCCGACCTTGACCGGGAATTACGCCATGCCGGATTAATTGCCGGGTCCGAATGGCATGAAAGCCATGTGGGCACCAATGGTGTTGGTGCCTGCCTGATGACGGGGCGAGAAATTATTGTTCACCGCACCGATCATTTCGATATGGCGCTTACCCCGCTATCTTGCACGGCTGTGCCCATTCACGACACGAAAGGCACCCTGATCGGTGTGCTGGACCTGTCGCATTTACAAGCCCCGCAAGATAAAATGAGCCAGGCACTGACACTGGAAGTGATGAAATCCTGTGTTCGGCGAATTGAAATGGCAAATCTGGTGCAAAGCCACCGGCAAGACTGGATTTTGCGCCTTCATCCCTCAGCTGAATTTCTCGATGTCGATCCGATGGCCGCCATTGCCATTGGCACGGACGGGCGCATTCGCGGCATGACGCATAATGCCCACAGGCTTCTGGCCCGTTCCCTGCCCGATCAATTCGATCAATCTGCTCAATCCACGCAATCCGGCCAGGCATCCTGCATCAACGATCACAAACAAATTGCCGGTCAATTGATTGGCCGAACATTTTCCGACTTTTTTGCCTATGATGCGAATGATCTGCCAAAATTGTCGCGCTCGCGCGGGCATGGTGATGGCATGATTGAACTGCAAAGCGGCGAATTTACCTTTGCCCGCGCGGTGCCGCCGGTTGCGGCCATCAAACGGCGGGTTATCAACACGCTTCCGCCGCCCTTGCAAAACATCCACGGCGGCGACCCCGCCATGCAAAAACTGGCCGAACGGGCCGCCAAACTGGTTGACCGGCAAATCAGCATCATTTTGCGCGGCGAAACCGGCACCGGCAAAGAATTCATTGCCCATGCCATGCACAAGGCAAGCCAGCGCAGAGGCCCATTCATTGCCATTAATTGTGCCGCCCTGCCCGAAAGCCTGATTGAAAGCGAATTATTTGGCCATACCGCCAATGCCTTTACCGGGGCCAATGGCAAAGGTAAAAAAGGGCTGATCCGCGAAGCACATGGCGGCACACTTTTCCTGGATGAAATTGGCGATATGCCCCTGGCAATGCAGGCACGGTTGTTGCGGGTATTATCGGAACGCGAAGTGATGCCGGTGGGCGGTCATCGTGCGGAACCGGTGGATGTGCGCGTTATTTCGGCCTCGCACCGCGATTTACCCCATCTTGTTGCCAATGGCGAATTTCGCCAAGACCTGTATTACCGGCTAAATGGCCTGACCCTGGATATTCCGGCCGTGCGTCACCGAAAAGACATCCAATGGCTGATCGAACATATTGCCCGCAATACCGATGGAAGCCCCACCTTTTCAGCCGAGGCCATGCACATGTTGCTGGCACATGAATGGCCCGGAAATGTCCGCGAAATTGTGAATTTGTGCGCGTTATGCGCGGACCTGTGTGATGGTGCGGTGATCACCCCGGATGATTTACCCCCCGAAATCACAGATGCCATGCAAACACGGCCAACAACAAACCTGCCATTGCTTGCGGCAAACGGCAATCATCCGTCATGTCATTTGCCACCGGCAACCGACCCTAACGAAGCAGCAACATTGCGCACCCTGATTATGGCCTGCGATGGCAATATCTCGGCTGTGGCCCGGCGGGCCAATGTTAATCGCAGCACGATTTATCGTCGCCTGCAACGCCTGGGGTTAGGCCATTTGATCAAACAAAACAGGTTTTCAGATGTGAACAGACTTTAAAACGGGGCGTTTCGCCCCCCATAAAACAGGCAAATGTCAGGGCAAAAAAGGTTGCCGTTATTGTCGTGGATACGCGGCCCGGCAAACGCCCATAATGGTATCGCGCAACCATTTATGGGCCGGGTCGGCATCCATGCGGGGGTGCCACATTGCCGATATTTTGAAGTCAGGTATGGCAACTGGCAGGTCAAAACGGGTGAGGCCTGCCATTGCATCATTATCCGGGGTGAGACGGTTGCCAATGCAGGATTGCGGCACGAGCGCCACCAGATCGGACTGCCGTGCAATGCGCATTGCATCGGGAAACCCCGGAACCACCACCCTGACCGCGCGCGCAAGCCCCAATGCGCGCAAAGCCGCATCAATCGGCCCTGTGATATCCCCATCCTTTGATACCGCAATATGGTGACATGCCGCGAAGGTTTCCGGGCGGATCAAACCATCCTCCTCCAATAACCAATGCCCCGTTCGCACAAGGCCGACCAAGCGATCATTAAATAAAAAACGGGTACGGATTTCGGGTGCTGTTGTGCCAATTACCCCTATTTCCAGGTCAATCATGCCGTCGCGCAAGGGGCCTGCATCCTTGTCCGGTTTTGCCGCAAAGCGCAGGCACACGCCCGGTGCTGCCTGGCTTACTGCCGCAACAACCGGGGCTGAAAGAAACGCCATGAAGGCTTCGCTAACGCGTATGGTAAATGTCAGGTCAAGGGTACTTACATCGAGTTCGTCAATTTGCGGGCGCAACACGGCCTGGGCATCACGCGTCAGGATATGCACATGTTCGCGCAATGCCTCTGCGCGCGGTGTGGGGACCATCCCGCGCCCCGCACGCACCAATAAGGGGTCGCCCGTTGCCGCGCGCAATCGTGCAAGGGTGCGGCTCATCGCCGAAATACTCAGGCCAAGGCGCTGTGCCGCCGCCGTCACACTGCCTTCGGCCAGCAACACATCGAGCGCGACAAGAAGGTTCAAATCAATATCGATATTCTTCATGTCACCAGCTTATCGGATCTACCCCGCCTGACATAGCGTTTGATGCAACTATATTGTGATTTCAGGGCGTCTGGCGCCCCTGTTTTCAGTGTCTATATTTGCGATATATCCCTTCCGCAAAGGACATTGTTTCATGCCAGACACCACCCCCACCATCCCTGCACCAACACTTCTTCTTATTGGCGCGTCACGCGGCCTTGGTTATGCGATGGCGGCAGAATTTCTCAAAAAAGGCTGGAACGTCGTTGGGACAGTCCGCCAAGGCAGCGGCCCGACATTGCTGCATGATTTGCAATCGCACTATCAAAACCAGCTGGAAATCGAAATTCTTGATATTTGCAAACCAGAGCAGCTCAGCGCCTTGCATCAACGCCTGTCAGATCGCAAATTCGACATGCTGTTTGTCAATGCTGGTACCACCAACCCGGACCCCAGCCAAACCATCGGCGAGATATCGACCGAGGACTTCACCGACCTTATGATCACCAACGCCCTAAGCCCGATGCGGGTGATTGAAACCCTAAAAGCCTGTGTCACCCCCACCGGCACCATCGGGGTTATGTCATCGGGCCAAGGCAGCATCGCCAATAATGAAACCGGCCTGCGCGAACTTTATCGCGGCACCAAGGCCGCCCTTAACATGTTCATGCGAAGCTTCGCCGCCCGCGAGGCCGCCAACGCCGAAACGTCACGCGCCCTGGTCACGATGGCACCGGGCTGGGTCCGCACCGATCTGGGCGGGCCGGAAGGTCGCCTGTCAATTGATGAAAGTATCCCCAGCCTTGTTAAGGTTTTGCTTGAAAAACATGGCAAACCGGGACTGGAATATCTGGATTATCAGGGGCACACCGTGCCTTGGTGATGCGGGTGAAATAGGGTTCACAAGCGGGCCAGAATGTCGGCTGTTACCGGCATTTTGGCCAAGCTATTGTCCATCCGGCTGCGCCATTTGGGGCCGCGATCCCGGGCGTCCTCGAAGGCTTCTTTTAAATCAAATGGCCGGTCCTGGGCCAAAACCTCGATCAAAAGAGCGGCCTGTCGCTGGTCCTTGCGTTGTTTTATGGTGGCCTCACTGCCATGACGGCGGTCCGCCACAATCAGCTTATGAATGGCGAACCGTTCGGGGCGCGGCACATTGACCAACAGCCCATTGCGATACAAAACCGCCGACTTGATCGGATCGGCAATCAGGTAATTCAAATGATGCAAGGACAATGCACTAACGCCAAGGGCGGGAAGGTTTTTAACCGTTTCACGCTCGTCAAAGGACGGGCTTAGAAATTCGACCAGCGAGCCATCCTGCTTTTGTTTCCAGCGCCAGAATGTGCGGCCTTCCTGCGAAGGCACGGCTTCAAATTTCAAATCGGCAAATACCGAAGCCAGGTCTTCATCCACATGGTCGCCAATCGCCAGCGACAGACGCTCGAAACTGGCGATATCCACATCCATCGTCATCGCCACGTCATCGGCCCCCAGGCGAATGCCCAATTCGCCCTCATAGAGGCGAAAGGCGTTGGTGCCAACCAAAACGCCGCCAAGACGAAAAACCCCCACCCGCGTCATCGCCGCAAGCAAGCTGCCCGTACCCCGGTCCACCGGCAACAGGCCTTCGGCGCGCAAAATGCGCAATAGTCGCCCACATTGTTTTTCCCGGTCTTTCTGTTGGGCTTTGATCGCGGTAATCCGCTCTATACGTTGGCGAATATCGTCATTATTGGGGCCAATGAAGCGCACAATGGTATCGGCACCCAGCCGATAGCGGTCATACCAATATTCCCGACCATTCAGCATGCGCAATTCCGGCGTGCCGCGCACATCCAAAACCTGCTCGTCTTTTAGCAAACGAAGCAAATCGGTATATGTTGCAACGGCTGTTGCGCTGAGATTTCGGTAATTTCCGGCCATTTCGCAAGTACTGCACAAACTATTTTACGTGCAGTATCGTATCAGAAAATAAAAATACTGCACAAATTATTTTATGTGCAGTACTTCAAAATCCATCAATCCCGCGATATGTTCACGATGTTAACACGATTTCGTAAATC
>JBNKVZ010000149.1:0-10946 GCA_050299455.1 Thalassospira sp.
GATGTCCCTGCCCGCTTCCGCCCCTGTCTTTGGCAATGAAACCGCCCTGATCGTCCTGGATGTGCAAAAGGCCATTGATAACCCCAAATGGGCGTCAAAAAACAATCCCGGTTATGTCGACACAATTGTTGATCTGCTAACCGCCTTTCGCGCAGCATCGCTGCCGGTGATCCATATCCGCCATGACGAACCCAACCCCGCCTCGACCTATCATACCGGCGGCCCAGGTAATGCGATCAAAGCCGAAGTCGCCCCGCTTGCCAGCGAGAAGCTGATTGCCAAGAACGTCAATTGTGCCTTTATCGGCACCAATCTTGAGAAATACTTACGGGGTCAAGGCATCACCCGGCTGATTTTCACCGGTGTTGTCATCCATAATTCGATGGATGCGTCGATCCGCGTTGCCCATTGCCTGGGCTTTGAGGTGATCCTGCCGCTCGATACCACCACCGCTATTGACGTGATTGACGCCAACGGGGCACGGCACGATGCGCAAACCGTGTTTGACCTGTTTGCCGCCGTTCTGGGGTCGGAATATTGCACGCTTTCCAACAGCCAGGATGTGATAAAGTCCCTGGCGTAACCTGATCCCCGGCAAAGAACCCGGAACACGAAACAATATGGGCTACAGGGTAGCAAAACCGCATTGCCGGCCTGCCTCGTTGATCAAGGCGTCAACGAACGGCAAAATCGTGCTGGAACAACCGGTTTGATCCGGCGTTATGACTTCGATCACACCCCGCTGCCAAATGTGGCGCGCAGGTTCAAAAATAACACGGGCATTATAACAGGAGTTTTAAATGGCGATGAGCCGCGTTCTTGGTGCAGCATTACTGGTCATTGGCGTATTGCTGCTGGTTTTTGGCATGAATGCCACCGACAAACCAGTTGAAGAATTGTCCAATACCTTCCTGGGTCACTATACCGATCAAACCATGTGGTATCTGATTGGCGGCGGTGCCGCAGCGGTTGCCGGCTTTTTGATGGTCCTGTTTGGCGGCCGTCGCCGTTAATTTGGCAGAAAAGCAAAAAAGTCTCGTTTTCTTCCGATGAAATTACATTCAACGGTTCCCATATAAAGGAACGCGTTATAGTCTCTGTCTCAGCGCAGGTTATAATGTTGTTATCTTGGGTGTTTTCGCATCGGGAGAAACCTACATGTCCCATAATGGACAGCGACTGTCGGACAAAATCATTATCGCCCATCGTCAGGCTGTCGCGGAAGGCAAGGCTGAAGTGGCTGAAATGCTGATTCAGGCCCTGGAGATTGACGCCTCCTATGTCGGTGGACCGACGCCGGAAAAGCGCGAAAACCTGGACGATGTTGAAGCCGCCTTTATGTTGCAGGCCGAATTTCGTGCCAAGCATAATCGCGGCGCGTAACCGTCCCTCAGGCCGTCATTTCGCCTGATTATTTCCCAAACGGTTTAAAAACCGCTGGTATCCCCTGTTTGCGAACAGATTGTTGCCAAACAGGGGCTAGTCGGATGCCCCTTTGCGCGCAATGATGATGTTAACAAATGTCATTATTACGCGAGAAAATCCCATGTCCCAACCAGCACCTTCCACAACCCCGTCGCTTTCCCCCATTTTCATTTCGCATGGTTCCCCCATGCTGGTGGCGCGTCAAAGCACGCCGGCCTATGATTTCCTGCACCAGGAACTTGGTCGCCATCTTAACGGGGTAAAGGCCATTATGGTGGTTTCGGCCCATTGGCAAACAGCAACCCCAACCCTTTCAACAGCCCCGCGTCAGGATACAATCCACGATTTTTACGGCTTTCCCGATGCGCTGTATCATTTGCGCTATGACGTGGCCGGCGCCCCGGACCTGGCACGCGACATTGCCGATAAACTGGGTTTTGCCACCGATGCTGCCCGCGGGCTTGATCATGGGGCGTGGATGCCGCTTATTCTGGCGCGCCCGCAGGCCGATATTCCGGTCTTTCAACTTTCCATGATAGAGCGCGGCAGCCCAGCCGATCATTACGCCTTGGGCCAAAAACTGAAATCCCTGCGCGATCTTGGCGTATTGGTGATTGCCAGTGGTGCCATGACCCATAATTTGCGCAGCCTGGACCCCAATGATGGCCCGCATATTGACCCCTGGGCCGAAGAATTTTGTGACTGGATGGTGCGCCACGCGCAACAGCATGACATTGAAAGCCTGCTGGCCTATCGCGCCAACGCCCCCCATGCCCGCATGGCCCACCCCCATGACGACCATTTAATGCCGTTTTACGTGGCCCTGGGGGCAGCGGACGACCATTATGTCTGCAAAACCCTGCATCACAGTGTGGAATTCGCGAACCTTGCCATGACCGCCCTGCGCTTTTACGATCCTGAAGAATCGCAAAAGGCAGCGTGAAAACAGGAAGGTAATTTTTGCAACAGTTTCAAACCCGGCTGAATATTCGCACCCACGGACAGGGCCTGATTGAATTCACCCCGGATGTCGAACGTTTTGTTGATGACTGCGCCATTGAAAACGGCCTGCTAACAATTTATTGCGCCCATACCTCGGCCAGCCTGACCATTCAGGAAAATGCCGACCCGGATGTGCAACATGATTTGCAGGTCTTTTTCAAACGACTGGTCAAAGAGGACCCATCGCTGTACCGCCATACCTGCGAAGGCCCGGACGATATGCCCGCTCATATCCGTGCGGCCCTGACCAATGTTTCGCTCTCCATTCCGGTCACGAATGGACGCGCGGTACTGGGCACCTGGCAAGGCGTTTACCTGTTTGAACATCGCGCCGCCCCGCATCGTCGCCAGGTGCATCTTCACGCCATCGGCCAATAAATCGCATCCGTCGCGCAACCGGCCAGGCTTACATGTACCCCCGGCTGTCGCTTATGCGCTGGGGATGCGGGGTGTGATCACAATTTCCAAATTGGGAATGATATCAACCACAACAGGATCAGCCCCGGCTATCGCCGAAAATGTCAGGCGGTTTTTATGTGACGGCACCAGCCCGAAACCGTTTAACAAATCCGCCTTCTCTGGCTGATTTATCTCCAGCGTTTCAAAGGCGCCCATGCCAAAGGCCCCACCTTCAGCACCCTGGAATTCCGCCTTTAACCGGTTCTTCCACCCCGTTGTATCGAATTTGTATTTCACCAGAAACAACGTCGGAAAGATTTCACCCTCATCGACAACAATTGTTGTATGCGCCTGTGCATCCTCGCCCATTCGGGTGCTTGCGCCCTTGGCCGCCAAATGGGACTGGCAATGTTCCAGTGTCTCCGTCACCTCGAATGCCACACCACTAAAGCCGTGAAAGTGTGTATCGCGCACGCCAAAACGCTTGGTAAATTTGATGAACTCGATATTCAAATCGCCAAAATTAACCCCAGCACTTGAATAATCTTCCGTTTCGATCAAGCCCCAGGCACGCGGCAGCGCAAACTTTTCCGCAATATCACCGGCGACTTTTTCCGGCGCATCCACTTCAACCATCAAATGGTCCAGACGAAACATTTTATCTTACCGTTATCATAAGCGAACAAATCAAAAGACGATGCCGAATCAAACGGCCCTGGCGGCAGCACGCCGGCGCTTGTTGCTATAAAGTGCCAGGGCACTATGGGTGGCCAATGTCGTAATCACAACGGCACCGGCAATCGTGGTGGTGCGCGATGGCACCTCGCTCATAAACAGCCAAACCAAACCGGAGCCTAAAATGGCTTCGGTCAACATGATCAGGCCCACCTCGGCTGCCGGAATGCGTTTTGCGCCCATCGATATAAAAGTAAAGGACAGGGGCAAAACCAGACAGCCCAGCAAGACAAGCCATAACGGGTCCCACGGATAAAGTGCCAAGGGGGTTGCCGCCGGTGCCACACAAACAGCCACCAACAAGGCCCCGACCATCATGGCACGGACCGTATCGATCTTGATGCACACGCCCAGCACATTGAAATAACATGCCATGCAAATCGCCGTGCCCAATGCCAACAGATCGCCCAGCATATTGGCCCCGCCCAGACCATTGCCAACAATGGTCGCCAGGGCGACAAACACCACAATCGATGCAATCCAGGTGCGCATCGCCTGACGGCGGCGAAACAGAAACGCGCCAATCAAGCCACTCAGCAATGGGGTTGCGGCAATAATCACCAATGTGTTGGCGGCATCGGTGTTTTTGATCGACAAAATGAAACAGGCGCTGGTGCCGCCATAAAAAAGCCCCGCCAGGATTTCCTGACGTGTTGGACACAGGGCCTGGCGCAAAGTTTGGCGTGCGCGCATACCGCGCCAGGTCGCCGCAATTGTCAGGGTAAACCCCAAAATCAGCAACCGCCAAAAGGCCGTTGTCATGTCATCGGCCTTGATCAACCGGATCAAAAGCGCATCCGGGCTCAGGATGGTGATGCCCAACAGCACCAGCCAGCCACCATGCACCCGATCAAGCCACTTTGTCGTCCCCGGCATCACCTGTTTCCTCGTTTTCTTTCAGGGGTCAAATCTCTGTCATGGTTGTGCCTGTTAAAACCGCAAATGACAAATGAGCAATTTGGAACAATCAGAAAAGGTTGTTTCAACGCGGGGATGTTTCACACAAAGAAACGGTTTTTTTTATCGACCAAGACCGATAGATTACGCAACAGCGTGAGAAACAAGCCCCAATGACAAAGGAAACAAACATGTCAGGCAAAATTGAAACCCGCCTTTCCGAACTTGGCATCACCCTGCCGACCGCCACCGCACCGGTTGCCAATTATGTGGCCTATGTACAGTCGGGCAATCTGGTCCATGTTTCGGGTCAGATCACGATGGAAAATGGCGAGCTGAAATTTATCGGCAAACTTGGCAAGGATTACGGCGTGGAAGAAGGCCAGCAGGCCGCCCGCCTGTGCGCATTAAACCTGATCGCGCAGCTTCAGGCCGCCATTGGCGACCTTGATAAAGTCACCCGCGTTGTCAAACTCAATGCCTTTGTTAATTCCGCCCCCGAATTTACCGACCAGCCGAAGGTCGTGAATGGCGCATCGGACATGATGGTCGAAATTTTTGGCGAAGTTGGCAAACATGCGCGCTCGGCCGTTGGCGTGGCATCACTGCCGCTGGGCGTTGCCGTTGAAATTGACGGTATTTTTGAAGTCGCCTGAAACGCGCCAGCATAAAAGCACATGATAAAGGCAGGTGATTGTTTTCTCACCTGCCTTTTTACATGCCCGGATCATACAGCCCAAAAGGCGCATCAAGGGCATTTTCCGGTGATACGCTGGGGACGTTTAGGGATCGCGGGCGAAAAGATATTTGCGCATATGCTCTGCCAGGGAGGAAAGTGCCGGTTTTGCGGTATTTTCCGCCCCATACATGTTAATGGCAAAGGCTGGCAAAGCTGGCAGATCGGGATCATTGGCAATGATCTCAAGATCATCCGGCACCGTTGCCGCCAGCCAAGTTGTAATCGCCATGTCCGAGCGTACGGTGACGGCGGTTGCCTCGATATTCCCGCTTTCAAACACGGTTCGCCACGATACTGCACGGCTTCCCAACGCCGCGAACACGGCGGGGCGAAAGGCACATCTTTGCGACACCATTGAAACCGGCAACGGCCGTTTGGTCCGTGCCATCCCGCCTTTGGCCCCCACCCAAACCAGCCTTTCAACCCGCAGGCATTCGCCAGAACCCTCATTAACCGGTTCTTCCACCAGGACCAAATCAACCTCGCCGTCCTTAAGGGCGACCTGCAAATCCGGGGATGCGGCACACATTAGGGTTAGCTCAACCTGGGGAAAGGCGGCATTATAGCTTTTGAGGACCGGCGAAATTGCCTTGCCGACCAAATCAAACGGCACGCCAAGGCGCACCTCGCCACTTTGGGCATCGCCCGTCATTTCCAACCATATTTCATCATTCAGGGCCAAAAACTGCCGCGCACGGGCAAATAATCGCTCCCCCGCCTCTGTCAGGCGTAACCCGCGACGATCACGCGCAAACAAGGGCACATTCAAAACATCCTCAAGACGGCGCACTTGCTGGCTTACGGCACCCTGTGTCAAATTAAGGGTGGTCGCTGCTGCCGTCATGCTGGTCTTTTCGGCAACCGTCACGAATGTGCGCAACAGGGCGGTATCAAGGTTTCCAATCATAGGCATCATTATGTTTTGTAATGGCGAACATTACAAACATTGCCTTTTCTAATTTGCATGTTCCGTATTTGATGATCGGAGAAGCTGTTCAGCCCAGGATGCCCCATGACATTCCAGATATTGGCCCCGATATTTCTATTCACCCTGACGGCAGCCATCACACCGGGTGGTGCCACCACCCTTGCCACCGCCTCGGGCCTGCAATACGGATTGCGCCGTTCCCTGCCCCTGATCGCCGGCATTGCCTTTGGCATGGTCAGCCTGTCAATTGCCGCATCGGCCGGGCTTGCCAGCCTGATGCTGACCAGCCCCACCCTTCATCTTTTGCTGAAAATTGCAGGGACGGCCTATCTGTTATGGCTGGCCCTGATGATTGCGCGCAGCAAACGGCCCAAAACCCGCGATGATCTGGCAAAACCCATCAGTTTCTTTGGCAGCGTCGGGTTATTGTGGCTGAACCCCAAAGCCTGGGCGATGACGATGGGGGCCGCAGCATCGTTTTCCGCGCTGATAACCGAACCACTGCACCTTGCCTTCTGGCTGAGCCTGGCCTTTGGCATTTCCGCCATCCTGTCCATGTCGCTATGGTGCAGCACGGGGACAATGCTGGCCCGGTTGCTTCGCACCGATGCGCAATGGAAAATCGTCAATATATTTCTGGGGCTGTTGCTCGCCGCATCCATTATGCCGATATGGCTGCTGTAAAACGCGCTTTTAAAGATACACCAGATTGGCGATGTTACCGGGGACAGCCGTTACAAATGCCGCTGAAAAAAGCTGATAAGCTGGGTGAAAAAGACATTTTCACCTTCTGAGTCCGGCACATGGTCCTGATCTTCATACAGGTGTACTTCCGGTTCATGGCCCTGGCTGCGAAACCGGGATGCCAGCCGGTCCGTCATTTTCCATGACCATAAAGTATCTTTTTTGCCGTGACTTAAAAAGACAGGGCCGCTGTAATTTTCAACCGGAATGGGGGTTGTCGGCAACAAATCATCCGATTTGCCCTGCCACGTCCAGGCCCGACACCCAACATCCCACGCCGTCCAACCCGGATCGCCGACATCGCGATAAGGCCGCGCATCAAATCCGCCACAAATCACATCGGACGTCGCATGCACGGCCAATGCGTTGGGCAATACGCCAACACCATCCCTTTGCATCAGATAGGTTAATAACAGCGCGTGTTCCGCCCCGCGTGACACGCCAAACAGCCCCACACTATCGTCCCGGACCGGCGCAAATGCCCGCAAGGCGGCCAAGGCATCGGCCGTGCGATCCAGCGGGACATCAATAATATTGCCGGCATTCCAGACCGTCCCGGACTTGGAATACATAAAGGGAAATGCCAAAAACCCATGGGCAGCCAGCATCACGGCGTTTCTGTGGCTCCAGCCGGACCATCCCCCTTCGGAGCCATGCAGCAACATCACCGCCGGAAACGGCCCGTCACCGGCGGGGCCATAGGTGGTTCCCCATTCGGGCAAAAGACGCCGGACGATTTTAAGCGACATAATGGCCCTGTCCTGTGAGGTTACATATCAAGCAGCGCGGAAGGCGCTAGCATCCTAATGTTTGCCAAGAGCATTTAACCCGACAACACCGGAAATAATCATGAGCAAAAAAACAGCCTTAAGCAAGGTTACCGGTTCCTTGAAAAACAGAACCCCGATAATCGCAATCGCCGCCGTGCCAAGGCCCGCCCATACCGCATAGGCCGTGCTCACCGGCATTTGCCGCAAGGTGATCGACAGCACCCAAAAGCTGATCGCGTAAAGGCTTAATGACAGCGTTGTGAATCGCCAGTCGCGAAAGCCGTCGGAAAATTTCAGGCTCACAGTCCCGGCAACTTCCAGACTAATTGCGCAGAACAAATATAACCAGGCAGCCATTATGCGTTTCCATTGAATATTTCCAAACAGCGAGGCCAGCATGGCCAAAACCGCCATTTTGCACAAGCGATTGCCGCGCATGGCTGCTTTCTCCGCCCCGGAAAATGATCGAAACCTTTGCCCGAAGGCCAAAGCGTTCTATATATCAGGCATATAAAGGTTACGGTCATAACAGGTGGAATGAGAATGCAAGAAACGGAAATCCTGATCGCAGGCGGCGGCATTGCCGGGTTAAGCGCCGCAGTACGCCTTGCAGCAGACGGCCACCAGATTGTTATTGTGGACCCCGCCCCCGCAGCGCCCGCCAATGCCGAAAATACGCCCGCACCAGCAAGTGCAGACGAAATTGAAGTTAAAAACGGCACCACCCCACCGCAGGATTTGCGCACCACCGCCTTTTTAAAACCCGGCATTGATACCCTGACCTATGCCGGTGTGTGGGACGACATGCAGGCCAGCGGCGCACAATTGCGCGTCATGCGCATTATTGATGCGGGTGGCACCGAACGCATCCCGCGTGAAACCGCCGATTTCGATGGTGCCGAAACCAAAGATGGCTTTTTTGGCTGGAACATCACCAATATTGCCGCCAAGGCCGCCTTGCTGCGTAAAATTGCCACGCTGGATAATGTTCGCCTGATCAATGAATGCAAAGTCACCGCTTTTGCCCCGCCCACGGCCGCAGGCCCCGGCCCGGCGATCGTGACGCTGTCTGACGGGCAGAAATTTGCCGCTTCCCTTGTTCTGGCCGCCGATGGCCGCAATTCCACCCTGCGTGATCTGGCCGGTATCCGCTTTAACCGCTGGTCTTATGATCAGGATGCACTGGTTTTTGTCGTTAGCCACGAAACACCGCACGACAATGTCTCAACCGAAATTCACCGTTCTGGCGGCCCGCTAACGCTGGTCCCCATGCCCGATCATGACGGCAAGCCCTGTTCTTCGGTGGTGTGGATGGTGCCCCATGCCCGTGCCCAGCAGCTTTCCACACTTGATGACGCGGCCCTGGCCCGCGAACTTCAGCGCGACACCATGAATTTGTTTGGGACGTTAAACATTGTCACCAAGCGTGCCGTATGGCCAATGGTGGCCCAGCTGGCCCACCGCCTGACGGCACCGCGCCTGGCCCTGATTGCCGAAACCGCCCATGTCGTACCGCCTATTGGCGCCCAGGGCTTGAATATGAGCCTCCATGACATCGAAACGCTGGCAAAACAGATCGACCTTGCCAAGCTTGAAGACAAAGATATTGGCAGCGACGCCTTGCTGAAAAGCTGGGAAAGACGGCAATTGGCCAAAACAGTGGGCCGGGTTGGCGGCATCGACCTTTTGAACCGGGCAGCAATGGCCGAACCCAAATTTTTGCGCGATTTGCGATATACCGGGCTTTGTGCCATCAATCATATTGGCCCCTTGCGGCGCCTGGCCATCAAGGCGGGCATTGGCAAATAGCGCCCGTTCGCCTCATCACGACGCGATATAAACGAGGTCTGCACACATTGTTGTCAAATTATGGTTGTAATTTCAAATCATAAGACAGCTTGAAAGAAACATCACGCGGACGACAGGAGAGACGGAAGATGTTCAAAATTCCCGGGAAAATCGGCATTATCGCCCTGGCCATGACATTGTTTGTCGGGGTGGCGACCAGTTTTCCTGCAGCCGCCGCAGATACCCAAAGTCAAAGCCAAGGCCAAAGCACATTACGCGCTGATATCGCCAAGGCCACGGCCGGTCATAAACTGACAGCCGATGAACTGGACCGCATGTCCAAGGTGATCCAGACGATCAAAAGCGACCCTAAGGCCTATGACCTGCACGCCAAAAAGCCAAAATCGCTTGATGAGATGGTCAATAACCTCAATAACGCGCCCAAGATCAAGGCATTACTGGGCGAAAACGGATTTACCGCCCGCGAATATCTGATCACCAGCATGACCCTGGCCCATAGTGCCGTTGCCGTGCGGGTTGGCCCGGACAAACTGCCAAATGTTGACCCCGATAATGTCAAATTCGTGCGCGAACATCAGGCAGAAGTGGATCAGTTGATGCAAACGCGGCGCTAACGCCTTTTGCACCAGCAATCATTTTCCACCAGGTAATAAACAAAAAGCCGGGCCGCTTAAAACATGCGGCCCGGCTTTTTTATCCAACCCCAAATCAGGTCAATATGCCAGGCTGTCGCCGTTCTCCAGCCGATCACGTTTCATCGGCCGGGCCGGGTTGCCAACGACGGTTACATTGGCGGGCACATCGCGTGTCACCACCGCACCCGCACCGATAATGGCGTGATCGCCGACCGTCACCCCGCCCATAATAATCGCACCGCCCCCAACCCAGACATTTTCACCAATATGGACCGGAAGGGCAATTTCCATCCCCGCCTTGCGCAATTCGGCATCGGTATGATGTTGCGGGCAGTATATCTGCACATTGGGGCCCAACATGGTCCCGGCACCAATATGAATGTCCGCCGTATCAAGCAGCACACAGCCGGCATTCAAAAACACACCCGCACCAAGATGGATATGACAGCCATAGGCACAATGAAACGGGACTTCTATGCGGGCATCGGGTGCGGCATCCGCCATAAGCGCGCGTAACTCGGATGTTATATTGTCGCGATCATCGGGCGGGGTGGCATTATGGGCAAATACCGCCCGGCGGGCCACCATACGCATCGCGGCCAATTCATCATCAATGCAACAATACCATTCCCCCGACACCATTTTTTGATGTTCACTTACTGGCAAAACACGCCCCCTCTTTTATTTAATTTACCGTGACCTTGCCCCAGCCTGCCCGTCATCGCAAGTTATTGGATCATGGGGTTCTGTAAGAAGGCGTTCTATTTTTAAATACGCGGTTAGCGCCGGGATATCTCGCAGACATCGCGCATATAGGCTACCGCTTCTGACCAACTCAGATGATATTTTCTGGTCAGGATACG
>JBNKVZ010000150.1:0-10785 GCA_050299455.1 Thalassospira sp.
ATCAACCTGCCCATAGGCCAGTTTGCCTTCCGCCGTGATATGCAGGTCCGTCATTTGCGCAATAATCATTTAATCCACATCCCCCAATCAATACTCCAGCCCAGCTTAACGCCCGGCAGCAACAGGGCAATATGCTGATTGCAGAAGTTTTTGTGACACTGAAGTCAGGGGAACAGCGCGATCAGATTGCTTAAATCTCGGGCAACATGGCATCGATATCCAGGCTGGGCCGAACACCAAGGTCGGCTTTGTGTTTTGCCAAAAATGCCTCGCAGGATTTGCGGCCTTCATCACGCAGCATTTCCAAAAATGCCCATTCGCCATTCATCTTGGAGGAGGCATCAAGGTCCTGCATCACGTCCCCGGTAATCCGGTGCATCCGCATATTGGCCCAGCGCGCGCCTTCTTCATCCTCAACGCTAACAACCTGGCGCAAAAACGCGATCATGCGCAATTCCTTTAACAGAACGGAATTAAACGAAACCTCGTTTAAGCGATCGGCAATTTCGCGCGCCGATATGGGGGTCCCGCGTCTTTCAACCGGGTTGATCTGCACCAGGATGGTATCCTTGGCAGCACATTCACGCACCAGCGGCGCAATGGCCGGGTTGCCGGAATATCCGCCATCCCAATAAGGTTCGCCTTCAATTTCCACCGCATGATACAGCATGGGCAGGCAGGCGGATGCCAGCAGGACATTCTCGTTAATATCGGCATTACGAAAAACACGCCCGCATCCCGTTTGCACATTGGTGGCGGTCACAAACAGTTTGATATCCCCGTGGGTCAGACGGTCAAAATCAATCATTTCCTCAAGAATGTCCGACAGGGGGTTCCCGCCCATCGGATTAAGCTGATAAGGCGAAAAGACCCGTGCGGTCATGTCCATCATTTGAAAAAAGGGCGAATTTTCCAGCGACCAATTGCCCAGCAAAATATCAAGCGGGCCGCGCTGCAACGGGCTAAACCGCGCCGCATTGGAGATTTTACGCCAGAATTCCTCAAGTGCGGCACGCCCGCCTTCCGGGCCGCCCTGCGCAACCCCATCGGCCATGACGGCTGCATTCATGGCCCCGGCCGATGTGCCCGAAACCGCCTCGATCTCGATCCAGTCTTCTTCAAGCAAACGGTCCAGCACGCCCCAGGTAAAGGCCCCGTGCGACCCGCCCCCTTGCAAGGCCAAATCAACCGACAACCGGTTGGTGCGGCTAAAAGGCGGGTGACAGTCTTTTTTCGGGGGCCGGGCAGCACGCGATTTACGGGCAGAAGCATTTTTGGAGGAGGATTCAGAAGAAGCTGACACCATTTTAGTCTCCAATCAGAAAATATATAAATTATCATGTGCTGCCATTTGCCATAAACCAGCAATGCTGCAACTGCGAAAAGATCTTTACACTTTAATTGTAGTTGTTCAAAAAAATCCGCAAGGGGATGGTGAATAAAGGTTTCGTGAAGGGGCTTATGGCAGTGAATGCCAGCGCAACTGTGCGGCAAGCGGCATGGATGGCGCATGTTCCAGCACCAGGTCGCGAAAAATCACCGCAATGGGCGAGAGACTCCGGCTTTTGCGGCTAATCACCCCGATATGCCGTTCACGCACCGGATCTTTCAAAGGCACAAACGCCAAGTCACGGTTGGCCTCCACCCGCGCGGCCAGTTCGGGCAGGATGGTAATACCGATACCCGCCGCCACCATCGCGCACAACGTAACCGTATTGGATGTTTCAACCACCGGCCGCATGGCCCTAAGGGGGCGGGTATTGGCGGCATCATCGGCCATGATGGTGCCTGAAGAACCCGTCTGTTGTGCCGAGGACAGGCTATTCATACCGCCCTCCTGCCCGACCAACTGGGCCAAAATCGCCCCGGTGCCCGATTCCGGGCCCAACCCGACAAAGGGATATTGGGCCAGTTCATGCCACGAAACCCGTTCCCGGCCCGCCAAGGGGTGATCATGGCGGCAAACAACGCCCATTGTGTCGCTAAAAAGCGGTTGAAAATGAATGTCCGGCAACGACCGCCAGTCGCCGGCAATACCAAAATCCACTTCGCCCTTGGCAACGGCGTCATGCACCTCGCCGGCATTCATTTCATCCAGGCGCAAGCTGGCATCCGGGTGGGCCGCATGAAAGGCAACAATAATTTGCGGTAAAATGCGGGTGAGAACCGAGGGGGCGGCGGCCACCACCACCTTGCCCCCCAGCCCCTTGGATTGGGCATCCAGGTCTTCCAGGGCCATTGCAAAATCCGCCATCAACCGGCGGGCTACCGGTAAAAACCGTTCCCCGCCCGCACTTAACGCCACCTGGCGCGTGGTGCGGTCAAAAAGCGGCATGCCGATAATATCTTCAAACTGGCGAATGGTGGCCGTCAGGGTGGGTGGGGTCAACCCCAGCATATTGGCCGCCCGCGTAAAGGACCCGCATTCCGCCACCGCAATAAAGGCCCGCAAATGGCGCAAACTGACCGACGACAACATTTTAAAACCCAGCCTTATTATTTTACATCATCGAATAATAATTCAGAATTTTCGATTTGTGCAATCAATCATAATCCGGTTGAATGGTGGCAACAAAACGGCCGATGAAAACCGGCTGATTATGGCCTTGTTCCTGCTTATCCCGCACATTCCTGAACAGAGACCCGCATGATCCCGAAACTGACCCCTGATCGCAGCCTGGATGACCTGACCCTGGGCTTTTTAAAAACGCTGGAACGCGAAGGCAAATATCGCGGTGAAATCCATGCCGATTTCCCCACCCGCCTGATCCACGCGACCGATAACAGCGTTTATCAGGTGATGCCGCGCGCGGTGTTGCAGCCCCGCGAACGCGATGACATCAATGTCATTATGGAGCTTGCCGGGCGGCCAGAATTTCGCAAGGTCAAAATCACGCCACGCGGGGGCGGCACCGGCACCAACGGGCAGTCACTCAACAATACCGTGATTGTCGATACCTCGAAATACCTCAACAATATTCTGGAATTTGACGCCGAAAAGGGCCTGGTGCGGGTTGAACCCGGTGTGGTGCTAGAACAGCTCAACCGCTGGCTAAAGCCGCATGGCTATTTCTTCCCGCCCAATGTGTCGACCGCCAACCGTGCCACTGTAGGCGGCATGATCGGCTCGGACAGTTCGGGCAAAGGGTCGCGCATTTATGGCAAGACCAGCCATTACATCGAAAAAATGACGACGGTTCTGGTGGATGGCAGCGATTTTGTCACATCGGCCCTGGATGCCGAACAAACCGCCATCGAAGCCGCGCAAAAAACCCGCATCGGTAGCGTTTATCGCAAAATCATCGACGAGATTTTACCGCGCCGCGACCAGATCAAATCCACCTTCCCGGAAATGAACCGGGGTCTTACCGGCTATAACCTGAAAGAGGCCGTGGCCGATGACGGTGCCAGTAACCTGAGCTTCCTGATCGCAGGAGCCGAAGGCAGCCTGGGCCTGACCAAGGAAATCACCTTTCGCGTGATCCGCCTGCCGAAATACAAGGCGCTTACGGTGGTGCGTTATGCCAGCTTTGACGATGCCCTGCGCCATGTGGGCCGGTTGGTGGCCTTTGATCCGATTGCGATTGAAAGCATCGATGACAAGGTCATGAAACTGGCCGAGCAGGATGAAAGCTGGCACTTGCTGGCAAAGCTGCTGGGAACCGAAGGGGCCGCCATCCCGACACGCGGGTTTAACGTGGTGGAATTTGCCACCGATGACGCCGATGAACTGGCCGACAAACAGCGCCAACTTGCACAATATCTGGCCGACAACCCCAATGAGGCTAATGCGCCAATTGGTTCGGTCGTTGCAACCGACCCGGCCCAGATGGCCGCCATTTGGTCAATCCGGTCAAAGGCGGTTGGGCTTTTGGGCAACCTTGAAGGCAAACGCCGCGCCACCCCCTTTGTTGAAGACACCGCCGTTCCGCCCGAAAACCTGGCCGATTTTATTGCCGAATTTCGCGCCCTTCTGGACAAGGAAGGCCTGGATTACGGCATGTTCGGCCATGTCGATGTTGGTTGCCTGCATGTGCGCCCGTTGCTGGATATGTGTGACCAAGAAGATGAAATTCGCCTGCGCCGGGTTTCCGATGGCGTGGTTGAGCTAACCAAAAAATATAACGGCCTGATCTGGGGCGAACATGGCAAAGGGTTCCGCGGCGAATTTTCGCCGGTCTATTTCGGGCCGGAGCTTTATGATGTGCTGCGCCGCATCAAAAAGGAATTTGACCCCGAAGGGCAGCTTAACCCTGGCAAAATCGCATCCCCATATGGCATGGATTTGCCGATCACCCCGATTGACGATGCCCCCATGCGCGGCCAACTCGACCGCCAGATCGAAGCGGGTTTGAAAGACGAATATTTGAATGCCACGCGCTGTAACGGCAACGGGGCATGCTTTAATTTCGACGAATTTGATGCCATGTGCCCGTCTTACAAGGTGACACGCGACCGCGTCCATTCGCCCAAGGGCCGTGCGGGCATGGTGCGTGAATGGATCCGCCAAATCAGCGTTGGCACCGATGCGGAAGCGCCGGAACTGGCCTTTGCCAATGCACGTGATTTTTCCCATGATGTTTATGATGCCATGAATGGTTGCCTGTCTTGCAAGGCCTGTGCGGGGCAATGCCCGGTCAAGGTGGATATCCCGGAAATGAAATCGCGGTTTTTGGCCGCCTATCATGCGCGCTATCCGCGCCCGTTAAAGGATTACATCATTGCCCGGCTGGAACGCCTTGCCCCGCTCATGGCAAAGGCCCCGGCCCTGTTTAACATTCTGCAGTCCGTAGCGCCGGTGAAATGGGCCTTTTCACGCTTTGCCGGTTTGCAGGATTTACCCAAATCCAGCACCCAAAAACTGTCCCGCGCCCTGCGCGACCGCGGCATTACCCCGTTTGATGCATCCCAACTGGCCCGCCTGAGCGATGACGAGCGGGTTAAATCGGTCTTGTTGATCCAGGATTGTTTTACCACCCATTTCGATGTTGAGGCCATGTTGGGCCATGTCGATTTGCTGCAAAAGCTGGGTTATCAGGTCTTCATTCCCCCCTATCGCCCCAATGGCAAAGCCCAGCATGTGAAGGGCTTTTTAAAGCAGTTTGACAAACAGGCCCGTGAAAACGACGCCGTTTATGGTGAATTGGCGCAATTTGGCATTCCAATGATCGGGGTGGAGGCCAGCGTCACCCTGACCTATCGCCAGGAATATGCCCAACGCCTGAATGATCGGCCCGATTATCGCGTGAACCTGTTTCATGAATGGCTGGAAAGCGAAATCCGTAACGGTCGGCTGACACCACCGCAAATTACCGCCACCCTGAACAAGGATGCCCTGCCCACCCTGTTCCCCCATTGCACGGAAAAAACATCGATCCCCGATGTTGCGGTAAAATGGCAAAAAATCTTTGAGGCCTTTGGCATCAAACTGGCGACGGAAAAAACCGGTTGTTGCGGCATGGCAGGGGTTTATGGCCATGAAACGGCCAATGCCGAAAATTCACGCCGCCTGTATGACATGAGCTGGCAGAAAAAGGCCGAAAAAACCGGCATTGATAACATGCTGGTTACCGGTTTTTCCTGCCGCTGCCAGGTTGAACGATATGAAGGCACCCGCCCGCAAAGCCCGGCGGAATATCTGGCACGGTTATTATAACAAGCTGAAATATCCGCCATTGCCCACAAACACCCCAAGGCCCGCAAATATCTGCGGGCCTTTTGCCATCTCGGCCCGGCAAAGGGCTGAAAAATCGGCGTTGTTGCAGATCAACGACCACAACTTCGAAGATATGGTAGCTAGAGCATGTCGCATTTAATCTGCCCGATTTTGTTTGTTTTTGGCGAACCGTTTGGCAAGGCACAGCGTGCAGAGCGATGCGGCGCATCGGTCAAACGGTGTAACGCCGCGAAACGTCGCCAAAATCAAACCCTTCGGGCCGAGATAGTCTTCCGCCCTCCTGCGTCAGGATCCTTGACCGTATCCCCGCTACGCTCTGCGGATCTTTCCTTGTACGACAGAAGACTATTTCCGGCAAAATGGGGCAGATTAAATGCGACGTGCTCTAAAATAATTCCCAAAAATTGCCAGTCTTACTGGTAAAGAAGAAATACAATAGTATCCTAATATTCCGCATTGCGGAAAAACCTTTGCGGTCCTTACGTTTTCAACCCGGAGCCTGCCTGCAATGAAAACCCTGCGCCCCGTCCTTATTGTTCTGGCCGTTTTAATCATTGTTGCAGGGGGCGGATATTATGCCTGGCTGCAAAACCAGGATGAATTGCCAGACTATATCGCATCCGGCAATGGCCGGATCGAGGCCGAGGAAATCCATGTTGCAACCAAATATGCCGGACGGGTTGCGGAAGTCTTGGTCCATGAAGGCGACATGGTGCAGGCTGGCGATGTGCTGGCAAAAATGGACACATCGGAAGTAGATGCCCAACTGGCACAGGCCATGGCCGAACAGGCCCGCGCCGAAGAATCCGTGCCCGAAGCCAAGGCCGAAATTGTCCAGCGTGAAAGCGAATTGCGCCTGGCAAAACAGCAGCTTGAACGGGCGCAAAAACTGGTCAAAAACAACAATATCTCTCGCGAGCAGGTCGATCAGCGCGAAGCCAACCGCGATATTGCCGTGGCCCGCCTGGAGGCCGCCAAGGCCCGCCAGACCAGTGCCGAACGTTCGGTCGAAGCCGCCCGTGCCCAGGTTGCCCGCATTCAGGTGCAGGTTGATGATGCCGTCCTGACCGCGCCGCGCGCCGGGCGTGTGCAATATCGCCTGGCCGAACCCGGCGAGGTTTTGGCCGCAGGCGGCAAGGTGATTACGATCCTGGATCTGACCGACGTTTATATGACGGTTTTCCTGCCCACATCCCAGGCCGGCCTGGCCTATGTCGGCAATGAAGCGCGCATCGTGCTGGATGCCGCGCCTGGTTTTGTCATTCCGGCCACGGTGTCCTTTGTCGCCGATAATGCGCAATTCACCCCACGCGAGGTTGAAACCCGCTCGGAACGCGAAAAACTGATGTTTCGGGTAAAAGTCCGCATCAGTTCGGAACTGTTGGAAGCCAATATCAACAAGGTTAAAACCGGCCTGCCCGGCGAAGCCTATATCATCCTGGCATCCAATAGCGGCTGGCCGGACCAATTACATGTCCACCTGCCCAACGGAAACGGCCAAAACACCGCCGACCAAGCAGGAGAAACGGGCAAATGACCGGCCCGAAGGACCACGATAACGGCATAACAGGGGAACCCCCTGCCCCATCGCCACAGCAAGATGCCCCTGAAGATACCGGCAAAAACGGCCCCCTTGCCGTGCGGGTCAAGGCCGTTTCGCATGTCTATGGCAAAACCCGTGCCCTGTCCGATATCGAGCTCTCATTGACCGCCGGACAGATTTACGGCTTTATCGGCCCCGATGGTGTGGGCAAGTCCACCCTGCTCGGGCTGATTTCCGGTGTCAGAGAAGTCCAGACGGGGGAAGTCACCACCCTTGATGGCGATATGCGCAATGCGCGCCAGCGGTCCAAAACATCGCCGCGTATTGCCTATATGCCCCAGGGGTTGGGCAAAAACCTGTATATGGACCTCACCGTTCGCGAAAATCTGGAATTTTTCGGCCGCCTGTTTGGACAAAAGAAATCCGAACGCGCCCATCGCATTGACCGGCTGGTCCAGGCCACCGGCCTTGCCCCCTTTACCAAACGCCCGGCAGGCAACCTTTCGGGCGGGATGAAACAAAAGCTGGCCCTGTCCTGTGCCCTGATCCACAGACCCAGGATATTGATACTGGATGAACCGACCACCGGGGTGGACCCGTTATCGCGTCAGCAATTCTGGGATCTGATCAACGACATTCGCCAGTCGCGCCAGAATATGACGGTGCTGGTTGCCACGGCCTATATGGACGAAGCCAGCCGGTTTGATCATTTGATTGCCATGAATGATGGCAAAATCCTTGCCCAGGGCAGTGCTGAATATTTGCTGCAAAGTACGAACAGCCATAATCTTGAATCCGCCTTTATCGCATTACTGCCGGAAGACCAGCGCAAGGACCATCACGAACTGGTCATTCCGCCACGCCCGCAAAGCGATGCCAAACCCGCAATCGAGGCCGAAGGATTAACCCGCCGCTTTGGCGATTTTACCGCTGTGGACCATGTCAGTTTTCGCATTGAAAAAGGCGAAATTTTTGGATTTCTCGGCTCCAATGGCTGCGGCAAAACCACCACCATGAAGATGCTGACCGGCCTGCTCCCGGCCTCAGAAGGCAAGGCATGGCTGTTTGGCGAACCGTCAAATGGTGCCGACCTGAAAATGCGCGAACGGGTCGGTTATATGTCGCAGGCCTTTTCGCTTTATTCCGAACTGACCGTCCGCCAGAACCTGGACCTTCATGCCCGATTGTTTCACCTGCCCAAGGACCATGTTACCGCCCGGATTGAGGAACTGTCCAAACAGTTCGGGCTGACCCAGTATATGGATGATCTGGCGGAAAAACTGCCGCTTGGCGTAAGACAGCGCCTGTCACTTGCGGTTGCCATCATCCATTCTCCCGAAATCCTGATCCTTGATGAACCCACATCGGGCGTGGACCCGATTGCACGGGACGATTTCTGGAAACTGCTGATCGACCTCTCGCGCAAACAGGGCGTGACCATTTTCATTTCCACCCATTTCATGAATGAAGCCGCCCGTTGTGATCGCATATCCCTGATGCATGCTGGCAGGGTGCTTGATAGTGAAACGCCAGACGCGCTGATTAAAAAACGCGGCACCGCCACCCTGGAAGAGGCCTTTATCGCCTATCTTAAGGAAGCCACGGGCGACACAAAGGGCGCGAATGGCAAACAAACCAATGAGAACGGCCAAAGCAGCGACGAAGCCAGCTTGTCGCTTGCCAATATCGGTGGCAATAGCAATGACAAGGCCCAAAACGAAGACCCGACACAGCTTGATACCCTGGGGGATAGTGCAGAAAAGGCCGTTCCCGGTTTTAGCCCCCGGCGCCTGTGGGCCTATAGCCTGCGCGAAACGATGGGCCTGATCCGTGATCCGATCCGCCTGGTTTTTGCCCTGTTGGGCACATTAATTTTGATGCCGGTTTTTGGCCTGGGCATTACCTTTGACGTTGAAAATCTGACCTATGCCGCCCTCGACCGCGACCAAACCCCCGAAAGCCGCACCTATTTGGAAGGCTTGGCCGGCTCGCGCTATTTTACCGAAAAACCGCCGCTGCATGATTATGCCGAAATGGACCGGCGCATCAAAAGCGGCGAGCTGGCCCTGGTGGTTGAAATCCCGCCCAATTATGGCCGTCACCTGCAACAGGGGCGAACCCCGGAAATTGCCACCACGATCGATGGCACCATGCCGTTTCGCGCCGAAACCATTCATGGCTATGTGCAGGGCATCCATCAAAAATACATTGCCGACAATGTTCTGCGCGAAACCGGCAATAAAATGAACGCCCTGCCCGCCGGCATGCAAACGCGCTATCGTTACAACCAGGACTTCAAAAGTATCTATGCCATTGTCCCGTCTGTCATTGCGCTGTTGCTGATGTTTATTCCCTCGGTTCTGATGGCCGTTGGGGTTGTGCGGGAAAAAGAACTCGGCTCGATTACCAACCTTTATGTCACACCGGTCAGCCGGTTTGAGTTTTTGTTGGGCAAACAGCTTCCCTATATCGCACTGGGCATGACGAATTTTCTCCTGATGACATTCATGGCGATTACGGTGTTTGCCGTGCCGGTGAAGGGCAGTTTTCTGGCTCTGTTGCTCGGGGCGTTTTTGTTTGTGGTCTCGACCACCGGGTTGGGCTTGCTGATTTCATCTTTCACCAAAACCCAAATTGCCGCCCTGTTTGGCACCGCGATTGCCACCATGATCCCGTCGGTCATGTTTTCGGGCATGATGCAGCCCATTTCCTCGCTGGCCCCCGGGCCAAGCGTGTTGTCCATGATCATTCCGACATCGCATTTCATGACCATCAGTGTTGGTGTCTTTACCAAGGCGCTCGGCTTTATGCAGCTTTATCCGCAATTTTTAATGCTGGCATTGTTTTTCCCGGTCCTGACGGGTCTTTCCATGCTGCTTCTTCCCCGGCAGGAGCGTTAATCATGAACCTGCGCCACCGCGTTGAAAACATCTATCGCCTGGGGATCAAGGAACTGTTCAGCCTGCGCCAGGACATGGTGCTGATTGCCCTGATCATCTGGGCCTTTTCCTTTGCCATTTATACCGCGGCAACCGGCCTGTCGCACGATTTGCACAATGCCTCGATCGCGGTTGTCGATCAGGATCGCTCGCAATTATCGATGCGCATTCAGGATGCGTTTGAAGAACCCTTTTTCAAAAAACCGGTCCGTATCGACTACAGCCAGATCGACCGGGTAATGGATAGCGGCGAATATACATTTGTGCTGGTTATTCCGACCGATTTTGAATCCGATGTCATTGCCGGGCACGAACCCGATGTGCAGCTCAATATCGATGCCACGGCCATGATGCAGGCCGGCATTGGCGAAAGCTATATTACCAATATTTTCAATCAGGAAATCCGCACCTGGATCGGCGATAAAACCCAGATGGTCGCACAAGATGCACAGCCCCCGGTTAATCTGGTTTTACGCTATGCCTTTAATCCCAATGCCGAAAGTTCCTGGTTCACCAGCGTTATGGAAATCATCAATAACGTGACGATGCTGTCGATCATTCTCGCCGGGGCCGCCCTTATTCGCGAACGCGAACATGGCACGATTGAACATCTGCTGGTCATGCCC
>JBNKVZ010000151.1:0-1699 GCA_050299455.1 Thalassospira sp.
CCCGGCCGGAAGGCCCAGTTCAGCGGCTTTCATGTAATAATGGGCGGCATCAACATAGTTTTGCATGGCCCCGCGTCCGTGCATATATTGCTGCCCCAGCAAAAATGCCGCGTCCGCGTTTTTGGGATCGGCATCAAAGGCGCGTTTGAAAAAATCGGTCGCCTTGAACTGGTCATAGGGCACGCCCCAGCCATTAAGATGCAAAAGCCCCATATAATAAAGCGCGTTGGGATGATTGGCGCGGGCAGCAATGCCAAACCATTTGGCAGCATTGTCATAATCGGTATGGCCCAGTTTGCCGCGATAATAAAGCAAGCCCAGTGCATAGGCTGCGCGTGGGTCCATATTGGCCACATCCTGCCATTCCTGCAGGGCGCTTTTGTAATTTCCGGCCTGATAGGCAAGATAGCCCGATTTGTAATCTGCCCGGGCGGGGGAAGGGGTAAATAGGCCCAGGCCAGCTGTAATGAGGGCGGTGACAGCAAGCGTGCGCAAGGAAATGTGCGCGCGTGTCGAACGGGCGGGCAGGCAATAAGTGCGGACAGGCAACATTAAAAAGACCGGCTTTCGTTATCGGTTTTTGAACAGTGGCACAACCTTGCGGGCGCGTTTTTCAATCGCCTCAAGGATGGTTTCCAACTGGGAACTTTGTTTGATTTTCACGCCACTATGCAGGGCGAGATATTGACCGGCATTTTTTTGATCGGCGGGCAGTTTGATGACGGCAAAAAGCGGACTTTCATGGGTGGAGCGAAACATGGAAAACATTGCCATACCATCAAGTTGGTCAATCGCATAATCGCGCCATGCCCCACCGGCCACTTGCCGGGAATAGATATTCATCAGTTTTTGAAGTTCGACCCGATTGAAATGGACGAATGCCTTACCTTTTTGGTATTGCGCCAGATTCAGAAGTGTTCCCATGCCGTTCTCCGGGCTGTGGAAAGGGCCGCCTGTTTTTGCAGTAACAATCACCCAACAGCCTATCGTGCTTTGGGGGGGCTCTCAAGCCGCAATGGCCCGGAGGGCAGTAAATTTCTGGTTATGGGAGTGGGGAGCGAAAGACAGTTTTTAACCTGCCGCGTCGGGCCATATCGTTTGATATGCCCCGGTTTTGCGCGGTTTTGCCGTGGCGGTCGCAGGAAGATGAATGTGCCGGGCGTGGTTACAGGCTGCGGCCCCGGGTCGGGGGCCAGTCAATCGTGCGTCGGCCGGTGTTATACGGGTCTGGCGTAGCATAACAATCTACTGATGCCAGGCTGCGATAACAATAAAGCGGTGGTTCGGGGATCGGGTCGGTTTTGCAATAGGGTTCGCCCATGCTGGAGCGCACGGTGGAGCAATCCCGGCCGGTGGACAAGGAAATGATATGATCGGCAATGGTTTTGTCGGTATTGATGATGGAGACGACATCAAGTGCCACATACCATTGTGTCGCTGTCAGAAGGTCGGTGCCGGTTGCGGATGCCACCGTATTATCAAGCCCGCTGCAGCCAGACAGGGAAGATAACAGCGCCCCGGCAATTGCAACATCGCGCACACGTCTTGCAAGGGTGCGCAAGGTGCCTTTGTGCCCGGACTGTGCCGGGTTTGCGTGCTGATATGTTGCCTTCATGCGGTTTTATCCCTGTGTATCCCGGCCAATTTTGCCCGGTTACGGTTGCGATTATCGGTTCCCCAAGAACGTCATGATCAATAA
>JBNKVZ010000151.1:1798-10778 GCA_050299455.1 Thalassospira sp.
TTATCCCTGTGTATCCCGGCCAATTTTGCCCGGTTACGGTTGCGATGATCGGTTCCCCAAGAACGTCATGATCAATAAAGCAAGTTCTGTGCCGGTTCACCAGCACCATGTGGCCGATCGCGTTAAACCTATGGAAATGGCTGTTTTGAACCGGGGGATTGGCGTGGGGCCGGGGATATTTGCCCGGATTGATCCCGGATTGACATTGTATAAGATGCCGTTTATTGGCCCGTTATGGGCCTGGCATGCGCATGGGGTGAAAATTTTGCCGGGGAAACCGCGAATGGCCCATTCGCGATCACAAATGGGCGAGGGAGGGGGAAAAGTGCGTTAAATTGCATTCCAACTGCGCAGCGCCCTTGACCCCTTGGGCAGTGGCGCGTTAAATCCTTCCCGTCATTTTATTCTGACTGGCGGGCATGTGGCCCGCTTTATTTTGATCGAATTGGAGCGGGTTTCGTGGTCGATATTTTCCAGGAAGTCGAAGAAGACCTCAAGCGCGAGCGCACAGAGCGCATCTGGCGCAAATACGGCAAGGTTATTATTGCTGTTGCCGCCGTTATCGTTCTGGGCGTTGCTGGCCGTGAGGGCTGGAAAACGTATGAGCATTCCACCCGTATTAAAGACGGTACGCGCTTTGCCAATGCGCTGGAGCTGGTGAATGCCGGGCCAGACAAAAGCCAGGCCGCCCTTGATGCCTTTGATACTATCATTGCCAAAGGGGATGACGGTTTTGTCGCGCTGGGCCATTTTCAAAAAGCCCGCATTTATTTGCGCGAAAACGATACCGACAAGGCTGTGAAGGAACTGGAAGCGGTTGCCGCGGACAAGGATGTTGATAAGGTTTATCGCGACCTTGCCGTGATCCAGATTGCGATGAACAGTGCCAGTGCCCAGAATGCCGACGCGCTGATTGCTCGCCTGGAGCCGATCGCCGTGCCGGAAAATACCTGGTATCATTCCGCCCGCGAGATGATGGCGGTATTGAATATTGCCGCAGGCAAAACGGAAGAGGCAAAATCGCTTCTGACCGAGCTTGCCGATGATAAAACGGCACCGGCTGATATGCGTGGTCGTGCCAATGAGCTTTTAAAGGCGATCAAAGCCTGATTTGCCGTGGTGTCAGGGTGTCATGGTGTCGCGTAGTGCTTTTTTGGGGCTTTGCTGCCCTTCTATGAGATGCCTGCCGGGACAGGATAAAAGGATATGGTTTTGCAATTACACCGTCTGGATCGTTTAAAATCCGTATTGTGCGTTATGGGGTTTGCCGTTCTGGTTTCCGGCTGTTCAAGCTGGATGGGAGAATCGGAAGATCCGCCGCTGCCTGGCGAACGCCTGTCGGTTTTGTCGCTGCAAAGCACGGTCGAGCCTGATCCCGGCCTGACTGACCAGAAGGTTGTTTTGCCCAAGGCCCATATCCAGCCCGATTGGCCGCAAAATGGCGGGGTTCCCAGCCATTCGTTGCAGCATGTGGCGTTTAATGGTGCCGATATGAAGCAGCAATGGTCCAGCAGCATTGGTGATGGATCGCTTGACGACAATATTTTGCTGAACCCGCCGGTGATCGCCAAGGGTGTGGTTTTCACCATTGATTCCGATGCTGATGTGCGTGCCTTCAGTGCCAAAACCGGCAACCAGATCTGGAGTGTCGATATCGCCCCGGATGAAGAACGCGACAGCACGCTTCTGGGCTCGGGCCTGGCCTATTCGGATGGCACCATTTATGCCACCACCGGCTTTGCCGAGGTTGTTGCCATCGATGCGGCAACGGCCAAGGTTAAATGGCGCACCACCCTGACTGCGCCGATGCGTGCCGCCCCGACGGTTAAAAATGGCCGTGTGTTCGTTATTACCGTCGATAACCAGACCGTGGCATTAAATGCCGGTACTGGCGAGGTTTTGTGGAACCATCGCGGTGCTGCCGAAGGGGCAACCTTTATTGGCGGTGCCAGCCCGGCGGTTGACCAGGGTGTGGTGATTTCGGCCTATAGCACCGGCGAACTTTATGCTTTGCGTGTGGAAAACGGCCAGGTGATTTGGTCCGATACGCTGGCATCGGCCGGGCGGACCGATGCGGTTTCGGCAATTGCCGATATTCGCGGCCTGCCGGTGATTGACAAGGACGTTGTTATTGCCACGAGCAATTCCGGCCTGACGGTTGCCATTGACCTTCGGACCGGGGTGCGTTTGTGGGAACTGGAAGAAGGTGGTATTCAATCCCCCTGGGTGGCCGGCAATTATGTATTCCTGCTATCGAATACCAACGACCTGATTGCCTTGCAGCGGCGCTCCGGACGGGTTAAATGGGTATCAACCCTGCCGCGCTATGTTGATCCCGATGATAAAAGCGAGGCAATGGTCTGGACCGGTCCGGTTCTGGCGGGTGATCGTTTGATTGTCGGCAACGAGCAGGGCCAGGTGGAAATGATTTCGCCCTATGATGGAAAAGTGATGGGGACTGATACGCTGCCCGGTGCGGTGACATTGCCGCCCGTGATTGCGGGTGATACCCTATATTTCCTGACGGCGAATGCAACGCTGGTTGCCTATCGCTAGGGTCTTGACCATTATATGATTAGAAGGGCTTTGCCTTTCTCTGTTTTTTGCGGGTGCGCCACCGATATGTTTATCGTGGCGCACATCGCCGTTTTTATGAAGAGTCTGTAGTCAGATGTCCTTGAGAGTAGCCATTATTGGTCGTCCGAATGTCGGAAAGTCGACCCTGTTTAACCGCCTGGTTGGCAAAAAGCTGGCGATTGTTGATGACCAGCCCGGTGTCACGCGCGACCGCCGTTATGGCAAGGCGCGGTTGGGGCATATGCACTTTGAGGTGATCGACACGGCAGGCCTTGAAGAAGCATTTGATGATACCATCGAAGGCAAAATGCGCCAGCAAAGTGAAATGGCGTTTGAAGAGTGCGATCTGGCCCTGTTTTTGATTGATGCGCGGGCGGGGCTGACCCCGCTTGACAATCACTTCGCCGATTGGCTGCGCAAGCGCAAAAAGCCGGTTTATGTGATTGCCAACAAGCATGAGGGACGGGACCAGGACCCCGGCCTGTACGAGGCCTATGGCCTTGGCCTTGGTGATGTAGCGCCGATTTCGGCCGAGCATGGCCTGGGCATGGAATTGTTGATCGATATTATGCGCCCGCATTGGGAAGAATATCGCGACAAACAGCGCAAGGCACGCCAAACCGGCGATATGGCCGCCATCGATGCCGAGTTTGAAGATGACGATGACGAGGCAGAAGAGGCCTGGCAGGCCGAGGCCGCGGCAGGCGCTGCGAACGGCCCGGAAAAATTCCCGTCCTTTGAAATCAGCTATGAAGATGAATTTGAAGAAGACGAGGAAGAAGAGCCGGTCGTTTATCGCGATAATTCAAAAATTCAGCTGGCGATTGTCGGGCGGCCGAATGTCGGTAAATCGACGCTGTTAAACCAGCTTTTGGGCGAAAACCGGGTGATGACCGGCCCGCAAGCAGGTTTGACGCGCGATGCCATTGCGGTTGACTGGAGCTATGAGGGGCGGCCGATCCGCCTCGTTGATACGGCTGGCATGCGCCGCAAAAAGAAGATTGATGACCGCGTTGAAAAACTGTCGGTCGGCGATACCTTGCGCGTGATCCGCTATGCCCAGGTGGTTGTTATCATGCTTGATGCCACCAACACCATCGACAAGCAGGATCTGACGATTGCACGTATGGTGCTCGAGGAAGGCCGTGCCCTGATCATTGCGGTCAATAAATGGGATTCGGTTGAGGATAAGCGCGGCGTGATGCAGGCGCTGCGTGATAAGCTTGATACCAGTTTTGCCCAGGCAAAAGGCATTCCGATCCTGACATTTTCCGCCCTGACCGGGCGCGGAACGGACCGGCTGATGCCAACGGTTTTGGATATTTATGATATCTGGAGCCGTCGTATCCCGACCTCGCAGCTTAACCGCTGGCTTGAAGCAATTACCGAACGGCATTTGCCGCCGGTTATTTCGGGCCGTCGTATTCGCCTGCGCTATATGACCCAGGCAAAGTCCCGTCCGCCAAGCTTCTTTATCAATTGCTCCAAGGCGGCGGAATTGCCCGAAAGCTATACCCGTTATCTGATTAACGGTTTGCGCGACGATTTTGATATGCCAGGCGTTCCGATCCGTATTTTCCTGCGCAGTAGTGATAATCCCTACGCCAAAAAGAAAAAGCGCTGATCAAAAAACTTTGGATTTTAAAGAAACCTCGCAGAAATGCGGGGTTTTTTTATTTATTCGCCTTTAACGCGAATAAATAAAAACTATAGAACTAAAGCTATTTATAAGAATAAAATCTATCCGTAATGGTTACTCTCTTATCTGTTTTTCTCTTTATACACTGATCTTGGGTGTCTCAATTCAATTATTAAGTGCATGAAGATAATGTGTTATTCCTGACGTCCATTCGAAACGAGGTGCCCGCGCACCAATAATCGTCAAAGTTCTTTTGCCGGTTTCGATAGTTTAAGTTGGGGAATATACATGAAGACGATGGCTAAACGGGGTGCCCTGCAAAAGGTTTTGCTGGGCAGTGCTTCCATTATTGCTTTTTCCGCGATGATCGGCGTTGTCGATACGGCACGGGCCGCTGAATTTCAAAGTGGCGCCATTGAGGCCGGCGAAACCTTAACCCTTGAAAGTAGTTCGGGAAACGGTTCGTTGGTGGTTTCGGGTAATGTGGATGATGGAAATGGCGGGACCGGTGGAACCGCCATTGTTAGAGGTGCAGACGCGACGGAAGGGACCAGTGGCGTCACGGGGACAGTCAGTATTGCAGGTACAACCAACCTTACAGCCCTTACCTATGAAGGTGGCACAGGTGCTGCTGGTTCTGGGTTTGTCGCTGGCGGCGATGGGGGGACGATTAGCGAAGTAACCCATGTGGGTGCGGTTAATTTGACGACCCTTAACCTGAAGGGCGGCGCAGGTGCCGCAGGTGCGAACGATAATACAGTGGCCGGTGGTAATGGCGGAGACATTACCACGATTGATTTCCAGGGGCTTGTAACAGCAACGACAACCAATATCACCTCGGGTGATGGTGGCATGGGCGGAAGCAACAGCCGTCGCGATATTGATGAGACTCCTACTTCTTTTAGTGGTGGTAACGGCGGCAATGGTGGCGCGGTAAAAGCTGATTTTTCCGGTGGATTGAGTGGCGCACTGAATATTACCTCTGGTAATGGCGCGGCAGGCCGTGAAAGCAGGGCTGTTGCTGGTGGGGCCGCTGTTGTTGGTACGAGCGGGAATGGCGGGGCGATTACCCTGACCGATATTGCCAGTGCGGGTACGCTTGGCAGCGTGACCGTTGTTGGTGGTGCCGGTGGTGCCGGTGGTAATCGTGGAAATGGTGATAATACTAATTCTACTGATCAAGGGGCAAATGGTGGTGCCGGTGGTGCCGGTGGTAACATTACAATCACTGACATCAGTGCCGACATGACCTCGTTGACGATCACGGCAGGTGCCGGTGGTCAGGGTGGTGGCCAGGGTACAGGTGTCGCCATTGAGGCTGGTGCCGGTGGTGCAGGTGCCAGTGTTGACGCCACGGTGTCCGGCGCGATCAGCGGTGATGTCAGTCTTACGGCAGGTTCTGGCGGCAACGGTGGTGATGCCGGTAGTGTCAATGGTTCTAGCGGCAACGGTGGTGCCGGTGGTGATGTTACCGTCAGCTTTGAAAACAACATTGGCGGGACGCTCGCGTTTGATGATGGTGCGCCTGGTGTTGCCGGCCAACAAGGCAACAGTGCCGCTATTCCAGGGGCGTTAGGCACTGGCGGTGCGGTTACCGCGACCTTTAGCGGAACATCTGCGCAGACCGTCAGTGGTGCGGTGAGTGCCGCGTCAAATCGTGAAGGCAGCATCTCGGTTACCAATACCGGCGGTCTTGTTTCTTTTGTCAGCGCGGTTGGCACCAGCGACAAAAGCCTGAAAAGCATATCATTGGCAACAGGCACGAAAACGTCCTTTGGTGGCAATGTTTATGCGGGTGCGCTTTCGTTGGCTGGAACAGCTGACGTTACCATTTCCAATACCATTGCGCTTGGTGGTGCATTGACCACGATGAACGGGAATACCCTTACGCTTAGTTCACATTTTGTGAATGGTACGACGGTCTTTACCTCAAGCGGTTCGGATGTGACACTTGATCAGACAGCGGGTGCGGTAACCATTACGTCCGACATTGCTTTTGCAAGCGGTACGATTACCCTGGTGGATGATACCAATATTCTTGGTAGTGCCGATGCGGCGTCTTTCACGGTGAAAGATACGGCACTGGTGGATTATTCAACCACCATATCGGACGGAAACATCATTATTACTGCAAAAGTAAAAGACAGCGCGACTATTGCGTCTGCTGTCGGTCTTGATGCCCAGCAGTCAAATGCGTTCCGTAATGCCGGGATTGCGGCAGAGTCCGGTGATGATGGCGCACGCGCGGCCCTGAACAAGGTGCTGAATACCGGTGGTGCGGGTGTGAAAAAAGCAGCCGAACAAATCGGTGTTCAGTCCGATACGCTTGGTGCAAATTCGCAGGTTGCCGTGGGAACGGGGACCAAGGTGTTTGGTGTTATGTCCAGCCGTTTGTCGGCAATGCGCACTGGCAATCAGTATGCGGATGCGCAAACCGGCTTTGCCGCGGGCGATGGTGCCCTTGCAAACGCCGTTTGGTTGAAACCATTTGGAAACTGGAGCAACCAGGACGCCAAAGGCGGCATCGACGGGTATGATGCCAAAACCTATGGCATTTCCGGCGGGTTTGATGGTGAAATCGCCGAGGGTGTTCGTCTTGGTTCTTCGATTGCCTATGCCAATACGTCGGTTGACGGGGATGGTGCAGGAAGTTCCAAAACCGACATCGATAGTTACCAGCTTTCGGTTTATGGCGATTACACCGCCGATGCCTATTATGTCGAAGGCATGGTCGGATATGCCCGCAATAAAAACGATACCAGCCGCCATATCAGCTTTGGCGGGCTGAATCGTACCGCAAGTGGTGATTACGATTCAAACCAGTATATGGCCAGCATCGGTGCCGGCATGCCGTTTAACATTGGTGGCAACGCATTTTTGACACCGACTGTCGGTCTGTCCTACACCCACGTAACCTCGGACAGCTATACCGAAACCGGTGCTGGTAACTTCAACATGACGGTGAACCCCGATGATGTTGATGCGGTAATTGGTGCAATCGGTGCGCGTGTTCACACCCGTATTGCGATGGGAACAGGCACATTTATTCCGGAATTCCGTGTTGGTGTGTCTTATGACTTCGCAGGCGATGAAGCCACGGCGACCGGGACTTATACCGGTGGCGGTGCCGCATTTGCAGCGGAAGGAACCAAGGTTGAACAGCTCGGCGGCAATGCCGGTCTTGGTCTGACCTATGACGATGGTGCATGGTCTGTTGGTGCCAATGTCGAGGCCGAAGTCAAGAACGGCTTTTTGGGGAAATCGGCTTCGCTTGAGGCACGCTTCAAGTTCTAAGCCGGTCTTTTCCTGTTAGCCCGATATATGGCCCCGGAGGTTTTCTTCCGGGGCCTGCTTTGTTGAGAATACCCGTTTTACATGCCTAAAAGGCAAGCGTTTCGAAGAAGCCGCCCGCCGATTGAGGGCCGCATTGATCGGTTGCGATCAGTGCGGTTTGGTATAGGTCGTTATTTTACGTTATGAAAAATCCGCATTCATTGTTTGATGCCGTTATGAACGGGCTGGCCTTTGTGATCCATATTCGCAAAGATCCGCGATAAGGCCTGGACCTGACCGGGGGCGAGGATGCGAAAAATAAAGGAAGTAGGGATGGGCTGGCGGTTTTTCTGTGCGGTTTGGGGCGTTGTCTTTTTGGCGGGCTGTGCGACCCTGAATGTCGATACACGCCGCGATACGGCAAGGTCGATTGCCACTGGCGCGAACCTTGCGCCCTTCACTGTTGCGGGCGGGCCATTTGTTCTGGCCGGGTATCGGCGCATAACCAAAGCGGGTGCCCCTGCCAGTGTTTACATCGAAGGCGACGGCTTCGCCTGGATTGACCGATATACGGTTTCGCCTAATCCAACACCGATTGATCCTGTGGCATTGCGCCTGGCCGCGTCAGACCGGCAGCCTAATGTGATTTATCTGGCACGTCCGTGCCAATATGTTGCCCTTGAACAGCAAAAATCCTGTGGGCCACAATATTGGACCAACCTGCGATTTGCCCCGGAAGTGATTAACAGTTATGACGCCGCGCTTAATCAGCTTAAGAAAAAAACCGGTGTCAGCGGGTTTGACCTGGTCGGGTTTTCGGGCGGTGGTGCCATTGCCGCATTGCTGGCGGCCAGGCGGGATGATGTTAAAAGTTTGCGTACGGTCGCGGGAAACCTTGATCATGTGGCGCTGAATAAAGCCCATAAGGTATCGCCGCTTACCGGGTCTTTGAATGCCATCGATATTGCCTCCCGGCTTGATCATTTGCCGCAAACGCATGTTTCGGGAAGCGATGACACCATTGTGCCGCCGTGGGTGGCAGAACATTTTTTGGCGCGAGAACAAGGGCCAAACACGTGCCGGAAACACATTATTGTTGACGGTGCCGGGCACACGCATGGCTGGTTATCTTACTGGATGGCACAGGGTCAGCTTCCGCCAAGATGTTAGTCTTTTGCGCCAGCGTGCCTGGCGGCTTTTGTGTGTCTATTCCATCATGTCGAGTTCTTCGATAATGGCATCCAGCGTTTCGGCGCGTTGTTTGACTGCTTCGGGATGCTTGCCAGCATAGGTAATGCCAATCAGCCGGATCATCGAAAGCATGGTGGCGTGGGTGGGCAGCAGGCCGTAACTGGCAACATGACAGGGCAGGACGACCTCGGAAAAACGGGCGGCCTGCTGTGCATAGCCATGTTCGGTAATGGTGATGATGCGCATGCGCGAGGTGCGGGCATAGGCAATGATGGCGCGCAAAATTTTGGGCCGGGTATC
>JBNKVZ010000152.1:0-10735 GCA_050299455.1 Thalassospira sp.
CTCCAAGATACAAAAAAAACGGCCGGTAAGGGCGGCAAGGACGGACGTTCCACCGCGCTTGTCTCGCGTCAGTGGCTGGGGCCGGTGATTGCGCTGGTGCTGGTGATTATCGTTAATGGTCTGATCTCGCCCCGCTTTTTCGACATCAAGGTTGTTGACGGGCATTTATATGGCTCGCTGGTGGATATTGTTCATCGCGGGGCATCGACAGCACTGGTCGCGGTGGGGATGGCAATTGTCATTGGCACACGCGGCATTGATTTATCGGTGGGCTCCGTCATTGCCATTTCCGGTGCTGTCATGGCGGTCTTGATCCGCGATACCAGCCTGTCACCACTGGTGATTATCCTGGCAGCCCTCGGGGCCGGGGTTTTATGTGGTTTATGGAATGGCATTCTGGTGGCGTTTCTTGATATTCAGCCGATTATCGCCACCCTTATTTTAATGGTGGCCGGGCGCGGCATTGCACAAATGATCACCGGCGGGCAGATCGTCACCTTTCACGGTCCCTTTTTCGAGGCGATCGGCAGTGGCTATCTTTTCGGTATTCCCTGGCGGGTGATTATTGCCGCCATCGTGATTGCCGGCCTGTGGGCGGTGATGCGCAAAACGGCCCTTGGCCTGTTTGTCGAGGCGGTTGGCGGCAATGCGCGGGCCAGCCGGTTGGCGGGCATTGATGCACGCGGCATCAAGGTGCTGGCTTATGTTATTTCCGGCCTGTGCTCCGCTGTGGCCGGCATCATCATTGCGGCCGATATTCGCGGTGCGGATGCCAATAATGCCGGTTTGTGGCTGGAGCTTGATGCGATCCTGGCGGTTGTGGTTGGCGGCGCATCGCTGATGGGCGGGCGGTTCTATCTGGGGCTGACGGTGATTGGTGTTCTGATCATTCAGGCGCTGGGGACAGGCATTTTGCTGTCGGGTTTGCCATCGCAATACACCCTGATCGTCAAGGCCGCGGTCGTCATGATCGTGTTGTTAATGCAGGCCCCCAAGGCCCGGCAGATGATGGGCAATTTATGGCGCAGGAGGCAGCGCAATGGTCAATGAACGCTATTATCCGTTGCTGGCAACCCTGGCGGTTTGTGCGCTGCTTTACGGGTACGGCATGTTTGAATATCGCGCCTTTAGCGATACCTATGTTCTGGGCAATTTGTTAACCGACAATGCCTTTTTGATCATCACCGCCATTGGCATGACTTTTGTCATTCTTTCTGGCGGGATCGACCTTTCGGTTGGCTCCATGATTGCCTTTGTCGGCGTGCTGATGGCCGAACTTGTTACCGGCTTTGGCATGCACCCGTTGCTTGCCGTGGTGGTGTCTCTGGTGTTTGGCGGGCTGTTTGGGGCCTTTATGGGCTTTATGATCGCTAAATTTGACATCCAGCCCTTTATCATCACCCTGGCCGGGATGTTTTTTCTGCGCGGCATGTGCTTCCTGATCAATCTGGATTCCGTGCCCATCACACATGATTTTGTCAGTGCCTTTTCCGGGTTCCGTATTCCCTTGCCCGGGCGCGGCTGGCTGAGTGCCTCGGCAATGGTCATGCTTATTGCGGTGCTGGTGGGCATGGTGATTGCGCATTACACCCGCTTTGGCCGCAATGTTTATGCCATTGGTGGCGACCGGCAATCCGCCCAGCTCTTGGGCATTCCGGTCGAACGCACGATTGTGCAGGTTTATACCCTAAGCGGCGTTTTCAGTGCGCTGGCCGGTGTGGTGTTTGCGTTTTACACCGCCTCGGCCTATCCGCTGGCCGCGGTTGGGGTGGAACTCGATGCCATTGCCGCTGTCGTCATTGGCGGAACGCTTCTGACTGGCGGTATGGGCTTTGTTGCCGGCACATTCTTTGGCGGCATCATTATGGGGGTTATTCAAACCCTGATTGCTTTTGACGGCACACTCAATAGCTGGTGGACCAAAATCGTCATTGGCGGGTTGCTGTTTGGATTTATCGTGCTGCAACGCCTGATCACGCGGTCCTTTTCCGGGATGCGCGCCGGGGCGAGTTAGGGGGCAGCAGCCCTTTGGGCCCTTGATGTGCAAAAAAAGACCGGGCCGTCCTTGCGGGGCGGCCCGTTTTGCATGGATGTGTGGGGGCCGGCGACTTTAGCGACGATCGGCATGGCCCTGCTGAATTACAGGGTGATGCGTTCCCAGTCGGTCGTGCCTTTCATGCCCAATTCGTCGCGCAATTGCATCATGGTCTGGCGCAGCAATTGGCGCATGACACTGCGGGCTTCGTCAGGGTCGCGATCCGCAATGGCCTGATAGACCGCCTTATGACTGGGCAGCGAATGCACCTGCGGCTTTGGCCCGGTGCTGGAGATACGGAACGATCCGATCAAGGCGCTTTCAATCAACATGCCCAATGATTTCATGAAATCATTTTGCGAGGCATCAAGGATCGCCTGGTGAAATTCAAGGTCGGTTAGATAAACAGCCTCGGTGCCGGGTTCGGCCTGTTCCATGCCCAAATACGCTTTGCGAATGGTTTCAAGCTGTTCTTCGCTGCGCCGTTCTGCGGCCATTGCGGCGGTATTGGGTTCAATGATCAGGCGGGTTTCAAACAGGCCATATAAAAAGGCCGGGTCCGGGTCCGGGAAGTGCCAGGACAGCACATCGGGGTCCAGCAGGTTCCAGAAATGGCGAGGCTTAACGCGCGTTCCCGTTTTGGGGCGGCTTTCAATCAGGCCCTTGGCCGACAGGATCTTGATGGCCTCGCGCAGTGCGGTGCGCGATACATCCAGCGTTTCGCTTAACTGTGCTTCGGTCGGCAGGTTGTCGCCGGGGTTTAAGGCACCGCTGACAATGCGCCGTCCAAGATCATGGGCGACAATGCTATGCAGGCTGCGCCTGGCATATGTTCTGGACATGGACGACATGTTATCGGCTTCCTGTGCGGCCACGCGCAAAGTGGTCTGGTTCTGCCCTTCGGGCTGGGTGCTGGTTTATTATTCATATGATATGAATATATTTGACCAGCAATAGCATATCGGGTCAACCGGCTTTACTGCCGGTACGCGTGATATAACCCGAATATGTTAAAAGACTCTCTGGCTTATAGCCGACTGCGCGCCCTGGTGAAAGCCGCGATCTTGGTATTTGCCTTGTCTGTTATCTTGACAGTTTCGGCATGATTGGCCATTACTGTTATAGTATGAAGAATAAGGGTGCCTGAAGGTGCCAACATGGCAGGAGGTAACGGGAAACGTCATTTTCAACGCGGCAGCCTTTCAACAATCATGTCCTTGATATTTAGGGGATGGGTGTTGTGTTGCGGCCTTTTCAGCCCTGAAATTGCAGGCCTGTTGCCGGGTTTGCGGTTCTGCTGGGACAGGCCGGTCTGGTGCCGACAGGGCTAGGTTAGGCTGTGAATGATGTATTTTCGTATTTCTGCTGAAAATTATAAATCTTGCTGATCCGATCAAGGGAGAAACCGCCATCATGGCCGACCGTAAACCAACCCATTATACCAGCCTGAAGGATGCCTCGGTTTTTATTACCGGTGGGGCAACCGGCATTGGCATGGCTCTGGTTGAAGCCTTTTGTGAACAGGGGGCGAAGGTCGCCTTTGTCGATATTTTACGCGCCGAGGGCGAAAAGCTGGTCCAGGATTTGGCCAGCAAATCGGCACATGCGCCGCTATTTCTTGAATGCGACCTGACCGATATTGAAGCCCTGCGCCAGGCTGTAAAGGATGCCAGCGCCAAACACGGCCCGATTTCGGTTTTGCTGAACAATGTTGCCAATGACACCCGCCATAAATGGCAGGACGTCACCGTTGACTATTGGGACCAGCGCCAGGCGATTAATATTCGCCCCGCCTTTTTTGCCATTCAGGCAGTGGCCCCCATGATGATCGAGGCCGGTGGCGGCGCGATTGTCAATTTCGGGTCGGTCAGCTGGATGATGGGCCAGGGCGGAATGCCGGGCTATACCACGGCCAAATCCGCCGTGCAGGGCCTGACGCGCGGCATGGCACGCGACCTTGGCAAGGATAATATCCGGGTCAATACGCTGGTGCCGGGTTGGGTCATGACGCAGCGCCAGTTGGACCTTTGGGTGGATGAAGCCGCCGAAAAGGAAATTGCCGAACGCCAGTGCCTGAAAAACAAGGTCATGCCCGATGATATCGCCCGCATGGCGCTGTTTTTGGCCTCGGACGAAAGCCGCATGATTACATCGCAAAACTTTATTGTTGATGGCGGCTGGGTCTGACCGGGGTGATTGGGGCTGACCGGGCCCAGGCGCTGCCGTATGCGGCATTGGGGCCTTCCGGCTTTGTGCCTTGTGGGGCGTGACCTCTTTTTTTGGCTTTCTTTCAGATTATTCAGGACAAGATTATGAGACTGGTTCAATTTCGCGATACAGACGGCAATGAGGCTGTTGCCATTGTTGAAGATGCAAAAACGCTGGCCCCATTAACCGGCGTGGCATCGATTGTCGATTTGGCGCAATCGGCCCTGGCCGAAGGCATAAGCCTGATTAAGGCTGCGGAAAATCATAAGGGTGATGCGCGGCTTGATTATGATGCCATTGCGGCGGAAAATCGCCTGTTGCCGCCGATCAGCCATACGGACCCGGCGCATTTTCTGGTAACGGGCACGGGTCTTACGCATTTGGGCTCGGCATCGGCACGGGCCAATATGCATACGGCGGCCAACAAACAGGCCGATGAAACCGATTCCATGAAAATGTTCCGCATGGGTGTGGAAGGCGGCAAGCCCGCCGATGGGCAGCATGGCGTGCAGCCGGAATGGTTTTATAAAGGGGATGGATCGGTTGTGGTGGCACCGGGGGCGGATATTCCCAGCCCGTCTTTTGCCCTTGATGGCAGTGAAGAACCGGAAATTGCCGCGATTTACCTTGTCGATGAAAAAGGCACCCCGGTGCGGTTGGGTTTTGCCCTGGGTAACGAATTTTCCGACCATGTGATGGAACGGCAGAATTATTTGTATCTTGCCCATTCCAAGCTGCGTGCCTGTTCGTTGGGGCCGGAGCTTTTGCTGGGCGATTTGCCCAGCCATGTTGAGGGAACGTCGCGTATTTATCGCGATGGCAAAGTGATTTGGGAAAAGCAGTTTGTTAGTGGTGAAGACAATATGTCGCACTCACTGGAAAATCTTGAATACCATCATTTCAAATATGACCTGTTCTGCCGCCCCGGCGATGTTCATGCCCATTATTTTGGCACGGCAACCCTAAGCTTTGCCGATGGTGTGACAACGCAGGATGGCGACGAATTTGAAATTTCGTCCGACACATTTGGCCGCCCCATTCGCAACCGCCTCAAAGTGCAGGCCGAACGCCCGGTGAAGGTGCGTACGATCTAGGCTTTGTTTTTGGCGTGGGATTTGTCCCGTTGGCTGATGGCGGTGTAAGGCCGCCTCAACCATCCACCTCGCAATCCGGCCTCTTTTGGGGCCGGATTTTTTTGATTTTGGGGGCTCAATTGACCCGGCAGACCAGAAATGGGCGCGCAGGAAATGGGCGAAAGGTGCGACCTTACCTTAAACGACAAGGCACCGCGTTAAGCCACACAGATACCAGGCACGTCAATTTTGCGAAAAAGATGCGGGCTTGCTGTGGTGGAGGCGGGATAATCCCCCAATTGCGCCTGAAATTCGGGCTTATTGAAAGCCGCGCGGAAATGGGCGGTAGATTGCCATACGGCATAATTCAGGAATGTCCCACTTCCGGCAATGCCCCGGTGAAGCTGGGTCGAGATAAAGCCCGGTTGCGCCTTCATGAGGGCGGCGTCGTGCGTCCATGCTGTTACCAGTTTGTCGGCCTCTTCTGGCAGAACGGTCAGCGTATTAATCAGGATTACAGCACCTCCGTCATCGGCTAATTGCGCTTCAAGCGTTACGGTCGGGTCCATCTCGGCAAATTTCATTGTTTTGACGTCCTTTGTTGCGGTTCAGCCGGGGACTGGAAACGGCGTGTCAGTTTGAAGCCGTCGCGCATATTGAGGCCAAGCAGCGTGATATTGAGCGCACCGGCACAAAGCTCGAGGGCCTGCACCGCATAGAAAACGGCATCAAGCTCGCCCGCCCGTGCCTTAAAGGCCAGAAACAGCGCTGAGGGCACAAGAACCAGAAGGCCGTTGATGGCACAGGCAATGGTCCGCTTGATCTTTGTGGTAATCACTTTTGGCCGTCTTCCGCGGGACAAATTAAATCCCGTCCCGCCGGTCGCGGCGAGCGCGGGAATAAGCAACAAAAAGCCCCACGGGATGATGCTTTTGATGGCGATAATCGTGTTGACCGAGCCGAACAGCTCGCCCAACACGGTTGAGAGCCAAAAGGTGACGATGGTGAGAAGGGCGATCCCGCCCGCAACAGGATGAATGATGTTGACCATGTCTGCCATTTCAATATGGTGTTATGATGTCAATCTGGTATTGAGTCTTATTATTTTGACATCATGTTGTCAATTGGGTTGTATGGTTTAAAATGAAGAAAGAGAAACGGACCCCGGCTGGCGCGATCTTGAGCGACACGATCCTTGATCTGTTAAGGCTTAACAGTCGCATCCTCACGGCGGGGGACAGGCTTGTTGCCCCCCTGGGACTGACCAGCGCCCGCTGGCAAATCCTTGGCACCATGATTGTTGCAGATCGCCCGCAACCGGTGGCATGGATCGCCCGCGATATGGGGGTGAACCGCCAGAATGTGCAACGTATTGTCAATGATCTGGCGCGGGACGGGCTTGTCACCTTTCAGCCAAATCCCCATCACCGGCGCGCGCAACTCGTCGTTCTTACCGATGAAGGGATGAAGGCATATGATGATGCCATGCAGCGACAAACGCCGTGGGTGAATGACCTTGCCGAAGGTCTTGCGCCCGAGGATATCGAGGTGATGCGCAAAGTCATTGCCAGTTTGCAGCGCAAGCTGGAAGACGGCAACGCTGCTGATTCCTAAGCTGTGGATGATTTAAGGGGCTGTCGCGGGCTTTGAAATATCCTCTCGTTTAATGCCCTTAAGCCCAGCGATATCGAAGCTTGTTTTCACAGCTTCAGCCGTTCCGATAGGGGCAGCTTGATGCGAAAAGACCGCGAGGCAGTCCCCCGCGGTCGTCTCCATTGCTGTTTTCGTTCTGTGGATCAGGTCAGTCGTTAAGCTTCGTTTTGTGCGCTTGCCTGCGGGGCCGGGCGTAACCCCAGCGAGACAACAACGCCTGCCACCAGCAAAAGGCAACCGCTGAGGCCAAAAACGCCAAGTGCACCACTGGCCGTGTAAATTGCCCCGCCCAGGCCTGCGCCAAGGGCAATGGCAAACTGGATCGCGGCAACAATCAGGCCGCCGCCACTTTCGGCTTCGTCGGGAACGGTTCGCGTGATCCAGGTGGACCAGCCCACTGGCATGGCGGCAAAGGCCATGCCCCAAATGGCAATCAAAAGACTGTCGCCAATCGTGCTGCCGCCTTGAAGGGTGGCCAGGCTCAGCCCGGCAAGACCCATGATGATGGGCATGATGCTAAGCGTTCGTTTCAGGCTGCGTTCAATCAAGGCCCCGGCAAGATAGGTGCCCAGGAAATTGGCAATGCCAAAGCCCAGCAAAATGCCCGAAACACCGGAAACCGCAACGCCCGTGACATTTTCCAGGAAGGGGCGGACATAGGTAAACATGGCGAAATGGCCGGTAAAGATCAGCATGGTCAGAAGTACGCCAAACCGCATGCGCGGGCGCATCAGCACATCAAACAGGGTGCGCAGGCTGGCATGCCCCACCGGTGCCATCCGGGGCAGGGTGGCAAATTGCGCGATCAGCACCACAACACCCAAACCACCGGTGAGCAGGAAAATATTGCGCCAGCCAATAATGTCGCCCAAAAAACTGCCGAGGGGGGCGGCAAAAACCGTGGCAATTGAAACACCGCTAAACAAAATGGACAAAGCGCGCGGCACCAGGTCTTCGGGGACAAGCCGCATGACAGTTGCGGTCGCCATTGTCCAAAATCCGCCCAGGGCGATGCCCAGCAACACGCGCCCCATCAGCAGGAAGGACAGGTTGGGCGCGATGGCGACCAGAATGTTTGAGGCGATCAGCAATATCGAAAATCCCAGCAGGACATGGCGGCGATCAAACCGGCGTGTCAGGGTGGCGATGACAAGGCAGGTGATCATGGCGACAATGGCCGTGGCCGATACCGCCTGCCCGGCCAGGGCTTCGGGAATGGCAAGGTCGTGTGCCATCGGGGTAAGCAGGCTGGCGGGCAAAAACTCCGCCGTGACCAGGCCGAAAACACCCAGCGTCATGGAAAAAACAGCCCCCCATGCCGGGGCCTTGCGCCCGCCCGCGTTCGGGATGGCCGAAGATTGATCGTTCATGGTGATATGGTTCCGTTGATAAGGATATGTTTGGATTGATCCTAAAATAGGCTGGAAGTTTCAGACGATCTATGTCAGATAATCTGGAATGATTGATCAATCGTCCGGGAAATTACGCGCAAACGATCCGGCGCGCGGTGCAGTCGATATGATTAGCGAATTGCTGCTGGGCATGCGCCTGGTGGGGTTGCATTATCGGCGTGTGCAAATGACGGCCCCTTTTGGCGTGCGCTATGATGCCGAAGTGGGGCGGGCACAATTTCATTTCGTGGCGCGCGGGCCGGTTTATGTGCGCTGCGATAGTGGGGCGCAATGTGTGTTGCAAACCGGCGATGCAGTGTTACTCCCACGCGGTGGCGGCCATGAAATGGTGTCGTCGTTTGATGTGGGGGCGCTGGATATTACCGGCTTTGCGACCGTGCCGATTTGTCGTCAGGTGGATGCCATCAATACCTGCGAAAGCGAAACGACGGAAATGGATCGTCTTTTGTTTTTCAGTGGCTGTATGGAATTTGATTTAGGCTCGATGGGGGTGTTAATTCCGATGATGCCCGAAATCATGCATGTCGGCACCCTGCTTAAACGCAGCCCGGAAATTTTACCGATGCTTGAAGCAATGGAACGCGAAGTTTGCCGTGAACGGGCGGGCTATGGTGCCATTGTCACCCGTTTGGCCGATGTTGTTTCGGCATCGATTGTTCGCGGATGGGTGGAATGCGGCTGTGGTGATGCGACGGGCTGGGTTGCGGCCCTGCGTGATCCGCGTTTGGGGCGTGTTATTGGCGCATTGCACCGCGAACCGGGCCGCAACTGGACGGTGGCAAGCATGGCATCCGAAATGGGGGCGTCGCGATCGGTTTTTGCCGAACGGTTTTTGGCGATTACCGGTGTGACGCCACTGCGTTATGTCACCGATTTACGCATGCGTTTGGCCACCCAGTGGATCAGCAAGGACCGCCTGTCGGTGGAGATTGTGGCCGAACGGCTGGGTTATGGCTCGGCAGCGGCCTTTAGCCGGGCGTTCAAACGGGTAACGGGAATATCGCCAGGTGACGCGCGCCGCACATAAGGGGGCATATAAGGGGTGCCCATATAAGGGGTGCGTTTGTCCGGTTTTAGGGTTTGCGCACGGCCACGGTTTCCACACGGTGGCCTTTGCCCTTGCACAGGATGGCATCGGCTCGAAACCGCGACGGGGCCACATGCTCCTCAAGAACCTTGGCGTTGATGTTGCTCCAGATTTCACCTGCCAGGGTGCGGGCTTCGTCGTCATTTAAATGGGCATAGCGGTGGAAATAGGATTCCGGCGTTTGAAACACACTGTTTTTCAAGGTGAGGAAACGGTGGATGTACCAGGTGCGAATATCGTCTTCATCGGCATCAAGATACAGGGTGAAATCAAAATAGTCGCCAGCATGGGTGTCGACCGCCGGGTTGCCCACGGTGTTGATCTCCAGCACATTCAACCCTTCGACAATCAAGATATCAGGGCAATCGATAATCTGTTTGCGGTCGGGGTCAATATCATAGGTGACATGGGAATAAACCGGAATTTCCACCCGTTCAGCGCCATCCTTGATTTGTTCGAGTGTTTCAAGCAAGGCGCGGCGGTCATAACTTTCGGGGAACCCTTTGCGCGCCAAAAGACCGCGTTCTTCCAAATCGGTCAGCGGCCATAAAAAACCATCCGTGCACATCAAATCCACCCGGCCATCCGCGCCAAAGGATTGTGCCAGCATTTGGCGTAACACACGGCAAAAGGTGCTTTTGCCAACCGCCACACTGCCGGCAACGCCGATAATATAGGGGGCCTTGCGCGGGGCCGCGCCCAAAAGGTTGCCCATGCCGGTTTTAAGGCTGGTCAAATGGTCGCGATGGGTGCGGATCAAATTGACCAGCGGGGCAAAAATTTCGGCAAGGTCGGTGCTGTCCGTGGTGTCGTTTAACCCGCGCAGCGCATCCAGGTCTTCCGGGCTGAGATGATGGGCGGTATTTTCCCCCAATGTCTGCCATTTATCCCGGTCAAACAGGGCGTAACGATCAGGATAAAGCGAGGCCGGGGATGGTGTCATTACGGTCTTCTGTGTTGCGGGTCGAAAATTGTGCGTCTCGCTTTATGCCGTCTGGAAGGCCTTGATGCAATGTTAACGGCGATGATTTGACGAATAAGTTTGGCAAGTCAGCAACAAAATCGCGCAAAATGGTGCATATGCATTGCCTGAAAGGCGCATATTGGGGCGATTTGAGCGATATTGCAGCCTGACCTTGCCCCAGATTTGTATTCACGCGTGTATTTGTCAATTCACCCTTGGTCGCAATATCCTAGGGCGTGATCCTAGGGCGTGATCCTAGGGCGTGATCCTAGGGCGTGATCCTATGGCGTGTTGCGCGGGGTG
>JBNKVZ010000153.1:0-10738 GCA_050299455.1 Thalassospira sp.
CCCGTTAGGTGTGCGTCCGCTGGTGCTGGGCAAGCTGAACGACTCGTATATTCTGTCATCCGAAACCGTTGGCCTCGACATTGTGGGTGCCGAATTCATTCGCGATGTTGAACCCGGTGAAATTGTTGAAATCACCGACGAGGGCATTCGCTCGATCAAACCGTTCAAACCGGTGAAATCGCGCTTCTGCATTTTTGAACATGTCTATTTCGCCCGTCCCGACAGCATTGTCGAAGGGACCAGCGTTTATGACGTGCGCAAAAATATCGGTCGCGAGCTCGCCCGTGAATCCATCGTGGATGCCGACGTTGTCGTGCCCATCCCCGATTCCGGCGTACCCTCTGCCCTTGGTTATGCCGAGGAATCCGGTATCCCGTTTGAACTGGGCATCATCCGCAACCATTATGTAGGCCGGACGTTTATTGAACCGACCGACCAGATCCGCCATCTTGGTGTGAAGCTGAAACACAATGCCAACCCTGGCAAGCTCAAGGGCAAGCGCGTTGTGTTGGTCGATGATTCCATCGTGCGCGGAACGACTTCGACCAAAATCGTCGAACTGGTCCGTCAGGCCGGTGCTGCGGAAGTGCATATGCGCATCACCAGCCCGCCCACCGCCAATCCCTGCTTCTATGGCGTTGATACGCCGTCCAAGGAAAAGCTGATGGCGGCCAACCACGATATTGCCGAAATGGCAAAAATGATTGGCGTTGATAGCCTCGCCTTTGTCAGCATTGACGGGTTGTATCGTGCCACCGGCCTGCCGGGACGTGATGCCGAAAATCCGGCCTTCTGCGATGCCTGCTTCACGGGCGATTATCCCATTCGTCTGGTGGATCACACTGCCGAGGAAAACAAAGACCGCAAGCTTTCCCAGCTTGTTGAAAGACGCACGGCATGACGGCACAAAAACGTCTTGAAGGCAAAATAGCCCTGGTAACGGGGGCTTCGCACGGCATTGGCCGTGCGATTGCCAAACGCTATGCCGCCGAAGGGGCCACCGTAATTGCGCTGGGCCGCAATGTCGGCGCGCTCGAGGAACTTGACGATGAAATCCGTGACGCAGGCGGCAAAGCCGTCCTGCTGCCGCTCGATCTGACAATGTATGAAAAGATCGATGCGATGGGCGCGTCGCTTTATGAGCGGTTCGGCAAGCTCGATATTGTGGTGGGCAATGCTGCCGTTTTGGGTGAACTGGCCCCGGTGGGCCATATTGACACGCAGATGTTTGAAAACACCTTTGCTGTCAATGTCACCGCCAATTTCCGGCTGATCCGCAGTGTGGATAAGCTGCTGCGCTTCTCCGATGCCGGTCGCGCCATTTTCCTGACCTCAGGTGCATCGGCCAAGGGTCGCGCCTATTGGGGCCTTTATGCCTCGACCAAGGCGGCATTGGAATCGCTTGTGCTGTCTTATGCGCAGGAAATGGAAGACACCCAGGTTAAGGTCAATCTGGTTAATCCGGGCCGCATCCGCACCACCATGCGCGCCACCGCCTATCCCGGCGAAGACCCGGATACCCTGCCAAGCCCCGAAAGCATCACCGATGTTTTCGTCGATCTGGCCGCCGACGATTGCAGCCATCACGGTGAAATCCTCACCGCCAGCTGATAAAGCCCTACCGTAAGACATGAAGGCCGGACCCCGATTATATGGTCCGGCTTTTTTTTATTCCAAATGCAGGTTTTCAGCGCAAAAATCCAGAAATGCCCGCACGCGCGCAGTTAAATATCGCAGCACCGGCCATCTCAGGTATCATGAGCGCCCCAAATTTCGATCCCCGGCCCGCTGTGACATCCGTTCAATATGAAACCTTCCAAGGCGAACAATACCTCCCATTACCAAATTGCAGGCACTTTCGATATCACCAACATCAATGGTCCCGCCCGGCAGAACCGAGACTATTTCGCCATCTATCTTGAACGGCCATTCAGATTCGCTCAAACAAAATTATACCCGATCAGCACATGACGCCGTAGGTCTACCACGATCTGTGGCGCTCTATATCTGTTTAGAGAAAGACGCACTGCATATTCAGTATAATCATAAAAATCTGGTAATTCAGATTTCCCCTCAATATAGCTTAACAGTGCCTAAAAAATGCAACACCCATTTCCCGTCACGGGATCTCAAGCATGCCATCTTATACGCAAACTTAGGATCAATAAGATCCAATGAATGCATTAATTTTTTATCAATTAAAAACACCAGACAACGCAAGTTTCCACGACATAATTATTAATACTCGTATTTTTCGATCTCAGGCTCAGGGCCATTATTGAACGCATATTGCCAAACTTCTTCCAGATGCTCATATAGTTGCCGATCCGTTTCGATCTCAATGCCCGTCAAATGTTCGTAATCTTCTCGCGACCAACGCTGTTCAACAATAATGTTTCGAAGCTCATGCATCGCTGAATTCTTTTTTTCTGCTCCGAAAAAACCAAGCAACTCATGTATACCTTCTGGATTGTACTCATCGACCATCAGGTAATTAAAAATCTCTTTCAGAATAATTGGAAAATGAGTTTTCATTTTTTCTCACATTTTTTTAGGATACATTGTATAGAGGTAATAACTTCCGTCTGACTTTCTCTTAAAGAACACAAACATCTCAGTATTTGCGCCGAATTTCGTATTTATTGCTCCTTTTGGATGCTTTGCGCTACCGACACGTGAACGCCCCATAATTCGGGTATGCCATCCTTTACCCAATAATGTTTCAATTGGAATATTTTCACGAACTTCAGCAAGCCCAGCCGCCATTTTAGCCTTCACACTCGAATGCTGTAGGGCCGCCTCGTAAGCCCTAACAAAATCCGCAGGTGTTTTGATCTTGGTCGCATCTCGCCCGTATTTATGCTTTCCGCCATGCACCCCATCCGTTGTCGTTCCCGTGATCGGGTCTTTGCCCTCGAGACACCGTTTATCAAGCTTCTTCTTTTTCACTTTACCTTCATGACGCTGGACACCATGCGCTCCAGGTCCGTGATGCTCCAGTTCTTTCAGTTTTTTTGAAAAGTATCGCGCCTGACGATATCTCTTAACGGCGGCGCTTACCTGTCCCTTTATCGGCTCAAAGATACTGCGACGCAGCTTAACGCCCATCTCCTTGATTTTCTGGATGATCTTCCTTAGGTCCCCCATGAAGGACACAATCTTGCCGGCAGCCGAACTGCCTTTGATCGCACTGCGAATCTTGCTGGCAATATTTGCGGCACGCACCGTTAACACAGATGCCCCTGCCCCCGCACTTAACGCCGCAATGATTGCCGTCACCGCCCAGATAATCAGTTCAGGAATGATAAAGCCGTAACCTTCACCAGACATTTCCGCCCAGAAGTTCGGCGTCATCATCGTGACAACACGCATAAAGGTGCTGGAAACAAGGCCCAGAAGCGGCGTGCGGCGGATCAGCTCGACCATATCGCGCATTGTGTCGATACCGGTTTTCATCACATCGGAAATCAACTGACCAAACTCGCCGATGGCGCCAGGCAAGTCTTTCAACCCGGTAAGTTTTTTAAACGCTGCGATAATGGCGTCAATATCACCAAAAAGAAACGCCCTCAGCAGGCTGTGCAGCGGTTCAATATAGTCCATAATATCGACGCCAGCAAACAGGCTCTTGATACCATCGGCCACGTCACTGCCCAATTTAAACCCTAAATTTATGGCGGCAGTCATCGGACTATAAGTCTGAATATAAGGGGGCACGGGGCCATTCTGCGCCCCGTCATAAATGTAGTTCCCAACCAAAGACGTCGTACTTTGCAGCGCGCCCCAAGCACTTCCCCAGAAATCTGCTTCGCCTTGCCACCAGGCCTGAACCCCCTTACCAATGCCCGAAACATAACTTTCCGGCACCCCCAGCCAACCATCGCGTTCCCAGGCTTCGGCATAAGGGCCAAAAATGCCTTTCATCCGGTTCTCAAAGTCCCACAGCATCCCGACAATTTCCTGCTCTAATGCCCAGGCTTCATCGGCTGCACTTTGAATATCCGGCTGTGCCCCTGTATCAATATTAAGGGCTGAACGTGGCAGGTCCGCCTGCTCGGCCAAGCCATATTCCGAATGGTTCTCAAGGACCGGTTCTGTGCCATCTTCAGCACCGAAATTCATCGGCTTATAGGTTGTGGTTTGTGCCAGCACCCTGTCATCCATATCCAGAAAGCGGGTGGTCAGGTCCGTTATCGGGGTTTGCAACGGATCATCATAAAAAAAACGGACCTGTCGGGGTGCAGTGCAGGACTGGCTCACGCTGCCAAAGTCCCCACTCATTTTATTGGCAACAGGCTCGGCAAGGGCCGTAATCGCTTCGGGAGTCAATTGGTTCATTGCGCGGCCTCTATTTCACCAGAAAGCTCCGCCATGCGCTGCTTCAGCGCATCCATTTTGTCCCCTTCAGTCAAATGACTTTTGCAAATATCCAAAAGCGCCCCCGTCGGGTCCGTTTGCTCGAATGTTTTCCCGAGGAAAAGGCTCCATGCGGCCAGCAAATAAAGACTGGATTTCTTTGCAAACCCATAGCCACGCATCCGCTTGACCGGTTCCGCAATAAGCTGCGCGATAATGTCTGGCGGATAATTCTTCAGATCCTGGGGAAAGCCCTGCTTTAACGATAGTGCCAGCGCCGCCATATCCTTGCGTTCACGGGCACGGTGAAACGGCACCAGATCATGGTCAGTCAAAATGAAGGGTGCAGGTGGCGCGTTACGCTGGATGAACAGATCGCGCCTTAGTGTAGCAGAACAAACGCTGGCACCATCATCCTGATCCGCCAAAATTGCGCTGATGAAAAATCCATCCCTCATGAACCATGCCGCCACACGGTCCTTATCTGTTGCAATATGCGGGAAATAAAGACGGATATATTGTTCATCCCAGAAACGCACAAAAACCCGGCCTGCAGCCCCTTCTCGCGGCAGAAGTGTAAACTTCCTGAAATGCCGCCAGACGTCATCCATATGCCCGGTTGTACGGATAAATATGCCGGTATTCCGCCCCCAATGGGTACAAAAGAAATCACGATGGAACGCCGGAACCAACCCATTGTCATCCCATGCACCATCAGGCAACGTCATATCAACCAGATACGGTGCCTGCTCTTCCATCTCTTTGGCGGCCTCGCCTTTAAACAGGCACTTCACCGGTACATCCAGGACGTCGAGATCAAAAAAGCCAGTAATCTCTTTGCGCAATGTCGCATCGACAATCAAATAAGTTCGCATTTGCGCCCCATCTTCCGGTTGCCCAAAAAGACGTTCCTTTAGGTCCGCGGGTATCCACGCACGATCCTTAAAAAATATTTGCGACTGATCTGGAAGAGGCTTAACCGGATGCGCCTCAATCGAGAGGTAATTTTCCGGCTCCGCTGCACCGCCCTCTTCCACCGCGGCCATTGCCGCCAACTCAACCACATGGCCCGGATGGACTGCTTTGGCGAGGGTGCCGATCTGGCGATGTTGCGCTCTGTTGCGCGCTAAGTATTGTGTGGCAGGCAGAACATTTTCCACCCACAGAACCGAATACCCAAGTGGGGCAACATGTGCCTCGACCCCGGCAAGAAAGCTGTCATACCCGTTGGCCCAGACAGCTGCCTGACAATGCTGCTTCACCCCTTCGGCATCACCGCCTTCACCGTCATTATCGGTTTGCAAATGGCAATCACCGATCCAGGCTTCAAAATCGCTCATACTCACTCAACCAACAAATTTTTCTCTGCCATACCACCAGAAATAGTGCCACAGATCCGCGAGCAGATTTTGGGAGAAAATCTTATTTGGTGAAGTAAATGAATATCCGATCAACCATTTGATTACAAAGATAAAAAGGTTTCCCTGGCGAAGTATGGCATAAGCCGAAGCGGGCGGATTTCCGCCTGGGTGGGCGAAAATCCGCCTGGATACAGGATTTTCATCGATCAAACATGGAAGATCACGACGGTCTAAACGCACCACCAAGGGGGCATGAGACGTCCCCTAAATAACAAAACGGAGACCATTACGTCCCCGTTTTGCGCCTCGACTTTTCTTATTCAGCGGTTTGCATTCCCAACCGCTTGAGGACCCGGCGTTCGACAATCACCACGGCCTGATAAAACACCACCGAGAGAATGACCGACAGCACCGCCACCGTCCAAATCATGCCGTAATCCATATATCCGCGGGACTGGTTGAGCAAATTCCCCAGCCCTTTGCCCGTTGCCAGCCATTGCGCAATCATCACGCCGAGCAAGGCGCGCGGCACGGTCAGCCGTGTGGCGGCAAAAAGATAGGGCAGTGACGCCGGGATCGTTACCATGCGCATTTCCTGCCAGGCTGACGCCCCATAAGCACGCGGAACATCACGCGCACTTTTCGGCACCAGGGCGATCCCTTGCGCCAGCGTGACAAAAGCGGGAAAGAACGTGACCGAAATCGTCACCCACAGAGTCAATGACGTTCCACGCCCCAGCACCAACACCAAAAGCGGCGTTAAAGCGACAAGCGGCATGGTTTGCGTGACCAGCGCAATCGGCATGAACGCATTCAAAACCTTGGGAAAAAGCCGTGTTGAAATCGCCAATAAAAACGCAACCGCCAACCCGGCAGCCATGCCGACAAAAGTTATCGGCAATGTTTCAGCAACCGCCTGCCATAAACGCATCTGCGCACTGTGTGACGCGGGTGAAAAGAACAGATAATCCACAACCCCCAACGGCGTTTTGGCGATCATATCGGGCACATTCAGCGCCCGAATGAACACCCACCACAGCACAAAGGGTAAAAGGCACGCCCCGATTGTCTGCAGTGCCCGGGCCCAAACGCTCTGCCCTGTCGTTTGCGCATCAGGAATGGCGGCATTCATCGTCACGGCCACGCTGGCGCCCAAGAACCGTTTGGATAACAGGGCAAAAAACAAATAGCTACACCCGGCAATCAGGGTGGCAACCAAACCAATGCCCCACAGGCGATCCGGTTCCGCACGGCCGAGCGAGCCCAACAAATAGGCCCCCAGGCCCCAACGCCCCCCACCGCCAAATTCCGCCAGTATGGCCCCCAAAACTGCATTGGGGGCGGCAACCCGGAAACCCGAAAGGATGGATGGCAAGGCACCGCGCAACTGCACCAATCGCATAATCGCCCATTTGCCGCCGCCATAAGCCCGCACAACATCAACCGCCCGGCTATCGGCCTGGGTCAAACCAATGACAGTAGCCGTCATGGTGACAAAATATACCCCTAATGTCGCCAGCACGACACGCGGTGTCATCCCCGAAAGGGTCAAAGTCAGGATGGGGGCAATGGCAATCGGCGGCAGGGCGAAAATGGCAATATTCACCCCGCGCGACAAGCGCAATGCCATCGGCGAGAGGACAAAAATCACCCCTGCCCCAACACCAAGCAGATTACCAAAAATAAACCCGAGGCCCGATCCATACAAAGTCGCAAGGATGTGCTGCGGATAATCGGCACGGTCTGCCCATAAACGGATCAGAATTTCCGAGAAACCCGGCAAAGCCCCGCCTGCCACCAGATCAAACCGCCCGACAAGTTCCCATATCAGCAACAGACCGATTGTCGTGATCACGGCCTTTAAGCGGGCTGTGCTATTCAACGACATATAAAACCTCGGCCACCTGATCACACATCTGATGAAAGTCATGTGTCGAAAACAATGTTTCCAAACGCGGCCGGGCAAAGGGCACATCAATCACCGACGCAATGCGCCCGGGTTTGGAATGCATCACCACAATCCGGTCGGCCAGAAATACCGCCTCATCAATGCCATGCGTTACCAGCAAGGCCGTTGCCCCGGTTTCCATCCAGATCCGTTGCAGTTCCAAATTCATTTGCCGACGCAAAATCTGGTCAAGCGCGCCAAAGGGCTCATCAAGGAACAAAACCTTTGGATGGGTGACAAGGGCACGGGCAATTGCCACACGCTGGCGCATCCCGCCCGAAAGCTCGCCTGGCAGCGAATTTTCAAACCCCTTTAACCCGACCAGATCAATCATCGCCTGAACCTGGTCCTGCTGCTTTGGTGAATTGCGGCCCAAAACCTCCAGCGGCACCTCGACATTTTTGCGCACACTGCGCCAGGGCAACAGGGCCGCATCCTGAAAGGCAACTCCGGTGACCCCGGCCCGGCTGGCCTGTTGCGGGGCCTGCCCGTCAATCAGCACATCGCCGCTATCGGCATTTTCAAGCCCTAACGCTATGCGCATCACGGTTGATTTGCCACAGCCAGACGGCCCGATAATGGCCGTAAAAGACCCGGCCGGGCAGCTCAGGGAAACATCCCTGAGCGCCTCAACCGTTTTACCACGACCCCGAAAGGTTTTGCTAAGCGCAGAAAGCTTGATCCCGTCGGGGGCCATGATCAGATCTCCTCAAGCAGGGTCGTATCAAACATGTCGCGCTTGCCCTTGATGCCAATCTGGCCCAATGCGGACAGGCAGGCATCAATATCGTGTTCCGACATGCTGAAAATGCCATTCGGACTTTCGATCAACGGTTTTTGCGCTGTATTGAAATAGACCTCGTTTGCAATGGTCCGCCCGGTTCCCTTGAACCAGGTATCTTTCCATTTCGGCGGCCAAAGTGCCGGATCAACAAGGTTTTCGTGCCACCCCTTGCGTGAGGCACGCAGCCAGGCAACCAGTTCCTTGCGCTTGGCTTTCAGCACATCCTCGGTCACAACCACGGTATCGTTGAAAATGGTAAAGCCAAAATCATAAAGCAGGAAGGATGTGGCTTCCTTGCCCTGTTGCGAAATGGTGTAGGGCACATTGGTGGTGAAATCGAGGCTGGCATCAATCTCACCGCGCAAAAGCGGCGTCGGATCATAAGCATAAGGCACGATATTCACATCGGCCTTGTCGATGCCATTCATCTTCAGCATGGCTTCAACCGAAATCACATTGACCGGCGGCACCGCCAGCGTTTTCCCCACCAGGTCCGACGGTTTGGTAATCGGGTTGGATTTCAGCGAAACAATACCAATCGGATTTTTCTGATATTGCGCGCCAATAATCTTGAAAGGCGCCCCCTGCTCTGCAATTGCCTTGATGGTTGTATCGGGCGTTGTCAGGGTCAGATCTGCCCTATTGGCAATGATCGTGCTTTCCGGGATCACATCGGGCCCGCCGGAATGATATTCCAGATCCAGGCCTTCATCGCGATAATAGCCCTTATCCATTGCCAGGAAGTATCCTGAAAATTCGGCATCATTGATCCAGGATGCCTGCATGATCAACGGCGCGGCAGCCTTGGCGGCAAACGGCCGAAACGACACGGCCGATGCTGCAAGCCCGGCGGCCGCTGCGCCCAGAAAGTGGCGACGATTTAAACGTAACGTCATCGAAAGTCTCCTTGATATGGCAATCAGGCCAGACCCTGAATGCGCTGAAGCTCCTGAAGGGGGGGTGTTTGTTCTATTTGTTTGGGGTCCAGGAGCGGCCATTTCACACCGCTCGGACGTTTGGCTCTGCGGCCAATTTCGTGCATGCAGGTGGGCGTTGCGATCCGGTCCACCAGAATATCGGTTTCAGATGGCTGCAAATGGTCTTCAACCACCTGCACGTCATGGACAACGGCGGTCACCGGCGTTTCTTCGTCAACCAGGCCAAGGTCGGTAAACATGCCCCATTCCAGGTCAAAAAAGCCGTGACCCTTGCCAAAACGCACCCCATTGACCGAAACCGCTGACGCGCCTGTGACCATAAAATCAAAGCGGGATCGCCGGGCAATTTCTTCAAGGCTGATCGGGCGAGCAAAATGCTCCATGCCGTCCAACCAGGACGCATAAAGGGCGGCCCCTTTGGGGACCATGCCCGGCTCCATCAACAAAAAACCGCGATAAATGCCATAGGTCGACATGACAAAAGGCTTGCCATCCTCAATCATGCGGCGGCGCAAATCGGCCAGGCAGTTATCGGGCGTGATAAAGGCAAATTCCGATTTCTGATAAGCCTCCTGGGCCACAACCCGCTCAACTGCGGCTTCTGATCCCTCGAAATCCGGGATCACTTCGGCAAAATTCAGATGAAACCGTGTGTCCGGTCTGGCGACATCCGTAAGCTTGGTCCATATTCTTTCGCGTATCACCTTGGAGGTTGACATTTTGCAATCCCGCATCGTTTCATAAATCGGCGTTTCACTGTTTCAAGATTAAGAAACTGTTGTTTCAAACGTCAAGCAGAATTTGTCACGCCCTCAATTTCAAGGGACAAAAATGGCCTCGCGACTGATCCTTAGAATTCACGAAAAACAGGCAAAACTGACCAGCGCCGAGAAAAAACTCGCCCAGGTCATTTTGGAAAATAACGATATTATTGAAACACATACGGCAACCGAACTTGCCAATATGGCCCATGTGTCAAAGGCATCGGCGGCGCGCTTTTTTCGCACCCTTGGCTATGCCGATTTTGAAGAAGCCCGCTTACAGGCGCGAGATGAACGCAACCGCAAACAACCCTACCGCCAAACCGTTGTTTCAAATGCGCCCAATGTTCTTGGCCGGTCGATCGGGGATCATCTTGAGCTGGAATTGCGTAATCTTACCCGCAGTTTTGAAGAGCTTAGCTCGCATAAACTAATCGAAACGGCCGATATTTTGTCGTCCGCCCCCCGGATATGGTTCCTTGGTTTTGGCGCAGAAGATGGGGTCGCCCGAGTCGGCCGGGCCATGTTGTCGCGGTTGCGTCATGATGTTCACTATATTTCCGGCATCGGCCAGGACTGGTCCAGCGACC
>JBNKVZ010000154.1:0-10689 GCA_050299455.1 Thalassospira sp.
AACCAGGTAGAGGCCAAACGCCGGTCAACCTGCACGGGCGGGGTGGGGAGTGAGACCGGAAGCGGGACCGGCGTCGGCGTCGGCGCGGCATTCTGTCCCTGATTGCGAATCAGCCCTGCCAGCTCGGCAATCGCCAAACCGGCACAGCCGACGGCAGCTGTTGCCAGATCGGTCACCGCAAAGGCCGATGGCAGTGCGCCGGACCCGGTTTGCGCCAGCGCGGGGATCAGGGCCGGGTCACCGCCCGCCTGCGTCCAGATTTCGCGTACGAAGGGGGCGAAGGGCGATGGAGACGGAAAATTAGAATCGGATGAACTGGCGGGAGACGAAATGTCGGTGCGTGTCATGGCGGCCTCCTTGGTGCTCGGGATTGGGAGCGGGGTTCAAGGGTAAACAGGCCTATACAGCACGCCAGTTTCAATATATCGTCAATATTGATTATATAAATCAATATATATTGGTCATGACAAAACAACATTCAGATCGATCCGGTTTTATCACCGCCGAACAGGCCGCCGCTCAATTGGGCGTATCGCGCGCAACACTGTATGCCTATGTCAGCCGCGGGCTTTTGCGCGCACACCCCACCGATGGCGATAGTCGGCGAAACCGTTATGCGCGGGACGATGTGGCCGAACTGGCGGGCAAACGCCGACGGGGCCGCAAACCGGTTGATATTGCCAAATCAACACTGGATTGGGGGATGCCGGTTCTCGAATCGGGCATCACACTGATCCGGGATGGGCAGCTTTATTATCGCGGCCAAAGGGCGGTTAACCTTGCCGCGCGGGCCAGTCTGGAAGAGGTAGCAAGCCTGTTATGGGATTTGCCAGGTTTTGATTATCTTGATGTTTCAAGCCTGCCCCTGCCGGAAGGATGGCGGCACTTGAAAACCCAGTATGCAAAGGTCCCGGTGATCGAGGCTTTGTTGCCGTTATTTGCAATCGCCTCCGAAGATGGTGAAACCGGCATTTGGCAACAGGATGAAGCACGCCTTGCTGCCGGTGCGGCCCGGTTGCTTGGCGCGTTGTTTGCTTGTGTAACCGGGCGCGATGCGGACCATCATCCCCTCCATATGCAATTGGCACGGGCCTGGGGTTTGGATGCGGTCGGGGCGGATTTGGTGCGCCGTGCCCTTGTGTTATGCGCGGATCATGAATTGAATGCGTCAAGTTTCACCGCCCGATGTGTCGCCTCGACCGAAGCCAGCCTGCGCATGGCGATTATCGGGGGCTTGGCGGCCTTAAGCGGGGGGCTGCATGGCGGCATGACTGAACGGGTTGAAACCGCCTGGCAGGCCCTTGATCCGCGTGACATGACTGTACATATACGTCGGCAACTGGCGGCTGGCGTGGAGTTTCCCGGTTTTGGGCATCCGCTTTATCCGGCAGGAGATGTGCGGGCAAAAGCCTTGCTGATGGATATTTTGCCGGAATTTCGCTTTGCGGATGACATCGTTGCGACGATGCAATCGCTGACCGGCAAGGCCCCGGGGATCGATTTTGCCCTGGTTGCGATGCGCCGCTATTTGACCCTGCCCGAAGGGGCGGCCTTTTGCGTTTTTGCCCTGGGGCGTGCCGTTGGCTGGATCGCCCATGCCCTGGAACAGCGTCGCCAGGGCCAGTTGATCCGCCCGCGGGCGGTTTATACCGGGCCAGACCCCGTGGCGGGGCAATAGGCCAGTTATCTAAAATCAAAGCCCGGTACAATGAAATGTACCGGGCTTTGGTCGTTTGGAATTTTGCAGGCAGGAAGGGCCGGTTTATTCGGCGGCCACTGCGGCTTTTTCGCCGGTAACCAGGGCCATATAATCTTCCATCAGGGTTTTGCAGATCTGGCCCGGGGTGAATGTGTATTGGGCAATTTCTGAAACCGGGGTGACTTCGGCAGCGGTGCCGGTCAGGAAGCATTCGTCAAAATCGGCCATTTCTTCGGGCAGGATCGTCCGTTCGATGACCTCGATGCCGCGTGCCTTGGCAAGCTCGATCACGGTGCGCCGCGTAATGCCGTTCAAGAAGCAATCCGGGGTCGGGGTGTGCAATTTGCCGTCTTTGGCAAAGAAAACGTTGGCACCGGTGGCCTCGGCAACATGACCGCGATAATCAAGCAGCATGGCATCGGCATAGCCCTTACGTTCGGCATCATGTTTGGACATGGTGCAGATCATGTAAAGGCCGGCAGCCTTGGCATCGGTCGGCGCGGTGTTCGGGGCCGGGCGGGCCCATTTCGACAGATCCAGACGAATGCCCTTAAGGCGTTCTTCCGGTTTGAAATAGCTGGGCCACTGCCAGGTGGCGATGGCAACGTTGATTTTGGTGGTTTGGGCGGCAACCCCCATCATTTCACTTCCGCGCCAGGCAATACGCCGGACATAGCCATCAACAATATTGTTGGCCTTGAGCGTTTCGAGCACGGCAGCGTCAAGCTCGGCAGAGCTATAAGGGATGGTCATGTCGAGGATATTGCCCGATTTGATCAGGCGTTCGCCATGTTCAGCAAGTTTGAACACTTTACCGTTATAAGAGCGTTCCCCTTCAAATACGGCACTGGCATAATGCAGCGCATGGCTGAGAACATGCAGCGTGCTGTCGCGCCAGGGTTTTAGTTCGCCGTTAAACCAGATAAAACCGTCGCGATTATCAAAGGTGGGAGTCGTCATTTGCAAAATTCCATTTAGAAGGGTCGCTTGAACGTAACTTTATGTCCCTAAACATGTAGCCGAAGTAACATTCATAGATTAATATGTCAATATAACTGACATAACGGAACAGCATGGCAGATATCTCGACACGTAAGGTCAATCCGCTTTTCCTGCGCGAGGAAGAGCTTCGTCAGGGCATGGAACTGTTGTTTTATGCCTATCGTGATTTCACCGCCGAAGCCGATTTGCTTTTGGAGCAATATAATTTCGGCCGCGCCCATCATCGCGTCATTCATTTTGTCAGCCGCAATCCCGGCATTAATGTCAGCGAGCTTTTGGCAATTTTGCAAATTACCAAACAGTCCCTGTCGCGGGTTTTGGGGCAATTGGTGCGCGAAGGGTTTATCGAACAGAAAACCGGCGTGCAGGACCGTCGCCAACGGTTATTGACCGTGACGGAAAAGGGCGAGGAACTGGAACGCAAGCTGTCGGAAAATCAACGCGTCCTGATTGCCAATGCTTACCGAGAAGCCGGGGCGGAAGCGGTTGAGGGGTTTCGCAAGGTTTTGTTGGGCATGTTGGGCCCCAGTGACCGGGCCCGGTTTGAAGATGAACTTCTGCCCAATGGCCTGCGGCGGCGTATGGGCTAAGTAAGGGTGCCGGTGCTTTTTGGTGGCGTGATCATGGATTGCGCCCAAGGGCTGTGCGGGTATATTTCCGCGGATATGTTTCCGCGGATATGTTTCCTTTGGCGTTACAGTTTTGGATGGGTTGAATGGTCGAGGTCGGGTTGCCGCATATTCTGGTCGTTGATGATGACGACAGGCTGCGCGATTTGCTGAAACGCTATCTGGGTGAAAACGGGTTTATGGTGACCGTGGCCCGTGATGCCGCCGAGGCACGGACGCGCCTTGAGGCCTTTACCTTTGACTTGCTGGTGATTGATGTGCTGATGCCCGGTGAAAAAGGGGTTGATCTGGCACAGTCCTTGCGCGATCGCGGCATGACGGTGCCGATCATGATGCTGACCGCTCTTTCCGAGGCGGATGACCGTATTGCCGGTCTGGAAGCGGGGGCGGATGATTATCTGGCAAAACCGTTTGAGCCGCGCGAGCTTGTTTTGCGCATCGAGGCGATTTTACGACGGTATGGAAGCCGCCCGGAGAATGACGTGCCCGGCAGCGTGGAAACCAGCGAAGTGATGTTTGGCGATTTTTGTTTTGATATGGACCGCATGGTCCTGCACCGTGGGGAGGAACATATTTATTTGACCACGGCAGAACAGGATTTGCTGGCAGCCCTGGCGCGTCGGACCGGGCAAACCACCAGCCGGGAACAGCTTTTTGAGTTGACGGGCGGCAATGGTAGCGCCGATCCTGCAGCATCGCGCAGCATTGATGTTCAGGTCACACGCTTGCGGCGAAAACTTGAGGATGACCCAAAACAGCCAAGATACTTGCAGACAGTACGTGGTCGGGGATATGTCCTTTACACAGACTGAGCTGCTGCATTGCGGTAATACAATCATCGATCATATCGATAAAGGGTGACGGTTTTGGGCAACGCACTTTCCGGATGGGTCAAATCTCTGCTGCCGACGGGTCTTTTGGGCCGGTCTTTGCTGATCCTGATGACGCCGATGCTGCTGTTGCAGATCGTGACCGTGCTGATCTTTTTTGAACGGCACTGGGACACGATTGCCAAGCAGCTTAGCCGCGGGCTGGCGGGCGACGTTGCCTATGTGGTCGATTATATCGGCCAATATCCCGATGAAAGCCATTTTGATGCCCTGGTCGAAAATGCCCGGCGGCGCATGCAGCTTGATATCGTGTTTGAACCCGGTGCCATCCTGGAAAAGCAGATCACCCAGCCGCCTTATGGTCTGGTCTCGGCAGAACTTTTTACTGCCTTGAAAGAGCGGCTGGACCGGCCATTTTATTTTGATCTGGATGTTGATGACCGGTTGCTGGAAATCCGGGTGCAGTTGCGCGACGGGGTTTTGTCCGTCGTGGCACCGCGCAAGCGGCTTTATAGCTCGACGACATATATTTTCTTTATGTGGATCGCCGGGACAGCCCTGATCCTTTATGGGGTGGCGGTGCTGTTTATGCGCAATCAGGTGCGCCCCATCCGCCGTCTTGCCAAGGCGGCCGACCAGTTTGGCCGCGGGGTGAATGTGGCGGACTTCAAGCCCGAAGGGGCCTCGGAAGTGCGTTTGGCGGCCACCTCGTTTCTGGCGATGCGGGATCGTATTCAGCGCCATTTATCGCAACGCACGGCCCTTTTGGCCGGTGTGTCGCATGATTTGCGGACACCGCTGACCCGCATGAAGCTTGAACTTGCCATGCAGGGCTCCTCGCCCGGGGTTGATGCCCTAAAGCAGGACGTGCAGGATATGGAACGCATGGTGGATGCTTATTTGGCATTTGCCCGCGGTGAAGAGGGCGAGCAGGCGGTTGAAACCGATATTGGTAAATTATTGACCGAACTGGTGGGCGAGGCCCTGCGCGAAGGCCAGCAGATTGACCTTCATATTGAAGATAATCAGATGATGGAAATTCGCCGTCAGTCGGTGCGGCGCTGTGTTGCCAATATTATTGGCAATGCCGGGCGGTATGCGTCGAACCTGTCTATTCGGGCCGGGCGGCGCGGCGATGATTTTGAAATTCTGTTTGATGATGACGGGCCGGGAATTCCGGCAGAAAAGCGTGAAGAGGTTTTCAAACCGTTTTATCGTTTGGAAGAATCGCGCAATCAGGCCACCGGCGGCGTTGGCCTGGGCATGACAATTGCCCGGGACTCCGCCCGGGGTCACGGCGGCGATGTGTTGCTCGAAGATGCGCCAAGCGGCGGCCTTCGTGTGCGCTTGGTCTTACCCATCGGCCATCGCTAAGCCCGACCGTTTCCCAATAAATGGCGGCATATATCCCTTAACAAAAGGCGGCGCGCCACAGGGCGGTGCCGCTTTTCGCATTTTAAAAGAATGTTGCGATATCTCTAAGGTTTCGTTTTTCCGTGGCATGTTGCGGGATGGTGGCATCCTGTGCCGGATACCCGGTGACCAGCAGGATATAGGGCTTGTCATGGGCGGGGCGGCGGCAAATCTCGGTCAGGAAGCCCATCGGGTTGGGGGTGTGCGTCAGCGTTGCCAGCCCGGCGCGATGCAAGGCGGCCAATAGAAAGCCGGTCGCGATGGATACTGATTCCGGCACATAATAGTTTTTGCGCATTTTACCATCGATAGATTTGCTTTTGCGTTCGCCAAAGATGCAAATCAGCCAGGGCGCAGTTTCCAGAAACGGTTTGCTGTCATCCGTGCCAAGCGGGGACAGCGCCTTGATCCATTCATCCCCCGCACGTCCGGGATAAAAGGCGCGTTCTTCTTCCTCGGCGGCAAGGCGGATTTGGCGTTTCATGCCGGCATCGCCAATTACCGAAAAATGCCAGGGTTGATGATTGGCGCCGCTGGGTGCGGTACCTGCGGCCTTCAGGCAGGTTTCGATAATGTCGCGCGGAACCGGGCGGTCGGAAAATTCCCTGATGGTGTGGCGGGTGCGGATGTCGTCATAAAAGGCCTGGGCATCCGCGCGCATCTGATCTAGCGGTTTTTCCTGATAATCGGGCAGGGGAATTGGCGTGTAGACAGGCGGGGGCGTATGGACGGACATGGGCTTCACCTTATTGTCATGTAATATTGTCTGACAATGTTAGCGAAACCTTCAAACCCGCGCAAGCTGGCAGCGTTTGGGCATGGCTTTGCCACGTTGTGAAAACCGCGTGTGTCATTTCCGGCCGGTTAATGAGTCGGCGCGCGGGAGATGCGGTTGAGTGGTAATCTTTTGATCGGCGGCCGGGGCATTGCGTATCGTCATGTCGTGTCTGTTGGTCCCGCCCAAACGGGACGCGGTTGAGAGACGATGCACGCACGCAGCGTGACAGCAGGGGCCGTAATGAGGGTGGTTTTGAACGGTCGCTGATCTCTCGATCCCGCTATTTCGGCGCGGCGAAATAGGAATCGTCAAGCCACTGCACCAACTGGCGGGAACGGTCGATATGATCGATCATGATGTTGGCCGCTTCTTCGCCTTTGCCCGCAAGGATGGCCTTGGTGATTTCCTGATGCTGGGCGTTGGTGTGAAATACCTGTTCATCGGCAATCAGGACACGGAATTGAAGCCAGTAAACCGAATTGGCCAGGCGGCCTAGCAGGGATTGCAGCAGTGTATTTCCGCTGATATCGGCGAAAAGTTGATGAAAGGCGATATTATATTTCGACATTTCCGCTAGATCCCCGGCCTGTTCGGCGGCATCCAGCCCCTTTTGAATGTCAAGCAGGGCATCGGGGCTTTGCTGCAGCAAGGGGGCTGCGAGGCGCACGGCCAGTGCCTCCAGATTGGCGCGAATGACAAACAGGTCATCAAGTTCGCGGCGGGTCAACTGGCGAACACTGACCCCGCGATGAGGTTCGGCAAGAAGAAGGCCATCGCTGCAAAGTAGGCGAAAGGCCTCGCGGACGGTGGGGCGGCTGACGGAAAGTCTTTGGGTAAATTCTGCCTCGGTCAAACGCTGCCCCGGGGCCAGGCGCCCCTCGCGAATGGCACGGGTAATGGTTTGGCAAACCTGTTGGACAGCCGGGGCGTTGTTCTGTGTCGGCATGGGTGTTTTTCCGTTCATTCGGGCCAAACGGGCCGGGTTTGACTTGCCATCATGCGCGCTGCGCCACATATTGCGATGCGAGATTGTCGTTAGATACTTACAATATTGTCAGACAATATTTTACACAAAATTGATATGGGTCAAAGTTGGTTTTGACAAAAATACACCGACATTGAATGTTTTCTTGCGATATACGGTGTGTTGATGTTAAATCGCCGCAACTTGGCATCCATATCGGGCCGGGAACCGTGTATTGTTTTCCCGCCGCGGTCTGACTGAAAGCTACTGTCGAAGTCGAAACGGATTGATGCAGCACTATGGCTAGCAATTTTAACGAAGAAACCGTCACATATGTTCATCACTGGACGGATACCCTGTTTACCTTCAAAACGACGCGGGACCCGGGTTTCCGGTTTCTCAATGGTCAGTTTGCGATGATTGGACTCGAAGTCGAGGGCAAGCCGCTTGTTCGCGCCTATTCGATGGTCAGTGCCAATTATGACGAGGAACTGGAATTTTTCTCGATCAAGGTGCCCAATGGTCCTTTGACCTCGCGTTTACAGCATATCAAGGTTGGTGACAAAATTCTGGTCGGGCGCAAGCCAACCGGCACCCTGATCCATGACAATCTGTTGCCAGGCAAAAATCTGTGGTTGCTCTCTACCGGGACCGGCCTTGCCCCGTTCATGAGTGTCATTCGTGATTACGAGACCTATGAGCGGTATGAAAAGGTGATCCTGGTGCATGGTTGCCGCGAAGTGCGCGAACTGGCCTATCAGGAATTCATCCACAATGAATTGCCCCATAACGAATTCTTTGGCGAGGAAGTGCAGAAAAAGCTTCTGTATTACCCGACCGTCACGCGTGAAGAATTCACCCATCAGGGGCGCATTACCGAATTGATGGCATCGGGCAAGATTTACGATGATCTGGGCGTGGAAAAGCCGACATTGGAAAATGACCGCTTCATGCTGTGCGGGAACCCGCAAATGATTGCCGATACTCGTGCGATGCTGCTGGAATGGGGCGGCCAGGAAGGCAATATGAACGAACCGGGGCATTTCGTGATCGAAAAGGCCTTTGTCGAAAAATAACGGCTTTCTGTTACTTTGACAGGCGCAAAAGGGCATCGTTTCGGGCGATGCCCTTTTATTTTTTCGGGGGATGGAGGCAAGATATCTGAATTAAGTATTTGAAATAAAATGATTTTTTTAGAAAAGTAATTCTTTTAGCCTGGCGTTGTTGATTATCCCTATTTAGGGATATGGCGCTCTATACATACGTATTAATTTCACCCTCAGGAAACGAGGCCAGATACGAAACGGGTTCGGGGATCTGGCGAGACAGCAGATAGGGTGTGTCATGTCTTACTTCAACTTCTTCTCGTCTGATAAAAACGGTCTGGCAGCGGCAACTCTTCAGGCTTTGGAAAACTCGCTGGCGGTGATCGAGTTTGATCCGTCAGGGCGTATTCTTCGGGCCAATGACAATTTTTTGGGCCTGTTGGGCTATCGCCTGGACGAAATTCAGGGCCAACATCATTCGCTGTTTGTTGAAGATAAAATCGTCAACACGCCGGATTACAAAAAATTCTGGGCTGATTTGGCAGCGGGCCAATATCAAAAGGCCGCCTTCCCCCGTAAAACCAAAGATGGCCGTCGCGTCTGGATTGAGGCAACTTACAACCCGGTTCGCGATCACAGTGGCAAGGTTGTTAAAGTTGTCAAATTCGCAACGGACATTACTGCGCGTCAGGCACGCATGGCCGACCAGAACGGCAAGGTCGATGCCATCTGGCGCAGCCAGGCGGTAATCGAATTTGACCTGAAGGGCAATATCCTGGATGCCAATGATAACTTTTTGGCGGTGATGGGCTATTCGCTTGCCGAAATCAAAGGCCAAAATCATCGGATGTTTGTTGAACCCGATTATGCCCAAAGTGCCGATTACAAGGAATTCTGGCGCGAACTGGGCCGCGGCAACTTTATTGCCCAGCAGTTCAAGCGCATTGCCAAGGGCGGGCGTGTTGTCTGGATCCAGGCCTCTTACAACCCGATCTTTGATCCGGATGGCAATCCGTACAAAGTTGTCAAATATGCCACCGACATTACCGAGCAGATCGCGCTTCTGGGTGATCTCAAGTCGATGATTGATGTCAACTTCGCCGAAATTGACCAAAATCTTTATACTTTGGATGATCAGGCCAACGATGCCTATACAATGTCCGAGGAAACATCGACCAATGTTCAGGCCGTCGCTGCGAGTACGGATCAACTGTTGGCCTCCATTACCGAGATTTCGCGCAGCATGTCATCTGCCCGGGACTCGACCGACGAGATGTTGGATAAGGCGGTCAAGGCCGGTGCCTCGACCCAGCGGATGGATGAGGTTGTCTCTTCGATGGGCAGTATTGTCGAGGTGATCCAGAACATTGCCAGCCAGATCAATCTTCTGGCGCTGAATGCCACGATCGAATCGGCGCGTGCCGGGGAAGCGGGCAAGGGGTTTGCCGTGGTGGCAAACGAGGTGAAAAACCTTGCCAAGCAGGCTGCGCGGGCAACGGAACAGATTTCAGTGGATATTAGCGGGGTTCAGGACATTGCCCGGGAAGTCGCCGATGTGCTGGGTGATATCCGCACGGGTGTCGAAGGTGTGGTCAATAACGTCACCAGCATTTCCTCGGCCGTCGAGGAACAAAGTGCCGTTACCGGCGAGGTGTCGGTCAATATGCAGTCGATGGCAATGTCCGTTGAAAACTTTGCTGCCACCATTACCGAGATCAGAAGTGGTTCGACGCAGGTTTCCGGATCGGTGGGTCGTACCCGCGAAGCCGCAATGGTCCTGGCCCGTTAAGTTTATAACGACAAGGACGGGCCGGTGACGATGATGTCGCCGGCCCGTTTTGTTATGCGGGGATGTCAATGTATGGCGTATGAAGCCTGAATGGCGAGGGTTTTAGATGAGGCGTTCCCCGTGGGGCTTGCGGGGGCTTGTGAGGGCTTCGTGGGGGATTTCTGTCCTGGCCCGATGCGCACAATGCCCTGATCGGCGGTTCCATTGGAAAATCCCGGATAGATAATGTCTGGCATCCACGAACCGGGTTATCTCGTGATCAGAAAGGCCGTTGTTGAAAAATAATCGCTTTTGTCACTTTGACAGGCACAAAAGGGCATCGTTTCGGGCGATGCCCTTTTGTTTTGGGCGGTGTCATACAAAAATATTCTGCCTATCTATATGAAATAAAAAGATTTTATTAACAACTTTGATCGATATAGGCCTCTTGTTAATCATCATCCCTATTTAGGGATATGGAGATCTATACATACGTATTAATTTCACCCTCAGGAAACGAGGCCAGATACGAAACGGGTTCGGGGATCTGGCGAGACAGC
>JBNKVZ010000155.1:0-10512 GCA_050299455.1 Thalassospira sp.
CGTTTTACGTATTCTGCCCAAGCACTGTTGGTTACTATGTTGTTGGCCGTGAGTTGGCCGCTATTATTGGGGACGATAGGCGCCGAACTGCAAACCTCATTTGAAGCATCACAGTTTGCCCGTGGTATTTTTGAGCGTTTTGAACTCGATACCGAAATTCTCAATGCCGATCAGATTTCCGATCTTGAACCATCGCTGAACCGGATTTTCACCGCGGCAACCTGGATCAGGGATGCCAAAAGCATTGATAATCCCGGTGCCCTGGTGGCAGGTTATGGGAGGTTGTTTCTCGCCAAGGGGGGCAAATTCGTTCAGAAAACGGTGCAGTCATTGTCCGCCTTGTCTGTTACATCAGGCGGCTGGAAAGTCATGGCAGATGGGGGCGACAGTTTTGTCTGTGATGATGTGGTTGTCGCCCTGGGACCTTGGACGCCACATATTTTAAAGACCATCGGGGTTGATGTGCCGATGGGGTATGAACGCGGTTATCACATGCATTTCAGATCCGCCAATGGCGGGCATTTGCAGCGCCCGATTTGTGATGCCAGCGGGGGGTATGTTCTGGCCCCGATGGAACAGGGCTATCGACTGACAACCGGTGTTGAGCTTGATGCCTGTGATGCACCGGAAAAAAGAAACCAATTCGAGCAAGCTGTTTTATCTGCCAAAGAGGCATTCCCGTTGTCCGGCCCGGTTGAAAATAGCCCGTGGATGGGACGTCGTCCGACGCTTCCTGACAGTCGGCCGATCATCGATGCCATGCCAAACCGAAAAGGTCTTTGGCTTGCCTTTGGTCATCAGCATATCGGGTTTTGCACCGGGCCGGGGACAGCCCGCGTGCTTGCCGATTTGATGACAGATCAAACGCCACCAATTGACGCAAAGCCCTTCTGTGCGGCGCGTTATCTCGCATAAAATAAAAACAAACCTAAAATTTATCATCGGAGGCTTCTATGAAGTTGAAAAATCTTGTTATTGCCGGGGCCGTGTTATCCTTTCCGTTTGCGGTTTCGGGCGCAAATGCGGAAACCTGGGATATGGCGCTTGCCTATTCGGCGTCGAACTATCATTCCGAAATTGCCGCTGAATTTGCCAAAGAAGTGAGTGCCGGGACCGATATTAACCTGGTTACGCATCCTGGCGGCTCTCTGTTCCCGGGCGACCAGATTTATACATCGGTTCGTCGGGGTATTATTCCGATTGGCGAACGTCTGATTTCGGCTTTGGCCAATGAAGACCCGATCTATGGTATCGATTCAGTGCCGTTCCTTGCCACCGGTTTCGATGCGTCGATGAAACTTTACCAGGCATCGAAACCTGCCCTTGAAAAAACGCTGGAAGGTGCGGGCCTGCATTTCCTTTATTCATGCCCGTGGCCTCCGCAGGGCTTTTATTCTTCGGTGGAAGCCAAGACCCCGGAAGATATCAAAGGGCTGAAATTCCGCGCCTATAATGCAACGACTTCTGCCTTTGCAGAAGAGCTTGGCATGGTACCAACAAAAATTGAGGCCGCCGAGCTGCCGCAAGCCTTTGCCACCGGTGTTGCTGAATCGATGATTTCATCGGGATCGACCGGCTATGACCAGAAGCTTTGGGAACATGTCAAATATTACTATGACGTCAAAGCCTGGTTACCGCGCAACATGGTCTTTACCAATGCCAAGGCATGGGCTGGTCTGGATGATGCGACAAAGGCCGTGTTTGAAAAGGCGGCTGCCACAGCAGAAAGCAAGTGCTGGGCAAAAGCTGAAGAGCTGGATGCCTGGTATATCGAACAGTTCAAAAAGCATGGCATGCAGGTTGCTGAAATGAGCCCTGAACTGCGCGCTGCGTTTGAAAAAGTTGGTGCTAAACTGCGTGAGCAGTGGTTGGAACGCGCTGGCGCAAAAGGCCAGGCTGTGATTGATGCCTATAACGCGGAATAAGTGCGAAACAACGCCCTGTCGCATCCATGTGGATGCGACAGGATTTCTCTTTGGGGATCGACATGTTTGCCATGATTTCAAAGGCGCTTGACGGTGTCTACAAGGCCGGTGCTGTTGCCGCCGGTGTTTTGTTGGTGACGTTATGCTGTTTGGTTTTGTACAGCACATTTGCCCGGTCACTCGGCCTTTATGCAGGGGGCGCATCGGATGTGGCGGGCTATGTTATGGCAACAGGAACCTTTACCGCACTGGCCTATACCCTTCGTTCAAAACGCCATATTCGCATCTCGCTTTTCTCTGAAAGGCTGACGGGCGGTGGTCGTCATCTTCTTGAAATCCTGTGTCTGGTTATTTTGACAGCCATTACCTGCTTTATGGCGTGGTATCTGGTTCAGATGACACTGCTTAGTCACGAGTTCCAGGATCGCAGCCAGGGGGCGGATGGGATCTTGCTCTGGATTCCGCAGGCCTTTGTTGCTGGCGGGGCGTGCCTGTTTGCACTGGCCGCGGTGCATAGTCTTCTTCAGGCTTTGATTGCACCCGATATTCCCGAGACAGAAAAGCTCGCGACCTCATCTGAAGAAAGCCCGCAAGAGTTATGACTGAAACCATCGCGACAATTATCTTCTTGGTATCGCTGTTCCTTATGCTTGGGATGGGCGTTTGGGTCGGTGCGACGCTTCTTGGGACAGCCGTCATTGGCATGATGATTTTTACATCAGCCCCGGTCGGGGATTCGATGGCGATTAACATCTGGTCAGGACAATCTTCCTGGACCTTGACGGCTTTGCCGCTCTTTGTCTGGATGGGGGAAATCCTGTTTCGCTCCCGCCTGTCCGAGGACATGTTTACCGGCCTGGCCCCGTGGTTAAACAAACTTCCCGGCCGCCTGTTGCATGTCAATATTCTCGGCTGCGGTATTTTTGCCGCTGTATCGGGCTCCTCGGCGGCAACCGCGGCGACCATTGGCCGGATGTCGATCCCCGAATTGCGCAAGCAGGGTTATGCCGACAAACTGATTTTGGGCACCCTTGCCGGGTCTGGCACGCTGGGGCTGCTGATCCCGCCTTCGATCATTCTGATTGTTTATGGTGTGTCGGCGGAACTTTCGATTGCGCGGCTGTTCATTGCCGGTGTGCTGCCGGGCATCATGCTGGTCGTGCTGTTTATGGGCTTTGTCATGATATGGTCCACCATCCATAAGGACAAAATGCCCCCCGCTGTGCCCAGCATTCCCTTTATGGACAAGGTGCGCGCATCGGGCCGTTTGATCCCGGTGATCCTGCTGATCACGGCTGTTATTGGCTCTATTTACGGCGGCATTGCCACCCCGACGGAGGCCGCGGCCTTTGGTGTGGTCGGCGCGCTGATCCTTTCTGCCTTCAGCCGCACGCTCAATTGGGCCAGCTTTGTTGATGGTCTGATGGGGGCAACCCGCACCTCCTGCATGATCTGCTTTATTCTTGCGGGGGCGTCGATCCTGACGGTGGCGATGGGCTTTACCGGTATTCCCCGCGAATTGGCCGGGTTGATTTCGGATATGCATCTGTCGCCCTATGCGCTGCTTGCGATGCTGACCCTGTTTTTCATCGTTATGGGCTGTTTCCTCGATGGCATTTCGGTGGTGGTGCTGACGACCTCGGTCATTTTGCCAATGGTGCAGGCCGCCAATATCGATGCGCTGTGGTTTGGCATCTATCTGGTGCTGGTGGTTGAAATGTCGCAAATCACCCCGCCGGTCGGCTTTAACCTGTTTGTCTTGCAGGGATTGACCGGCAAGAACCTGTTTTCCATCGCCGTTGCGGCCCTGCCGTTCTTCTTTTTGTTAATGGCGGCTGTCGCCCTGATCACGATTTTCCCCGGCATTGCCACCTGGCTGCCGACGCAAATGAACTAGGCAATTAGAGACCGGCACGGTCGGTCCTGTTTTTCGTTGTTTCCGAATTTCGGATGCTGAAGGAGTAAGCATCATGGCTTCGCTTGACCAAAATACGTCGCAAACCAACACGGCCGATACGGCAAAATGGCAGTTCTGGGTGGATCGCGGTGGCACCTTTACCGATATCGTCGCGCGCAAACCCGATGGATCGCTGGTAACGCATAAATTGCTGTCGGAAAACCCGGAACGCTACAAGGATGCCGCCATTCAGGGCATTCGCGAATTGCTTGATGTTGCCGATGATGAAACCATCCCGGCGGAAAAAATCGAAGCGGTGAAAATGGGCACCACGGTTGCGACCAATGCCCTGCTGGAACGCAAGGGCGACCGCACGGTTTTGGTCACAACCACCGGCTTCCGTGATGCCCTGCGCATTGCCTATCAAAACCGTCCGCGCCTGTTTGACCGCAATATCAAACTGCCCGAAAGCCTTTATGAACAGGTGATCGAAGCATCGGAGCGTTTTAACGCCCAGGGCGAAGAACTGACCCCGCTGGATCGCGAGCAGTTGCGTGCTGACCTGCAAGCCGCCTTTGATGATGGTATTCGGGCCTGTGCCATCGTGTTCATGCACGGTTATCGCTATAGCGCGCATGAATTGGCCGCCGCCGAAATTGCCCGCGATATCGGCTTTACCCAGGTATCCGTCAGCCACGAAGTCAGCCCGCTGATGAAACTGGTGTCGCGTGGCGATACCACAGTGGTGGATGCGTATCTTTCGCCCATTCTGCGCCGCTATGTTGACCAGGTGGCAAGCGAGCTGGGCGGTGTGAAGCTGATGTTCATGCAGTCCAATGGTGGTTTGACCGATGCGTCAAAATTCCAGGGCAAGGATGCCATCCTGTCCGGCCCGGCGGGCGGCGTTGTGGGTATGGTCCGCACCGCCGAAATGGATGGTTTCAAGCAGGTCATCGGGTTCGATATGGGCGGTACATCAACCGACGTGACGCACTACGACGGCGAATTCGAGCGCAGTTTCGAGACAGAAGTTGCCGGGGTGCGCATGCGCGCGCCCATGATGCACATTCATACCGTCGCCGCGGGCGGCGGCTCGATCCTGCATTTTGATGGCGCGCGTTTCCGTGTCGGTCCGGACAGTGCCGGGGCCAATCCTGGTCCGGCGGCTTATCGTCGTGGCGGGCCGCTGGCCGTGACCGACATTAACGTCATGCTGGGCAAGGTCCAGCCCGATTTCTTTCCGCCGGTTTTTGGCCCCGAAGGCAATGAACCGCTCGATGAGGAAGCCGTTAAATCCCGCTTTGCCGACATGGCCGCCAAAATCAAGGCCGATACCGGCAATGATATGACCAGCGAAGAAGTCGCCGAGGGCTTTTTGCGCATTGCCGTTGAAAATATGGCCAACGCGATCAAGCAAATTTCGGTGCAGCGTGGTTATGATGTGTCGGATTATATCCTGCAATGCTTTGGCGGGGCCGGCGGGCAGCATGCCTGCCAGGTGGCTGATACGCTGGGCATGACGCGGGTGTTTGTCCATCCCTTTGCCGGGGTTTTGTCGGCCTATGGCATGGGCCTGGCCGATATTCGGGCGATGCGCGAACAGGCCGTTGAAGCCCGCCTTAAAACCGAAGAACTGGCAAATCTGGATCAGCAGCTTGATAAACTGGGTGTTGAAGCCCGGGCCGAACTGCATGAACAGGGCATTACGGATGACAAAATCCGCCTGCTGAAAAAGCTGCATTTGCGCTATGACGGCACGGATAATCCGCTGATTGTTGATTTTGGCACGGCGGACGACATCAAGGCCCAGTTTGAAGACCAGCACAAACAGCGTTACGGCTTTGTGATGGAAGAAAAGCCGCTGGTGGTGGAAGCCGTGGCGGTTGAAGCCATTGGCGAAACCGAAAGCCTGCCCGATGCCGAAGCTGTTGAAGGCGGTAGCGCGTCGGTTGACCCGCTTGCCACCCGCCGGGTGGTATTTGGTGGCGAGGCCCATGATACCCCGTTTTATAAACGCGAAGACATGAAGCCGGGTGCGGTGGTGACGGGGCCGGCGGTGATTGTTGAACCTGTTGGCACCACCGTGATTGATCCGGGCTGGGAAGCCAAGGTGAATGGTCGTGACCATCTGGTGGTGACCCGTGTTGTGCCGCTTAAACGGACCGAAGCGATTGGCACCGAGGCCGATCCGGTGATGCTGGAAGTGTTTAACAACCTGTTTATGAATATTGCCGAACAAATGGGCGTGACGCTCGCCAATACTTCCTATTCGGTTAATATCAAGGAACGGCTGGATTTCTCCTGCGCGCTGTTTGACCAGCAAGGTTTGTTGATTGCCAATGCCCCGCATATGCCCGTGCATCTGGGGTCAATGGGGGAATCGGTTCAGGCGGTGATGCACAATAATGCCGGTCAGATGAAACCGGGCGACGTTTACATTCTCAACGACCCCTATAATGGCGGCACGCACCTGCCCGATATTACTGCCATCACCCCGGTCTTTGATGATGCGGGCAAGGACATTCTGTTTTATGTCGCCTCGCGCGGGCATCATGCCGATGTTGGCGGGATCACGCCGGGTTCCATGCCGCCCAATTCCCGGGTGCTGGAGGAAGAAGGCGTTCTGATCGACAATTTCAAACTGGTCGATCAGGGTAAATTTGATGAAGCCGGGCTGCGGAACCTTCTGGAGGGTGCGACCTATCCGGCACGGAACCCGTATCAGAACATTGCCGACCTTCAGGCCCAGATTGCGGCTAATGAAAAGGGTGTTCAGGAACTGCGCCGAATGGTCGATCATTTCGGCCTGGAAGTGGTTCATGCCTATATGAAACATGTGCAGGACAATGCCGAAGAAAGCGTTCGTCGGGTGCTTGAAGGGCTGAATGACGGTGAATTTGCCTATGAAATGGATAACGGTGCTGTTGTCCGGGTTAAAGTCACCATTGATAAGGCCAATCGTTCCGCCACGGTGGATTTCACCGGGACGTCCAGCCAGCTGGATAACAACTTCAATGCCCCCTCTGCTGTTACCCGTGCGGCGGTATTGTATGTGTTCAGAACGCTGGTGGATGATGATATTCCGCTGAATGCCGGCTGTCTGAAACCGGTTAATCTGATCGTGCCCGAAGGGTCGATGCTCAACCCCGTGCATCCCGCTGCCGTGGTGGCCGGGAATGTTGAAACCAGCCAGCACGTCACCGATGCCCTTTATGCTGCCCTTGGCACCATGTCGGGCGCCCAGGGCACGATGAACAACTTCACCTATGGCAATGACCAGCACCAATATTACGAAACCATCTGTGGTGGCACTGGTGCCGGGCCGGGTTATAACGGGACATCGGGTGTGCATACCCACATGACCAATTCCCGCCTGACCGACCCCGAAGTGCTGGAATGGCGCTTTCCGGTCCTGCTGGAAAGTTTTGGTATCCGCACCGGTTCGGGCGGCGATGGCGAATTCAAAGGCGGGGATGGCACGGTGCGCCGCATCCGCTTCCTTGAAAAAATGACGGCATCGATCCTGTCCAACCACCGCCGTGTGCCGGGCCAGGCGGTTGCTGGCGGCCAACCGGGTAAACTGGGCCGTAATGCAGTGGAACGCACCGATGGCAAGGTTATCGACCTTAAAGGCACCGATGGCACCGAAATGAATCCCGGTGATGTCTTCATCATCGAAACCCCGGGCGGTGGGGGGTATGGCAAAGCCTGAGATCCCCATCTCGGGCATTTGTTCGTCAGCACCCCATAAAGGGCTGCTCCCTTTAGCAGCCCGGCATCAAGTTATGCTCCTTTAAAAACTCGCCGCCCGGGAAACCGGGCGGCTTTTTGTTTTAAGAATAGTTTGTTCTAAGTTTTTGTTTTAGGTTTCAGGTTTGGGGAGAAAATTTAAAGGTGCGGTTGTGAAGGTGTTGGGTCGTGGCATTGCAATATCGGACTCAGTTAAATTATATGCCGTGCTCTTGCTAAGTCGACTAATTCCAGCCTTGTATTCTACGTTCCGAATTTACTTGATTGGCGACGTTCCTGATGTCGGCGCGTATTCTATCGCTTCACAGATTTCCTGGTTATCGCTGGTGATAGAGGTCATAAATGACGGGATCTTATTGCCACTTTTCTATGTTTTTGGTCGATACATTACGAAGCCCGATGCGTTTTCATCTGTTGTCAGTGTAGCTTTTCGGTGGATCGGCGGCGCCTTCATCCTGCTATCGACTTTTTTGTTGATTTTTGCCCCCCATCTGGTGACAGCAATGGGGCAAACCCCAGAGCTTCACGAGATTACCGTCACATACATTCGCGGTGAAATCATAGCCATGACCTTTAGCTATGTTTTCACTGTTGCCATGATTGTGCTTACTGTACTGGGACGAACAGCAAGCATTATGATGCTGCTGATTGCCCAGGCGGTCTGCATGTCGATGTGTGATGCATTGATGTTTGGCACATTCGATTTTTCGTTCGGTTTAGGTATCGTCGGCGTTGCGATTTCGAGCATCGTCTCGAATATCATTTTAGCCCTTTATGCCATCTATATTCTAAATCGATGCGGTGTTTCGCTTCTCAACAGAAATCGACTTGACCCGATTCTTAAAAGAAGCTGGTTGCGGATATCGATCCTGGCATCAACGGAAACGCTGGTTCGTAATGGGGCTTTTGCCGTGATGATCATCAGGATTGTCAATACAGTGCACAAGCAGGGAGAGTTTTGGCTGGCGAATGCATTTATCTGGGGATGGCTGCTACTGCCCATTCTGTCATTGGGTGATTTTGTCCGGCGTCAGGCGGCAGTTAAAAATGGATATGTCGGAGCAGGACTGTTTTTATATTTTGTCTCAACGATGTTCATTTGTGCGCTTTGGTTCGCAACGTTTTCCTATTGGGGAAGTTTTTTGCAGAATGTCATGGGCGTTTCAGACCCGGGGCCGGTGATTGACGTTGTGAATGTTTTGATTGGGTTTTACGTCGTTTTTGCATTTAACAATATTGTGGACAGTTTCTTTTATGGAACAGGGCGCACAGACTTGATGCTCTATCAGTCCCTGTTCGTAAATGTCATCTATTATGGGGTTGCGTTTGTTCTGTATCAGAACGGATATTTTCAGCCTGATATCTATTCGATTTGCCTGCTGTTCGGAGGTGGGATCGTTGTAGATGCAATTCTGACGTTTGTTTTGTTTGTTTGGATTTCGGTGCCACAATATTTTCGTGCTGGTTCAAGTGCGGGAATTTTATCGAAATGAAATAGCACTGGTTTGGCTTCCCGAAGGCCTAAGATGTTTGCAGATTTATTCGGTGCTGTGACAGTGTCGAGTTGTACTCATATGAAAAACGGTAGCATTTCTGCCACCGTTTAAGTTGGTAAAGCTTGTTGTGCCGGGTATAGCCAGTTGTTCAAAAATCCCAGTTCAATCGCAAGGTTGCTGCCTGGCTTTGATAGCCGGAGCGCAGTTCGCCGTCATAGGACAGTTTCAGGCTTAGATTCTCATAGGTCTGATAGGACAGGCCGATGCCAAGACGGACCCCGTCAGAATCCAGGCCCTTTGTCTGAATGGAATAATCAGTGCCGCCAATCTGGCCGGTCGTATCGACCGTATTGTCGGTGTAATCATGGATCCAGGCGGCCGAGACTTCCGGTGAGACAATGCCTGTTGGTGTATCAAAGCTCCATTGCGCCCGCGCTCCGACTTCGTGGGTTACACTGTTATTGCTTTGGCTATTGACCGAGTTGTTGGCCGCACCGGCACCGGTTTCTTGATAGGATTCTGTGTGTGCACCCAGCCAGCGAAGTCCGGCAAACGGGGTAAGGGTTGTGTCGCCGAGGCTGAAATCATAGCCAACACGGGTACGTGCCATATATTGCTGCCCGTCATAGTCGGCACTGGCGGTATTGCCCAAAAAGGAAATGGTGCGCTGCTGGTCGTAATGGTTCCACCCGGCACCAATCTGGCCATCAACGGCCAGGCGGTCCATCCGGTAGGTGCCATAAAATGTCATTTGATAGCTGTCGAGCGTATTTGTCGATCCGTTCGAGGCATTGCTGCCATCGGTCCAGGATCGCACCCAGCTTAGGGCAACACCGCCCAGAAGGTTGGGGGTAATCAGATGATCGAACCCGCTGGTCAGGCCGAAGCTTTTGCTGGTAAAGCCGTCATTCTCGCTATCACCGGCCCGGTGCGCTGACCCGCCCAGAATTTGCCCCCATATCTGGCTATAACGCGCGGCGTCACCAGCGGCGATCCCGGTTTGTGATGTACCATCGCCCGACATGGCAATTTGCTGGCGGGTTTCAACAGCCCCAATGACAATAGATGTCGCCTGTGCCGAAAGCTGGACGGTGTTGGCGGCGCTGGCTGGCGACAGTTCCTTGATGGCCGTGCCACGCTGGGCTTCGGGCAGGCTGTCAATTCGTGCCAGAACCTTATTTTGGAAGGCAATGGCCTCGGTCGTATCCTTGGTGTTAATCTGATCCAGGGTGCGCCCCAGCGGTGCTGCACTGCCGCCTTCGGCATTGCCGACCGGGGTGTATTTGCCTGATCCATCCCCTTTGGTCAGGACGACAACCAGATCCTTGCCGACGGTTTTGACAATTGCTTTGCGGTCTCCCGTGCCAACAACAGAGGCTGACAACGTGCTATAGCTTCCCGTGCCACCGGCGCCAACAATTGTATAATTGTCTCCGACCGCAAG